>JAJFUV010000028.1 GCA_021372245.1 Terriglobales bacterium
CCCGCAATGGTGGATTCCGTACGGCGCGAGCCGTTCGGCCAAATAGACTTCCCACTTGAGCAGCGAGCGGCGGTAGGTGGCCGGCGAGACCATCTGCACAGTGCAGTTGCCGTGCAGGTAGATACGCGGGTCCACGTTCACGATGGAACGGTTGACCGAAACCGAATTCGTCCCTGTCCGGGAACGGATGTAGGCGCCCACGCGCGCCTGCGCCTCGGCCACCACGCCGCAGACGTGATCGATCAATTCGGGATCTTCAGCCAGGTCGACGAAGAACTGCTCTCCGCGTAATTGAAGGGCCGTGTTGAGAACGCCGTCGAGGTCGAGGTCGCCAACCAGGCAGCCGTGTTCCTTTTCGAGCTCGTCCATCTGCTGGATAAGCTGCTTCATGGGCCACAGGTTCTCGAAATCGGGCACCGCGAGCGCCATGGCTTCTTCGCGGCTCAGGCACTTGGGAACCGGCCAGGGGGCCTGGTCGGCGGCGAAGCGCACCTCGACGCCGAACAGCGCCGGAATCACGAAGCCGCCGGCGACGTACATGGACCCGATGACAGGCCGCGGCTTCGGACCGGGCTCGCCCAACCCGAAGCGCTCATACATCACGCGGCGCATCAATATGTCATTCTCGATGCGCGCGGCGGCATCCAGATAGAAGGGCTGCTCGAAGCTGATCCCGTAATTGCGGCGCCACCAGGCAGGATTGAAGATGATTTCCGCGGGGATCATAATTTGGCCAGGTCGGCGAGCTTCACGCGTTCGCCGCCTCGTTCGATACTGCGATAGCCGGCGATGCCCACTAGGCTCGACAAGGCTCCGGCAAGGCTGTTGGCTTTGAGCCCGAGCGGATCAGGCTGGTCCCATTCGCGGAAAATGAGATCGTGCAGTGAGGGGTCGGCGCCGCCGTGGCCGCCGGTGCGGCGCGGCAGGTCGGTGACGAGTTCCGACTTGCCGAAATTCGGGGTCATGCGGAGCTGGAAGTCCTTATATCCGCCGCCGCCGTACATGTTGAAGTCGATGCGCCCCTTGGTGCCGTTGATCCCGATTTCCTGTCCTTCGTAAGGCATGAACGTGTTGGCGGTGTAAGTGAGCCGGGCCCCATTCGCGTACTTGACCATGACCGAATACGTGTCGTAGATGTTCACGTCCTGGCGCCAGACGCAGCCGTCCACCTGGTAGCCGTCCTCGGATTCGCAGTCTACGTAAAGCTTCACGGCGCTCGCACTCTTGGTGACGTCCCAGAAGAACTGGCACTTGTTCCTGTACGGGCAGACGCGGCAATGCGTGCCGCGGAACGAGTTGTTCCTGCCGTAAAACTTCAGGTCGCCGTAAGCCACGACTTCGACCGGCGGCGAGTCCAGCCACCAGTTGACCTGGTCGAAATGATGGCAGCTCTTGCTGACCAGCAGCGTACCGGACATTTCCTTGAGGCGGTGCCAGCGCCGGAAGTAGCTGGCGCCGTGGCTGGTATCCAGGTACTCCTGATAGTCGACGGAGATCACGTCGCCGATGGCCTTGTCCATGAGGAGTTGCTTTATCTTCTTGGCTTCGGCATAGTGGCGCGCATTGAAGCCCACGATGAGACGCTTGCCGTACCGCTTTTCGGCATCGCGGATGGCCTGGGCCTGCTGTTCGTCCGTGCAGAGCGGCTTCTCGGTGAGCACGTCCTTGCCGAGTTCCATGGCGTGGACGATGTACCCGGCGTGCGCCGAGTCGGTGGTGGTGATCAGGATGAGGTCGGGGTTGGTCTCCTTGACCATCTGATCGAAATCCACGTAGGTGGGAGCGTCGGCGCCCATGAGTTCGCGCGCCACTTTGACGCGCTTGCCGTTTATGTCGCACAGTCCCACCAGGGTGACGACGTCGCTGTAATTCTTGACCAAATCGGTGCCCCAGTACACGCCGCGGCCGCCGGTGCCCACCTGGGCGATGCGGATTTTCGGTTTGGCCTGCGCGGCCGTGGAGGAGGACGCTGTGGCCAGGGCCGCGCCGCTCGAGGCGAGAAACCCGCGCCGGGAAACCTGCGTCTGATTGAGGGGATCCATATGTGACTCCATTGGGCGGAAGGTTGCCGCGGTAGAATTGTATCGCGAATCGTCGGGGAGGCGCTCATGAAGAGCTTGGTCGCGGCTGGCGCGGTGATGTTTCTTGGGTGCGTGGGCTTTGCCCAGCAACCCGGCATAGGGAAGCGAAGTAATCCGTTTTCGATCTCCGACACAAGCTACGCCGCGCGCTTGCAGGCCACTGTGAGCGGCACGCCGCCCTATACGGGAGCCCCCACTGGAGGCGGACGCGCACCCCGCGCCGCAGCCGTGTTTCTGGGCGGATATCTCTATCAACCGGCGTGGCCGGTGTTCGTGATTGCGCCGGCGTCCCCGCAGCCCACGCAGGTGGTGGTCAACAACTTCTACTCTCCCGATGCCGCCAGGCCGCTCGAACGCGAGCCTGGGAGCGAAAATGAGGAGACCAGAGGGGTGCAAGTTTACTCGGCACCATCGTTGGCTCCCACGACTGCCGAGGAGCCGGCGGCCGTGAAGCGGGAGGCGAAGCCCGCGGTTTACCTGCTGGTCTTCAAAGACAACTCAATCCAGTCCGTGGCGGCTTACTGGCGCGAAGCAGGCAAGCTGCACTACCTCACCGTGCAGGGCGATCATAAGTCGGCTCCGCTCGAGAGCCTGGATCGGGGATACACCGAAAATCTGAACCGCGAGCGCGGCCTCGAGTTCAAACTCAAGGGAAACTAATAGGTGCCGGCGGCCAGGGCTTCGACAAACTCGCGGTCGCCTTCGAGAAAGTCATAGCCGGACAATTCTTCCCGCTTCACCCACCGCACGTCCTCGAAGATGTTGTTATGCGGTTCGCCCGAGAAGCGGTCAACGCGTAGAAAGACAAGCAGAAACGGGCGGCGGCCCCGATAACGGTGCTCATGGCGCGCCAACTCGCGGCCTACCATTGCCTGGATGGAAAGCTCCTCCTCCAGTTCGCGCGCCAGGGCGCCGGCGTGCGTCTCTCCGGACTCGACTTTGCCTCCCGGAAACTCCCATTTCAGCGAGTGGCTATCGGAGGAATGCCGCTGGCAAATGAGGAACAGGCCATCACGTTCGATGAGCGCGGCAACCACTACAATCGGTTTCCGATCCGCCGTGCTCTGCCTTGCAGCCATGCCGCTATCATAGCGGTAGTGGGCGAGTCGGTGTACAGCGAACAGCTACTCGATCATTTCCGCAATCCACGCAACGCCGGCGAATTGGAGCCGCCGTCGGTAATGGCGGAAGCGTCCAATCCGGCTTGTGGGGACGTGCTGCGGCTGTCGGCCCGGATCGAAAACTCTCGCATAGTGGAAGCCCGTTTCAAAGCGCGGGGCTGCACGGCCTCGATCGCTGCCGGGTCGGCGCTTACCGAATGGATAACCGGTAAAACCCTGGAGCAGGCGAAGCAGTTGACCCCGGGCGACATAGAGCTGGCCCTCGGGGGACTGCCAAGCACATCCAAACATGCCGCGGCGCTGGCCGTGGAAGCGGCGCAGGGACTGGTCGCGAGCGCCGTGCGGCGGCGGTGAAGGCGGGCAGAGGACTGAGAAAGGGCGGCCTCGACAGCAAGAGCCGGGTGTACACTCGAAAGCAGCAGATCAGCCGGGCCGGGAACTCCGGCGGCTGGGTACGTTCACTGGGTGTTGACTCACGGGGAGGTGCATGATGCCAACCTATGTGACTCTCTTCAAGTGGACCGAGCAGGGCACGAAGGACATGAAGAACGCCCCCGCGCGGTTTGCGGCATCCAAGAACCTCATCGAGTCCGTGGGAGGGAAAGTGCTGGGCATCTACGTCACGATGGGCAAGTACGACGTCGTGGCGGTGACGGAAGGCCCTAGCGACGAGGCCGCTGCGGCGGCAGTCCTTTCCATAGCTTCGAAAGGTAACGTCACGAGCATGACGATGAGGGCTTTCACCGAGAAGGAATTCGCCGAGATCGTGCAAAGGCTTCCGTAAGAAGAAACAGCGAGAACGCGATCTGGCAGGGACCGAAGGGGGAGTGTGTCCCGCGAGCGCTTCCTCACCGGAGCCTGTTCACACCCAGGAAGATGAAGCCGGCCGCTATTACCCAGCGGAGCAAAATCAGCCAGAACCGTTGGCCGTAGAGCAGGCTGCGTATGCCGAGCAAGAGGAATCCGCCGCCGATGCACACGTACCACCACCCAAGCAGGTCGGTCCTCCGTCTCTGGGAAGCCGGACTGCGACCATCCCGTCCCATGACTCGATTATGGGACTGATATCCTGTGAACCGAAAGAAAGGCGTGAATCATCTATTCGAGTAGGCTAACAGGCGGAATTCTGCGGGAAGGACCGTTTCTTGTTGGGGTGCCGCGATGCACACAGAGGGTACTGCCTTCCATGTAATAAGCTGTTGGGGTGCTTGTACGGCCTTGGGTTTGTTGTTGGCCGCTCCAGCCGGCGCGCAGAAGCTTCTGGTGGGTGACGGGCCCGGGGGAATGGCCCGGCTTCTCAATGCCGACGCTGCGGTTCTCGACGCCCAGGAAGCACGCCATGACCTCCCCTGCACGGCGACGCCCACCAAACCGGTGCTCGGTTTCGATCTGAAGTTCCATGCCGGTTACGAGGCGGCTATCCCCTTACGCGAGCTGGCGGGCTCCGAGAACATGCTTACCATCCTCTTTCGCGTGACGCCCGATGACCATAGAGATGTGCCGGTGTCCTTCTCCCAGCATTACCGTGTACCTGCCATTGAAGAGGGTGCCAATGGAGCGGCCCACCTGCCTGGCGACTTCGAGATCGGAGAGGGTAACTACCACGTCGATTGGCTGATGCGTGACCAAGCCGGGCGTGTTTGTTCGCATTATTGGGACCTGCGGGCAAGCCTCCCGGCCCGGGACAAGGAGGTTAGCATGGCCATCGCCCCTGGCGTGGTGGAGGGCAACGGACCGGAGAGCTTCCAGGCAGAGCCGCCGGTCCAGCGCGCGCAAGGTGAGGCTTCACTCAATGTGAAAATCCTGATCAACTTCGCGCCACAGAATTACCGGTCGACCACGCTTCAGCCCCGGGATTTGAATGGCCTGATTTCGATCCTGCGCAGTCTCGCGAGAGATCCGCGCATAGGCAGGTTCTCCATCGTTGCGTTCAACCTGGAGAAGGAGCGCGTGATCTGGCGGCAGGACAGTGCTGAGCAGATCGATTTCCCCGGTCTCGGAAAAGCTCTTGGTTCGCTGCAGTTGGGAACGATCGATGTGAAACGCCTCGGCCGGAAGCACGGGGATACGGAGTTCCTGGAGGATCTGATTCGCCGTGAGGTGTTGGGGGCCAGGCAGGTTGACGCTTTGGTGTTTGCGGGCCCCAAGGCGCTGCTCGATCAGAACGTGCCGGAGGGGGCTCTCCGGCAATGGGGGCAGGTAGACTACCCGGTCTTCTATTTGAACTACACCGCGGATCCCCGGAAGACGCCCTGGCACGATGCCATTGGCCATGTCGTGAAGTTCTTCAAGGGAACCGAGTACACCATCAGCCGCCCCAGAGACTTGTGGTTTGCCACAAACGAAGTGGTCTCCCGCGTGGCGGAGTCGAAGCAGACGAAAACCGCTCACGCGATGTCCGCCCGCTGAACGGAACGCGCCTCAATGTTCGCCACCCCGCCTAACGGACTTCAGAAGGGTCAACACTTTTCGGGATGCCGGTGACCGCGTAACGGACATAGGCGATAATGTCGGCCATTTGTTCGTCCGTGTACTTCTTCGCTATGTCCGAGTGCTTCCAGGTATCGTTGTTTGACATCGATTCAATCTCGGTCCGGTCGGTCTTGCGCATCTGGGCCGGTGTCTTCGATAGGTCGTACAAGTCAATGGTTTTCTCATCTTTGGCGCCGGGCATCGCAGGAAACGACTCCTTGGACTTCAGCTTGACGTGCTGGACGTACGAAGTGATGGTGGAGCGTACCGCCACCGCGATTGCCGGTGGGGCAAGACTGCCCATGCCCTTCAAATCCGGGCCGACCGCCGTGCCCCGCCCTTTCATCGCGTGGCAGCTCGCGCATCCCTTCGCGGAATCAAAAAAAAGGGCCTCGCCCCGCTCGATCTGCGGCGACGCAGCCGCCTGTAGCAAAAACAGTGTGAACCAGAACATCCCTGAACGCTCCTTTCAGCCACCGGAAGGTGCTGGCGAATCGCTCTACCAGCAGCCTCTCAGTAACGGAGATAGTCCCCCATCGGCCGTCGAACGGTGTAGTTCGAGTGTAGGTAGGACACCAGATCGGTCAGTTGCCGCGCCGTCACCCGATCTGCGTAATCCGGCATGCGGGACTTCCCGCCAACCGTGATCGACGCTTTCGCGAAACGGGCCAGCTTATGGGAGGGGTTGATGATCGACGTCACAAGATAACCGTCCGTCAACTCCTTGGCGACTTCACCTCCAAGCCTTACCGGGACCGGAGGCTGCACCGTCGGTCGAGGCACGTCCGTGCCGGGCACTTCATGGCAGCTGTGACATTGCAACTCAAGGAAAACAGCCTTGCCTCTTTCGACATTCCCGCCCGCCGGCAGGCGGAATCCCGACGGCGAATGACGGCCTTGATTGCATGCCGTGGCTATTCCCAGCAGCAACACAGCCGGAAGTAATTTCGACATCCGCTGCATGACCCACCTCCTTGGTACGATTGCCGCAAATCGCGCACGGTCACTATTTTTCAAAGAAGGGAGTCTCCGAACATCGGGTGAGAGAAATCAGAATGGCGATGGCTAAAACGCCTGCCGTGTAACGCGATTGGCCCTGAAGGATCTTAACAGGCTCTTCGGGACGTTTCCTCTTTTCACGTCCTCCGAGCATAACCTTCCACCTCCCTTGCCGCACACGATGGAAGAGCGCCTGCCTGTATTTTAGTGCCAAAGCGCCGAAAGGGAGCCCTAAATTCGATGCATCCGGGCCGGCGGGAGCCTTTTTGGGGCCTTTAGGTATTGCAAACGGGGCAGGGTGGAGGTATGCTCTGTCGGGAAAGAGATCTGCACGTCGGGAATCCCCGGCAAGGGTCTCATGGAGGTGAGTATGAACGCAGCACAAATCCGGCGCCTGTTCTATTACGGCGTCGTTGCCGTTGGTCTGCTCGCCACTTCTTGCAGCACAGGGCCCAAGCCCCCGAAGCCGGGCACACCAGCCTTCGATTGGTCTGCCGCGGTCGAAGCCTACCGGCTCGGGGATTATGTGAGGGCCGGCCAGATGTTGGCGGGAGTAACGCGAACCGACAATGAGTTTACGGCGCGTGCGCTGCCGTGGGGACTAGTGGTCTCCTCGGGACTGTCCCAAGCCTTCAGGGAACTGGGGGACAGGTACGAGCTGGGCGCCCGTGCAAACAGAGGCAATCCGACGCCGTTTCGCAGGCAGACGACGGCCGCAAGAGGGTCCGCCAGCGGAGAGGCACTCCAGTTCGCCGAAACCTTCCACAAGTTTCTGGAGGCGAATAAGGACCCGAACGTCGCCCTGGTTTTCAAATACCCGGTCGGCAACGTCGCAGAGCCTCCTCAACTCGGCAAGGTTGGCAAGGGAATGCTGCTCCCGGCGGCCGAGATGGAGTCTCTGCAGAGAGCCATGCTGCAACGCGGAGTGCTGATGGCCGCGTGCCTTGCCGTGGGTGCGCCGGGCGACCCGGCGAAGGCTCTGGAGTTGTTCAACAAAGGCAACGTTCAGGTGCCGCGGGATGCTTTCCTGACTGCCATGGCCGGTTCGCTGTATGCGGAATCCGAGCTTTTCGGCCGCACCAAGCTCGACCAGCCGAACCGCGCCAAGATGCTATTGACCGAGGCCACGGAGGCATTGAAACTCGTCCCGCCGACCAAGCAGACCAAGGAGTTGCAGAAGAAAATCGACGGTGCACTGAAAAAGCTCAAAACGAGCTGAGACAAGCCATTCTCCGCCGCGTACAATAGGACGATCCTCGGAAGGCTGAGCGAGGAGACCGCATGACGCTGGCTGAGAAGATCCTGGCGCGCGCGTCCGGGCGGGATGAGGTTTATCCCGGCGAGACGGTGACGGTGGCCGTCGACCTGGCGGCATCTTCGGGAAACGCCGATGAGGTCCGCAAGCGATTCCTCTTCCTGGGCGGCGAGGAGGTGTGGGACGCGGACCGCATCGTGATCGTCCTGGAGCAACTCGACCCCGTGCGGCGCGGCGAGGAGCAGAAGGCTTTGCGCGGATTCGCACGCGAACAGGAACTGAAGCACTTCTATGACGTTGGCCGCGGCGGAGTCTGCCATCAGGTGGTGGCGGAACAAGGGCATGCGCTGCCAGGTATGTTCGTGGTGGGAACGACCCGCCATGCCGCCGCGTACGGAGCGTACGGTGCGCTGGCGCTGGACATCGGCATCGAGCGGATGGCCGAGGTTTGGAAACGCGGCCGGTTGAAGGTTCGAGTACCGCCGACAGTCCGCATTGAGGTCTCCGGCATCTTTCGTCCCTGGATCTCCGCCAAGGACTTGGCCCTCCACCTGGCGTCGAGCATGGGAAGGTCGAATACCGGCTGCTGCATCGGCTTCAGCGGTCCGGCGATCGCGGCCATGTCGATTTCCTCTCGCATGGTGCTGACGAGCCTTGCGCGGCGCGTCGGCGCAGTATCCGCCTTCACAGACGTGGACAATGCGCTGCTGACGCACCTGGCTCGCATGGCAGGAACGCCACAGGCGTTCAGCCCGGCGTGGGCACCCGACTCCGATGCTTCTTACGAAAAAGTACTGCACATCAACGTACAGAAAGAATTGAGCGAACCTCAGGTCGCGTGCCACGGGAAGGCCGAGAAGGTGCTTCCGCTTTCGGAGGTTGCCGACACAAAGGTCGATATGGCGGTTCTGGGTAGCTGCTCGAACGGGCGCCCGGAAGACTTCGCCGCGGCGGCCGACGTCCTGACGGGGAAGCGGGTGCACACCGGAACACGGCTGCTGGCGATTCCGGCCTCTCAAAAGGTATATCTGGACACGATGAAGGCGGGTTATCTTCAGGCGTTGGCCGCCGCGGGCGCGGTCATCCTTCCACCGGGATGTGGAGAGGCCACGAGCATCGCGCATGGGATGTTGGTAAGCGGCGAGGTGTGCATCTCCACGACCGATTGCAGCTACGATTCCGCTGCCGGGAGCACGCGGCGGCAGGTGTATGAAGCCAACCCCGCCGTGGTGGCGGCGGCCGCCGCGGCCGGCCGGATCGTCCATCCGGAAGACGTGGTGGAAGATACGGCAGCGTGAGAAAACTCTGTATGGATCCGAAAATGTTATTGATTCGCGAGATCGCGGACCGTCTCTCGATTGGTGACGAGTACCTGGAATACTACGGCAAGTACACGGCCAAGCTGCGATTGGAGTTGCTGGAGACCTGCGCTTCGCGCCCCCAGGGCAAGCTCATATTGGTAACCGCGATCACGCCGACCGGTAGCGGCGAAGGCAAGACGGTAGTGAGCATCGGCCTAGCGCAGGCGATCGAGCAGTGCGGAAAGCGCGCCATCGCCACGTTGCGCGAACCGTCGCTGGGTCCGGTGTTCGGCGTGAAGGGCGGCGCCACTGGCGGCGGGCGCTCCCAGGTGCTGCCGAGCGAGACCATCAACCTGCATTTCAACGGCGATCTTCACGCCGTCAGTGCGGCGCACAACCTGCTCGCGGCGCTCATCGACGCGCACATCCATCATTCCAACCGCTTGCAGATCGATGTCGACAACATCTTCTGGCCGCGCACCATCGACATGAACGACCGGGCGCTGCGCAACGTCATTGTCGGGCTCGGCGGGAAGGTGAACGGTCCGCCGCGCCAGGCAGGATTCGTCATCACGGCGGCGTCCGAAGTGATGGCCATCCTGGCGCTGGCCGCTTCCCGCCAGGATCTGCGCAAGCGGTTGAGCGACATCGTCATCGGATTCGATGTGAAAGGGCGCGTGCTGAGAGCCGCGGACATGGAAGCCACCGGAGCCATGATGGTGCTGCTCAATGAAGCCATCATGCCCAATTTGGTGCAGACCAGCGAGAACACACCGGCGTTTGTGCACGCGGGCCCCTTCGCCAACATTGCGCACGGGACCAGCAGCCTGATTTCGCAGCGCATGGCGATGGGATTGGCCGAGTACGTCGTGAACGAGACGGGTTTCGCGGCCGACCTGGGCGCGGAGAAGTACCTGGACATCGTCATGCCCGCGGCGGGGTTCCGTCCTTCGGCGGCAGTGCTCATCGCAACGGTGCGCGCCCTGATGGAGCAGGGGCAGGGAATCGCGCCGGGGTCCTCGACCGATGCGGCCGCGCTGCGCGCCGGGTTCTGCAACATCGAGAAGCACATGGAGAACCTGCGTAAGTTCCGGCTGCCGTTCGTGGTCGCCGTCAACCGGTTCCCTGGCGACACGGACGAGCACATCGCCATGGTGCG
Organism: Terriglobales bacterium; assembly: GCA_021372245.1. GTDB lineage: Bacteria > Acidobacteriota > Terriglobia > Bryobacterales > Bryobacteraceae > JAJFUV01. Next base: position 10,389 of record JAJFUV010000028.1, read on the forward strand.
GGCGTTTTGTAAGGAGGCCGGGGCTGAGACCGCGGTGGTGGAAGCCTATACCAAGGGTGGCGCCGGGGCGACGGATCTGGCCGAGAAGGTCATGGCGGTGGCCGATGCGAGCTCGCCGGAACAGGTGCAACCGCTGTATCCGTCCAGTTACTCCATCGAACTGAAGGTGGAGACCGTGGCGCGGGAGATCTATGGCGCCGGCGGCGTGTACTTCGAGTCGAACGCGCGCAAGAAGATACGGAAATTCACCGAGCTCGGCTTCGGCCATCTGCCCGTGTGCATCGCCAAGACGCAGTCCTCTTTTTCCGACAATCCGAAGCTGATGGGGCGTCCCACGGGTTGGACGCTCACAGTGACCGACGCGCACCTGGCCGCAGGCGCCGGCTTCATCGTCGTGATCGCCGGCAACATGCTGCTGATGCCGGGCTTGTCGGCCACGCCCCAGGCATTCAAGATGGACGTGGACGAGGAAGGGCGGATCGTGGGGCTGCTGTGACGGCGCCAGCGGCACCGCCGCGGGCCGCGGTACGGGCAGCAATCCGGCCCAAATAAAGAGTCGGTTTTGCAGGATCCCTGGAAGCTGGGGCGATGTACACTACCAGTTAGCTGGGGAGCTGTAATGGAACTCCCGCCTGAAATCAGTTCCACGTCTTCGAGGACGCGGAAACACCTTTGACCCTCTAACCAGGAAGGTTCACTTCCTGCCGCACCCATGGAGGTGCATGGTGACCAAGTCCATCCTACGACAATTGGTTTTGATGGCGACAACCGTGGTGTTTTTGCCGGTGCTGTTGTATCCGGCGGCCACCAACTATCCTAACTACGGCAACCTTCCCTTGAGTTTTGAGCGCAACGCCGGACAGGTGGATGGAAATGTCCGCTTTCTGGCGCGAAGCCCGTCCTTCGGGGTATTCCTCACGGATACCGAAGCGGTTCTCGCGTTGAGCAGCGAGGACGGGACCACCTCCACCGTGACGATGGAGTTTCTCGGCGCGCGCCAGCCGAAGGAGGTTGCAGGCATCGACAAACTGCCGGGTCTCATGAACTACCTGCACGGAAACGACCCCAGGCAGTGGCGCACGGGCGTGCCAACCTTTGCGAAGGTGCGTTACCGGCAACTCTATCCCGGAATCGATCTGATGTATTACGGAAACCAAGGCCGTCTGGAATACGATTTCGTGGTCGCGCCCGGCGCAGATCCGAAAGCGATCCAGTTTGGTTTCCGGGGGACTACCGCCGTGAAACTGGATCCTGATGGCGGGCTGGGGATTGCCTCCGGCGCCGGTGAACTGCGTTTCCAAAAACCGTACGCCTATCAGGAAGTGGGCGGCCGGCGGCGGTCCATCGAGGTGCGTTATGTCCTGCTGGCAGGTCAGCGCGTCGGTTTCTCGCTGGCGGAATACGACAGAAGCCTTTCGCTGGTGATCGATCCGGTGCTGGTTTACCTGGGGACCCTGGCGGCTGGCAGCGGCCGCGGCATCGCGATCGATAGCGCCGGCAACGCGTATATCACCGGGTTCACCTCTTCGCTGAATTTTCCCATCTTCGGTGGGCTCACCGGCACGAATCCGATGACCGCGTCCTCCGCGGAGGCGTTTGTAACCAAGGTGAATGCCGACGGTACCGCTATCGTCTACTCCACCTTGTTTGGCGGGAACGGCACGGACCAGGGAATCGGCATCGCAGTGGACAGTGCCGGTGCCGCCTACGTCACAGGCAGTACGACCTCGAAGGAGTTCCCGCTCGTGAATGCCGCCCAGGCAACTTACGGGGGCAACACGGATGCGTTTGTAGCCAAGCTGAATGCCCAGGGCACGGCGCTGGTTTATTCGACCTACCTCGGCGGAAGCAACTCGGACTCCGCCGCCGGCATCGCTGTGGACAAGACCAACGGCGGGGCTTTCGTAACGGGCGTGACCAATTCCACCAACTTTCCCACAAAGACGCCCTACCAGGCGGCCGTCAAGGGCTCGCGGGACGTGTTCATAACCAGACTCGATCCCGCCGGTGCCCTGGCGTTTTCGACGTACCTCGGAGGAGCCGCGGACGACTACGGGCAGTCCGTCGCCATCGATGGGAGCAACAACGTGTACGTCACCGGGTACACCAGTTCCACGAATTTCCCCACTACTGCGGGGGCAGTACAGACGACTCTTAAGGGTAATCCCACCGCCTTCGTTACGAAGTTGAGCAGCAGCGGCACGGCGTTAGAGTACTCCACCTACCTCGGCGGCACTTGCGTCGATTGGGGATACGGAATCGCGGTGCACTCTTCCGGTTCGGCCTACGTGACGGGTGAAACGTGTTCCACGGACTTTCCAACCACGGCGGGAGCGGTTGGACCCCAGAAAGAGATGGGCAATGCGGCCTTCGTAACCAGGCTGAAGCCGGATGGCACCGGCCTGGTCTACTCGACTTATATTGGCTCCAACAGGCAGGTTCGCGGATCGGCCATCGCCGTGGATGAGTCCGAGTTCGCCTATGTGACCGGATTCAACTATGGCGAAGATTTCCCAACCTCCAATGCGCTTCAGAAGGACCGGGAGTGGTACGTGCCGGTACTTGCGTACTCCAAGACCGGAGGAGTCGAATGGGACAGCCTCCAGCGCGGCATGTCGGGCAACTCTGTTCCGGCGATCAGCGTCGATCCTCGAGATACGGCGACAATCGTCGTCGCGGAGAGGGGGATCAACCGGAGCACGGATGGCGGCCAGAACTGGATACATACCGACCTGTGGAATAACGCCACCGCCTTGGCCCGCTCCGCTTCCAACCCGAACGTGCTCTACACGGCGACGGGCAACGGGATGTACAAGAGCACCGACAACGGAGTGGACTGGCAGCGGCTGGGCGCCAATCCGGCCGGTACGGTCTATATGCTGGCGGTTCACCCGACTGACCCGGCGAAAGTCACTGCCGCCACCTCCTCGGGCATCTTCCAGAGTTCAGACGGCGTCAACTGGACTGCGAAGAACGCGGGCCTGCTGAATCTCATAGTCTATGACTGGGACTGTAGCCCGACTGATCCGAAGGTTCAATACGCAGCGACCGCGGGCGGTGTGTTCAAAACGGTGGACGAGGCTGCCACGTGGAGTCTCGCTGGCGTCGGGTTGCCGGTCAATTTCCCGGCTCTCGATCTGGCGGTGAGCCCGGCGGACGCCAATACGGTCTATGTGCTGCTCGGCAATGGAATACTTTACAGGAGCACCGATGCGGGAGCGAACTGGAACGTGATAGGAAGCGGCATCCGGGGCTCGGTGGCTTTGTTCGCGTTGGCGCCTTCGAACCCATTGATTATGTACGCAATAACCTCGAGAGCTTGCTATCGCAGCCGGGATGGCGGTGTCACCTGGACCCAGGTGTCCAACCTGGGCCAGGTTTTAGGTCTGACTGTGATGGAAGTAGACCCCAAGAACGCCGATCTCATCTACGTCGGATTGACCGTTCTGAGCGATGTCTTCGTATCGAAGATCAGTCCGTCTGGCACGGCATTCGCATATTCGACGCTTCTCGGCGGGCAGTCCAGCGATTCGGGTATGGGAATTGCCGCCGACAACAGTGGAAACGCTTACATCTCCGGCACCGGAAACGCTCCCTTCCCAACTACCGCCGGATCTTTCTCACGTGTCATCGGCGGGGCGTTCATAGCCAAGATTGCCGATACCCAGGCAGCATGCACCTACGTCGTACGGCCCGGCGACGTCGCCAACGAGGTCAGCATATTCTACAGTGGCGGCGGCGAAGGGCGGTTCTTTGTCATTGCTCCCAGTGGCTGTGCCTGGGAGGTGATTTCCAATGTCCCGTGGATCACCATCCCTGGCGGCAGTAACAGAGGCGCGGGCGTCGGTCCCGTATGGATTGATGTGGACGCGAACACTGGGCCGGCGCGCCAGGGTACGGTGACCATCGCCGGGCAGACACGCCTTGTCAGCCAAGCGGCCGGTACCTGCACCTATCAACGGTCAGTGGAAGCCCTGGCGGTGCCCGCCGCCGGAGAGACCTTCACGGTCGCGATCACGACCACTCCAGACTGCGGCTGGGTGGCCTCCGCAAACCAGGGTTGGTTTACGGTCACCCCGGATATTGGGTCGGGAAGCGGCACGCTGACGATCACGGTGCAGTCGAACCCAGGCGCTTCTTCGCGCGTGGCGGCCGTGGTAATCGGCGGCTATGGCGTCGTGGTTTCGCAGATAGGAGCTACTAGCACGTTCGCTTTCAATCCGGCTGCGGTGAATGTTCCGGCGAATGCTTCCACGGGCAGTTTCGCCGTCACGACGAACCTGACTTCCGCCTCCTGGCGGGCCGTGTCGACGCAATCCTGGCTGACCGTGACCTCCGGACCGAACTTCACCGGAAGCGTGTCCGTCAACTACGGCGTGGAAGCCAACACCGGCACCGCGGCTCGCACCGCGCAGATTCTGGTCGGTAACGTGGTGTTCACCCTGACTCAAGCGGGCCTGCCGGCGACGACACCGATGATTACCTCTATCAACGCGGCCGGGGGCGGACCGGATATCGCGCTGAACACCTGGATCGAGATCAAAGGTGCGAACCTCGCGCCCACCGACCTCGGTCCCTACGGCTTCACCTGGAGTACGGCTCCGGAATTCGCTTCCGGCAAAATGCCCACGCAACTCCGCAACGTGAGCGTCACGGTGAATGGCAAGCCCAGCTACGTGTACTTCATCAGCCCCGCCCAAGTGAACGTCCTGACGGGACTGGACAGCACCACCGGTAAGGTCCAGGTTGTGGTTACCAACGGCGCGAATTCCAGCCAGGCCTTTACGGTGAATGTGCGAGCCAGAGCACCCGGGTTCTTCCTGTTCGGGGCCACGAAGTATATCGCCTCGACGCACGCCGACGGCAGCCTGTTGGGGCCGGCTTCCATGTCCGTCCCGGGCTACCAGTTCACACCGGCCAAGCCCAACGAAACCGTGGTTCTTTACGCCAACGGTTTCGGTGTGCCTTCAACGCCACTAGTGGAAGGTTCAGCCACCCAATTCAGCCCGCTGTCCTCGCTGCCGTTGATTTTGATCGGAGGAGTTCAGGCGACGGTGGCATACGCCGGCGTGGTGACTCCGGGCCTCTATCAGTTCAACGTGGTTGTCCCGGCGAACGCACCGGATGGCGACAACTCCGTGACGGCCACTTACAGCGGATTCACGACCGCGCCCGGTGCGTTGATCACCGTACAGAAATAAAGCGCGTCCTGCGATGACTGTCTTGGTACGGGCCGCCTTCGGCGGCCGGGCACGGTAGTGTGCGGCGCTTCAGTAGCGGAATTCCTTGGCGATGTCGACGAAAGTCTGGATGTTTTCCGGCTCGCCTTCGAAGAAGTGATCCGACGCCCCCATGATGTAACCGCCGTATTGGGCGGCGTCCTGCCAGATGTGCTCAATCTGGGCGCGGATGTTCGCGGGCGTGCCGCGCTCGAAGCCGTCCTTTTGGCTGAAGCCGCCGATGAGGCAGAGCTTCCCGCCCATGATGGAGTAAATCTTCTTCAAATCGACGTCTCCGCCCATGCCCGGCGGCGTGAGTGTCTCCGAAGCGTCGGCGCGGGTTTCCGGGATCAGGTGGGCCTGCGCCATCATCTTGCCGCAGGTGTGATAGACCACCTTGATGCCGATGGCGTGCAACGCGTCGGAGATCTTCTGAGCATAAGGGAGGCAGAGGTCTTTGAATAGCTTTGGCGAGATGACGGACATGGAGCCGTCGCCGCCGCCGTCCTCCAGCATGTCGATGCGGCAGCCGCGCAGGCTCTCGATGAAGCGCAATTTGTAATCGAGGATGATGTCGAGAAACTCCCGGGTCCAGGCCGGATCGTCGGCGGCCTCCATGATCATGCGCTGGCTGCCGAGGTAATTGCACGCATCCTGCCAGACGCCGCCCTGGTGGTTGAAAATGCCCGCGCGGAGGATGCCCATGTCCCCCATTCGCTCGAAGGCGTCGTTAATGAGCCGCTTATCCGGCCGGGGCAGGGGCATGTATTTCCGGATGAGCTGGATCTGCTCCTTTTCCTTGATGGGGTACTCGGTGACCCAGGCCATTTTGTCGGTCTTTTCCATGGTCTTGGTGAGAGTACCTTCGGGTGTCTCGATGGTGAACTTGTAGACAGTGGATACTTCGTCCTGTTTGGGGATGGTGTAGGTCACCCGCCAGTTCGGCCCGGGCACCAGGTCGCCGGTGAAGTACATGGCGCTGACCACCGGTTCATCGAGCCACGCGAAGTAGAAGATCTGCGCGTCCATCCCGAAGCGCGAGTAAATCTCGAACTGGTCCGCGCCGTTCATGTACTTATTGGCCCAGTAGTCCATCCAACCGTGTATGGTGGCAGGCAGGCGGTCGGGCTTGCCGCCGGCCAGCGCAGTGAGGAGCCTGTCTCGAGGGGTCATGTTGTCGTCCCGCCCAACAGTTTACGCTAGATAAGTACCATTCGACATGCCCGGACACTCCATCGGACGATTCTTCTGGCCGGCCGTCGCCGGACTGCTCCTCATACAGAGCTTTCTTCTCGTATCCAGCGCGCTCCAGGAGACGCAGACCTGGGATGAGAGCTATCACATGCTGGCGGGCTACAGTTATTGGAAGCTCGGCAGGCTCGATATCAACCGGGAGCATCCGCCGCTCGGCAAGTACCTCAACGCGCTGCCGCTGTTGTTCCTCGCGCCCGATTTGCCGGTGAATGGCGAGGCTTGGAAGCGGAGCGATTACGTGGAGGCCGGCGTCGATTTCCTCTACCACAATCGGGTGGACGCGGATACCATGCTGTTCGCCGCCCGATGTGTGACTATGCTGCTCACGCTTGCGCTCGGCCTCGCCATCGCGTGGTGGGGCAGACGGCGGTATGGAGGCGCCGCCGCGCTGGTTGCGCTGACCTTGTTTGTCTTCGATCCGAACATCCTGGCGCACGGCCGTTATGTAACCACCGATACGATCGCGGCCTTGTTCATTTTCCTGGGCGTAGTTACCTGGGAAACGTGGCTCGACTCGGGCCGGCGTCGCCACCTTGCCCTGGCGGGAGTCGTATTCGGTCTTGCTATCGTCAGCAAGTTCTCGGCGCTCATCCTGGTTCCGATCTGTGTTGCGCTGTATGCGCTGCGGTGGCGGAAGAACAAAAAGGATTTCTCGCTTGCGAGGTGCGTGAAGGCTTGCGGCTTGATGGCAGCGCTTGCGGCTGTAGTGGTGATTGCCGCGTACGCGCCGGAAGCGAAACTTCTGCTGCCGGCGACCCGCGCCATGCGGCAGGCCGACTCGAGCATCCAGACTTTGCGCGACACCATAGACGCGCGCAGCGAATACGGCGAATTGATGCGCTGGCTTGGGGGACGCCTGGGGCTGCAGGCGCATTCGTTCCTGGTCGGCCTGGGCGCGGTGGCAGCACACAATACAGTTGGGCAGGAATCTTACTTGCTGGGGAAACTAGCCGAACACGGCTGGTGGTATTACTTCCCGGTGTTATTCGCGGTGAAGACGCCAACGGCCACACTCGTTGGCGTGTTGATAGCTCTTGTAGCCGCATGGCGCCGGCCGCGATTTGAATTACTGGTTCCAGTCGTCCTCTACTTCGCCGCCAGCATGGCTTCCGGGCTCAACATCGGCCTGCGGCATCTGCTGCCCATCTACCCGTTCCTGTTTCTCTTGATTGGTGCGACGCTCGCCGCGTGGAGACTGCGAATCGGACGGTTGGCGTTGTGGCTGTTGCCGGCGGCTCTCGCGGCTGAGTCGATGGCGGTGTACCCGCACTACCTCGCCTTCTTCAACGCACCGGCCGGCGGCCCGGGCGCGGGACCCCGCTACGCTGTCGATTCGAATATCGACTGGGGGCAGGATATCAAGAAGCTGAAGCGATGGATGGACGCGCGAGGCGTCCCGCAAATCTGCCTCTGCTATTTCGGACGTGCCAATCCGGAGTATTATGGCATCCCGAACGTGGAACCGCCGCAGGTGAATGAGCAGGAGAACTGGAAGCGCATGGACTGCTACACAGCCGTCAGCGTGACGCCGCTGGTGGGTGTCTATACTCCGCGGGAACGCTTCGACATCCTGCGGCGGATGGAACCGGTGGCAAAAATCGGATATTCGATCTATGTTTACGATCTGCGAAAGAAGCGGCCTTAACTCGTCGCTAAACGGGTGATGTATTGCAGGCGGTCGAGATCCGCGTCCGCCGTGACCATGTCGCTCACGCCCCAGATGATACGGCTGGAGGTGTTATTCGATCTGAAGAGCGCATCGATGGACGAGCGGAATTGCTCCTCCGGCACGCTATCGGGACACAGCATGATGGAGGCTATGCCGCCCCAGACGGCGATGCGGCCCGCGAATGCGGCCTGCACTTCCTCCAGTGTGCAACTGGTCATCGGGTGGGGGCAGAGCGATTCCGCCACGTCGAAGCCGGCCTCGACGTACAGGGGCAGCAGACGGCGGTTCTCGCCGTCGGTATGTGTCAGCAGGTACTTTCCGCGCTTGTGCAGTTCCGTGGCGTAGTCGCATAACGACCGCAGAATGTGCTTGCGGAAGAATGCCGGATGCGTGATGGCGTCGTCGTAATTGCCGCCGAGCAGCACGCATTCGGCGGGCGAATCGGCGGCGATTTCCTTCAAGCGCGCATAGAACGGCTCCATTTGTTCAGCCAGGCGCTCAATGGATTCCGGCGCGTCCTTGAGGGCGTAGAAGTACTCGTCGATGGGCATCAGCACACCCATGATGTGCTGCACGGGACTCGCGAAGTCGCTCGAGTGCGCGACGAGAAGCCCGTCGTCTCCGAGTTCGTCGCGTTTTCGCAAGTAGCCCTCGAAACGCGGCTCAACGCGAAGGTGCGAGAAAATGTAGCCGGCCACATCCAGGTCGCGCGGCTGTTTGACCGCACGCTCGCTGATCCAGGGAACGGACGCCCCGGCTTCCTGCATCTCATCGGTCCATATGGCGGCGGTCCGCACCGAGCCGAGGGGGGTGTGGTAATCGACTATGGTTTCGTTACCGCGCCGGGTGACGCGCCGGTCCACATTCTCAAACCGGACCTTGTAGACGAGACTGGGTTGGCTGAGGATGCCGAGCGGGTAATCCACCATGTCGTCATCGCTGGCGAGTTCCGTGAAATCGGGCACGACGCCGTAGCAGCCCACGCCCAGTTTGCGCGCCAGTTCTACAAGGCTGAGATCGCGCAGTCCCGGAGGCAAAGTTCCACTACGGGATTTCGCACGATACCAGAACTCAAGTCGTGGAACCCAGGGCAGCCGGTCCGGGGCGCGGCCTTGAATGACGGCGAGAATGCGCTCGCGTTCGGTCATGGCTCCTATATGCTAGCGCGGGGCGAAATACTTTGTAGGTACACCGAGCAAATGCGTGTAACATGAGGTCATGAAGCTAGCCACTGTACTGACAATCACGCTGGTACTGACGTGGTTAGTCGCACCGGCTTCGGCACAAACTTCTCACGGCTACTTCTTCTTAGCACCGGGAGCCGTGTCCTGCAGCGGTTGCGGCAATAGCATGACGCTGCATTTCGGCGCCGGTGGAGAGGGAATCCTCGGCAAGGGAATCGGAATCGGGGCAGAACTCGGGTATCTGACTCCCCGCGAAAGCATGAGCGACGGTCTGGGTGTCTTTTCGCCGAACGGGTATTTCCACTTTAGGGGAAAGAACAGAGATCGAAAAGCGGATCCGTTTGTCACCGCCGGCTATACGCTATTGTTCCGCAGCGGCCACGCCAACCTATGGAACTTCGGCGGCGGGCTGAATTACTGGTTTGGAGACCGGGTTGGGCTCAAGCTCGAACTGCGCGACCACGTCTGGTCGGAGTACACAACCGCACACTATTGGGGCGTGCGCATCGGCATAGCCTTTCGCTAGCCGGCAAGTCACAACTGTTCCCGATCATCGCCGGGGCAGGGCGGTACGGGTGTCGTCCACCTGAAGACCGATCTTTTCCACGGGTATTGCCTTGAAGCCCAGCTTCCAGGCGGGAGATTCGGGCCTGAGGCGGAAATCCATCTTGCTCTCGTCGACAAACAGCGGATCTTCGCCGGCCAGATTGTCGTGAATCTCGATCATCTCCGGCTTGGCCCGCCATCCGATGCGGAGCCATTTACCGTTGGCGGCGTTCTCTCCTTTGATGATGTTGCGAACCACGCGATTGCCCGTGGGCGGGATACCCGAGGGCGATTGATACGCCTTTTCGAGGCTGAGGATGGCTGGATAGCGCGTGCTGTAAGGCGGCGCGAGGTAGTTCATCGCATCCAGACGCTCTTTCATGGTCTTGTAGACCATGTCGTGCCAGACAGGCTTCGGATCCAGGCCGCGGGCGTCGATATCCACTGCCGGTTTCGAGTCGACGAAGATGTTGTTCTCCACGGAGTTGTCGCGCCCGCCGCCGATGAAGGCGGATCGGGTCGTTTTGTAAAAAATGTTGCCGTAGACTTCCACGCCGCTCGCGCAGTCGTCCACATACACCGCCATCGAACCGATGCTGCCCCTCCCGCCCAGGTGGTGGAAGAAATTGTGGCGGACTACGTTGCCGCGCTCCGTGTAGTCGCGGCCGATGTAGAAGGCGCCTACGTCGCCGGTTTCCAGGCACAGGTGATGTAGTTCGTTGAATTCGATCAGGTGGTCGTTGCCGTTGATCAGAATGCCGTTGTGCGGGCCGTCGTGAATCAGGTTGTTCCGCGCACGGTTACCCACGCCGGAGATCAGGATGCCCGGCTGGTAGGTGCGCGACCATTCGGCGATGTGGTGTATGTGGTTGTTAACGGCAGCGTGCGAAGCGGGCGTGAGCGTCTTGCGATCGCCGCCCACAAGCTCGATGGCTCCATCGCCGGTCTGGTAGATGTCGCAGCCGGCAAACAGGTGTTCCCGGCCACCCGCGACAACGGCACCCTGGTTCCCCACGTTGCGGATCGTGCAGCCCAGAATACGGACGCGCTCGCCGCCGTGGACCTCGATGCCGCGGCCCCGGCCGTATTCCAGCGTGAGGCCGCGCAGCGTCAGGAAACTCGCATCGCGCACGTCGATCAGCGTCTCGCTCGTCAAGGAAATGGCGGCTTCGCCGGAGCGTATAGGGGCAGGCGGCCAGAAATAGAGACGCCCGGCCTCACGGTCCAGGTAATACTCGCCCGGTTGATCCATTTCTTCCAGAACATTCAGGAAGTAGAAAGGCTGTCCTTTGCGAAATCCGTAAACAGCGTACGGAGGCGCGGTGCGGACCAGTCGCTTTTCGACGTCGATCGAGGCCACGCGTTCGTAACTATTGGCCCAGTCCCAGGCCCAATAGCCGTGCACCCAGATATCGGCGGAGGGCTTCCACTTGCGCGGCCGGTCGCCCGAGTAGATGAATCCAAATTCCTTGCGGCCCAGGATGCCGCCGTGCTCATCGTGCGGGGCGGAGGGATCGCCCGGCGCGGCGATTTCCGTGAAACCCTCATTGGGCCAGCGCGCCACCGTCATCCGGCGGCCCTGAAAGAACAACTCGGGGTGCGAAGGCACCGTGGGATGGCTGAAGCCGCGCGATTGCATTTCGCCGTAGTTCTCAATCCCGGCGGCGCGGAGGTCGCAGACAAGCACATGGGATCTCGCTTCCACGGCAAGGCGCTTGAGGATGGGTTTTTCCGTGACGGGCTTCCACCCGCGCAGGAGACGGCCGCCCAGAAGGCGGACGGGGTCGTTCCCGTAGTTGCGGTACACCACGGGGTGCGCTTCGGTACCGCTATCGGCCTGACTCAGCCGGAACGCCTGTGAAAGATAGTAGTCTCCACCGCGAACAGAAATCGTGACCCCTTCGGCCCTGGCCGCGCGCGCGGCTTCGCGGGCGCGTTCAAGAGTGCGGAACGGGCGGCGGAGGGTGCCGCTCGAAGAGTCGTTCCCTTTGGTAGAAACATAGAACTCACAGGGAGCAGCCAGGGCGCAAACCGCGCCGCACAAGACCAGCCACACCAGGACAGGCGGGTTCTTTGCCATGCCTAGCAGTCTATCAGGGCTTAGGGTGAGTCCTGCTCAGTCGTTCCGATTGGGTACTCTTACTTCCGATACGAGGCCGTCCCGGAGACGGACGGTTCCTACGTTGCCACGGTTGTCCATGTACTGGTAGATCTCGATAAGTTGGCCGCTACCGGGAATCGAGAGGCGGGCAGTCGGCGTCCCCAATTTGGCCAGCACGTCGGCGCGTCCGGCGCCGGTGCGGATGGAGGCGATTTGCTCCGAGGTCGGCTGAGGAGCGGGGGGCGGAACCTTCGCTACAACGGGTTGCGGCGCGGGCTTGGGTGGAGGCTCGACCCATTGCATGCGAGGCCGCAAGGCCGCCGAGCGGGCCCGTGCTGTCCAACGCGGGGATTTCGCAGCCGCCCCCCGTGTGCCGATGGCGGTCTTGCCTACGGCCGACTCGCCCTTGTGCGCAACATTCTTCTGCTTTGCCGGCGCCGCCGCCGACTTGGTCTGCGCGTTGACCTTGCCGAAGATCTTCGACACGCCGTTACTGACCGGTTTGCCGGCCACGCCGGCCACGGAGCCGGTCGCCGCCGCCAGGGAGGTCTCCGCAAGGTTCTGTGCGGCCGCCAGCACACCACCGGCCAGAAGGATAGATGACAAACACACCAGGCGAGTCATTATTAATGTCCTCTGTCCTTATGCTAAAGGCGGCCCGTAGCGCGGCCAAGACGGGCGGGACCTTAGTTGGCGGGGAAAAGTGCTCTTAGAGGCCGCCTCGGGAGCCGCCCCCCTCATGCGGGGTGGCCACGGGTGATATGATGCTTGTTTGCCTACCGGCAACGCGCTTCAGTCCGAACCCATCCAGCGTTCGTGAACCCGCGAGCGGACTTCTACAAGAAGTTGGCGGACTTAGTCACTCGTAGTGCATTGGAGATCAGCATGAGCATCAGGCTTTCTGACGGACGGGAAATTCCCATTGAAATGCATAAGATCCGCATCGTGCAGAAGGTGCGGTTGGCTCCGGTCCGCGACCGGCTGCGGGCCATCGAAGAAGCCGGTTATAACACATTCCTTCTGCGGACGCGTGACATCTTCATGGACATGTTGACCGACAGCGGCACCAATGCCATGTCGGACAACCAACTGGGCGCCATGATGGTCTCCGATGACGCCTACGCCGGTTCGGAGAGCTTCTACAGGCTCCAGGATGCGGTTAATGATATATTCGGTCTTGCATATCTGCTTCCGGCGCACCAGGGCCGCGCCGCCGAACATTTGCTTGCCAAGACCTTCGTAAAGCCGGGCAAGGTGGTGCCGATGAATTATCACTTCACCACCACGAAAGCCCATTTCGAGCTGGCAGGCGGCACCGTCCTCGAACTCTACACGCCCGAAGCGCTGAATACGCAGAGTACCTGTCCTTTCAAGGGCAACATGGATCTGGGCAGGCTGGAAGCCGCCATCCGCGAGCATGGCGTCGAAAACGTGGCTTTCGTGCGGATGGAGGCCACTACCAACCTGATTGGAGGGCAGCCTTTCTCGCTGGCCAACCTGCGTGAGGTGAAGAAGCTGATCGGGCCCATGGGTATCCCGCTGGTCATCGACGCCAGCCTGATCAGCGAGAACGCCTACTTCATTCACGAACGCGAGGAAGGTTACCAGAACACATCCATCCGTGACATCATCCGCGAAATGATGGCGCAGGTCGATATCTGCTACCTGTCCGGGCGGAAGAGTTGCGCGGTGCGCGGCGGCTTTATCGCCACCAACAATAGGAAACACTACGAAGCGATACGTCCCTGGCTACCAGTGTACGAAGGCTTCTTCACTTACGGCGGCATGTCGAGCAAGGAAGTGGAAGCCATGGCCGTGGGCGTGCGCGAGATGACCGAGTTGGAAGTGGCCGGCAGCTCCGCCGACATGATCAGGTACTTCGCGGAACGCTTGATTGCGAATAACGTACCGGTTGTGACGCCTCCGGGCGGCTTGGCCTGTCACCTGGACGCCATGCGCTTCGTGCCGCACATTCCGCAGTTGCAGTATCCGGCGGGCGCCCTCGCCGCGGCTGTCTACTTGACGAGCGGCATCCGCGGCATGGAACGGGGCACGGTTTCGATGGATCGCGACAAGGAGGGCAATGACGTTCCCTCCGACATGGAGTTGCTGCGGCTGGCTGTCCCGCGACGCGTATTCACCATGTCCCACATCGAGTACGCGGTCGACCGCGTGAAGTGGCTGCTTGGGCACGCCGGCCTGATCGGAGGCCTGAAATTTTGTGAGGAGCCTCCTGTGCTTCGCTTCTTCGCGGGCAAAATGGAAGCCCTGGGCAGTTGGGGCGACAAGCTCGCCGAAGCCTTCGAGAAGGATTTCGGTCCGAACTGCTAACGACTCCCACGGGGCGGTTTCCTGAGCCGCCCCCTTCGTTCACATCAGGAAACCGCGCCAGACGTGGCCTGACTGGTCGCGAAGGATAATTCCGAAGCTGTCGGAGATGCCCGAAACGGTTTTGCCGTTAGAGTCCCGGAAGTGATAGTGCACGGTGTTGTCTTCCTGGCGCTCCGCCGTGCCGCGCCATACGTTGCCGTACTCATCGCGCAGGCGGATGAAGTCACCGTCGCCGAAGCCGCTTACACTTTGATGCAAGGACGTCGCGAATCGATAGTACCCGCCTGGTACGGATGCAGTCCCTCTCCGCTTCCGGTAAATCATCGATTTCGATTATAGGGAACCCTCGCCGCCGAGGCGATCCGGGAAAGGCTTTAGACCCTACTTAGCCGACGCCTTAGTTCCACCCGTGAGAAGCGGCTTCACAACCGCCACCTGCAAAGGCTCCATCACCCGCACGAGCGCCTGGAACATACGCTCGTCCCGGTAGAGGCCGGTGATCGCGCCGCCCGATCCGGCAAAGTTCGACGACGCGCCCACTTCGCGCGCCCGATGGATCATCTGCAGGTTCCCGTCACTGAGCCTGTAAAGGCGTGCGCGCAGGTCGAAATTCGCGTTGATCAAGTGATTCAGGGTTTCCGAGTCACCCTTGAGCAACGCTTCGCGGCCCTCGCTGGCGTAACCGGCCCACGTCTGCATAGCCTTCACCACAGCGGGATCGCCCGCCTGCCAGCGGCTGCGAACATCGCTGTGGAAGACCTCCGTGCCTTCGCTCAAGCTGGTGCGGTAAGCGAGATAGACATTCTTGAGCAGGGAAGAATCCAGCGTCTCATAGGCTCCGTAACCCTGCCGTTCCATCAGGTCCTTGGAGAAATCCATGTACACCAGGCCTTCGTAGACCTGGGTCACACGGTCCTGTAGGCCGGCGGGCACGCCGAGTTCACGGGTCTCGGCTTCCAGTGCCAGGTTGGCGAGCACCGGTTTCGGGATATCGACTTCGAAATAGCTGCACAGGCCCCGCAGTACGGCCACGATGATGGCGCTCGAACCGCCCATGCCCAGCCGCATGGGGATTGTGGATTCGTATTCGATGGTGAAATTCCGGTCCGGAAGCTTTATCTTCTCGGTGCGGCAGTAATCCGTGAAACGTACGATGGCCGCCTGAATGATACGGATGCCGCCATAGTAACCGCGCCAGCGTGTCGTCGCGTGAAGGTCGTCGAGACTCTCGAAAACCGGCATATCGGCCTTCGACGCCTTGATCTCAAGCCGCGCGCTGGGATATACGAGGACCCGCGCACGGAAGTTCCGCACCAAAGACGAGATGGTTTTGCCGAAATAGCCGTCGCTCGGGTTGCCGAGCAACGCGGCGCGCGCGTAAGCGTATGTCTCAATCATGCGGGCCTGCCCCTGTAATATGGTACTTATACCATATGCGCGCCGTCGTGCAGAGAGTGAGTGAAGCCCGCGTAGAGGTGGACGGAACTATTACCGGCTCGATCGGCCGCGGGCTCGTCGTGCTGCTGGGCGTGGGACAGGATGACACGGAGAAGGATGCGGATTATCTGGTCGAGAAGGTCGCCGGTTTGCGAATCTTCCCCGACGAGGCCGGCAAGATGAACAGGAGTGTCACGGACTGCGGTGGCGAGCTTCTGATCGTTTCGCAGTTCACTCTCTACGGCGACTGCCGCAAGGGCCGTAGGCCCAGCTTCGACCACGCCGCGGCCCCCGAGTTGGCCAACCGGCTTTACGAGTATTTCGTCGCGCAAGTCCGCGGCCGGTCCCTGCGGGCGGAAACCGGGGTGTTTCAAGCCTGCATGGCGGTTCATCTAGTCAACGACGGACCTGTAACGCTCATTCTCGACTCGGGCCGGCTTCTCTAGCACGTAAGATACGTGACGCTGCAGGAAGAAACTCGTGGAAGTGTTATGAGGTTGCCTCTCTACCCTATAGGCAGTAATTGACATCGCAGGCTATTGGCCAAATACTGGATGATAGGAGTAATGATGGCGAGATTTAGTAAGTCCATGGAAGAGGCCGCCTTCTTGACGGCGGCGCTGGAAGGCCTTGAATTGCAGAGGGCCCGCATAGACGCGCAGATAGCTGAAGTAAAAGCCATGCTGGGCGGCAAGAAGCCCAAGGCTACGGAGCAGGAGACAGAAGCGCCGGCAGCTAAGAGAAAATTGAGTTCCGCTGCGCGTAAGCGCATCGCCGCGGCGCAGAAACGCCGTTGGGCGGAGTTCCGCAAGAAGAAGAAATCTGGCGACGAGAAGTAAGGACAGCCCGCTCGGCGTGCCGTCCTAGGGCTCTTAGTCAGCCCAGCGCTTCAATCCCTTGGCACCGATGTCGTTGCGGTAGTGTGCGCCCTCGAAGTGTATGTGGCCAACGGCGGCGTATGCTTTGGCGATGGCCTGCTGGAGTGTCGCGCCTGGCGCTGTAACCCCAAGGACTCGCCCGCCGGAAGTCTCTAAGCCGGACGTGCCCATTCTCGTACCGGCCTGGAACACGGTGGCCCCACCGGCTTCGGCTTCCTCGATGCCGCTGATGACGTCACCGGCGCGGGGTTTGCCGGGGTAGCCCGCGGCAGCGAGGACCACGCACACGCTCGGATCGCTCGTCCAGGCGGGCGCGGCCTCGCCAGCCAGCACGGCGGCGAAGTCTCCCTGCATTCGGAGCATGATGGGTTGTGTCTCCGGGTCGCCGAGGCGCACGTTGAATTCGAGGACCTTGGGTCCGTCGGCGGTCATCATCAGGCCAGCGTACAGGAAACCGGTGAAGGGAGCGCCCTCCGCGGCCATGCAATTCACCGTGGGCTGCACAACCGTATCCATGATTCGCCACGTCATGGTCTCGTCCAGAATCCGGCTGTCGCAGTAAGCGCCCATGCCGCCCGTGTTCGGCCCGCGGTCCCCATCGAAGACGGCTTTGTGGTCTTGCGTCGGCAGTAACGCCACCGCGTTCTTGCCGTCGCAAAGCGAAATGAAACTGACTTCCTCTCCGGCCAGGAACTCTTCGATGACCACACGGCTTCCCGCCGTCCCCACCAGCGTGCCGGACAACAGTCCGCCCAACGCCTGCTCGGCTTCGGCCTTGCTTTGCGCGATGATGACGCCTTTGCCCGCGGCCAGGCCATCGGCTTTCAGAACCACGGGGTAGCCGAAGGCGCCCAGTTGCTTCCGCGCATCCTCAACATTATCGACGGTGACCGACCGGGCCGTCGGAATGCCGGCGCGAGCCATGAACTGCTTGGCGAAAACCTTGCTGCCTTCCAATTGAGCGGCCGCGCGCGTGGGTCCAACAATCCGCAATCCGCGCGCCCGGAACGCATCTACGACACCGGCGACCAGCGGCGCCTCCGGTCCCACTACCGTGAGATCGACGCCGAGTTCGGTGGCCAGGTTTAAATAGTGATCGGGAGTCGAGCCGCCCGGCGAAAGGCATTCGGCCACGCGCGCTATGCCGGGGTTGCCCGGCGCTGCATAGATTGTTTCCACCGACTCGCACGCGGCGAGCCTCCACGCGATGGCGTGCTCTCTTCCACCACTCCCCATCACCAGAATCTTCATACTGTTTTTCATGATAGCAACCGGGCTTCCATTCCATCGGGACAATGAGCCGGCCTATCCCCGGCCGGTACAATGGTATGAGGAATGCAGTCTTCGTTCGACGTAGTGGTGATCGGCGCCGGTCATGCCGGCTGCGAAGCGGCCCGCGCCTCCGCGCGCATGGGCCTTCGCACCGCCCTGCTCACCATGAACCTGGATCTCATCGCCCAGATGAGTTGCAACCCTGCGGTAGGAGGCATCGCCAAGGGCCACATCGTCCGCGAGGTCGATGCGCTGGGCGGGATCATGGGCGAGTTGACCGACCGGGCCGGCATCCAGTACCGGCTTCTCAATACCAGCCGCGGGCCGGCTGTTTGGAGTCCCCGTGCGCAGTGCGACAAGAGGCTGTACCGGTCGCTCATGCGCGAAATACTAGAAACGGAACCTAATATCATCTTAATGCAGGCGGAGGTTTCATCCGTTTGCTTCGAGGAGACTTCCCGGCGCCGCGTTGCCGGTGTTCGCTTGCTCGACGGGCGGTCGCTTTCGGCCCGCGCCGTTGTCGTTACCGCGGGTACGTTCCTCAACGGCCTGGCGCACGTGGGCGAGACTACCTACCACTGCGGCCGTAATGGGGAACCTCCGTCGGACCTGCTCGGCGAACAGTTGCGCGGCCTCGGACTGCGCTGGGTGCGGCTCAAGACCGGAACACCGGCGCGGTTGGATGGGCGCACTATCGATTGGTCGCGTTTCGAACCTCAGGCGGGCGACGAGGAGCCAGCGCCGTTTTCGTTTCTAACGGAACGCATCGACCGCGAACAGGTAGTTTGCCACATTGCGTACACGAACCAGGAGACCCACCGGATCCTCCGCGAGAACATTCACCGCTCTCCGCTGTACAGCGGCCAAATCCACGGTGTGGGTCCGCGATATTGCCCTTCGATAGAGGATAAGGTCGTGAAGTTCCCCGACAAACTTCGACACCAACTCTTTCTGGAACCTGAGGGCCTCGCCACGCACGAAACTTACATCAACGGTTTGTCCACAAGCATGCCGATCGATGTGCAGCAGGCTGTTATCGCGTCCATACCCGGCCTGGAGAATGCGGAGATGATTCGACCGGGGTACGCCATCGAGTACGACGCCATAGATCCCCGCGAACTCAACCACAGTTTGCAGGTGAAGGCGGTTGACGGCCTGTTCCTGGCAGGACAGGTGAACGGCACCTCGGGTTATGAGGAAGCCGCGTGCCAGGGGCTGATGGCCGGCATCAACGCCGCGTGCTTAATAAAGGACCTGGAGCCTGTCGTGCTTCGCCGCGACGACGGCTACACGGGCATCCTCATCGACGACCTGATTACGAAAGGCGTCGACGAGCCGTACCGCATGTTCACCTCACGCGCCGAATTCCGCCTCCATCTTCGCATCGACAACGCCGATGCCCGCCTGACTCCCATCGCCATCCGCCTCGGCCTCGCTACTGAGGAGAGGCGCACGCAGTTCGAGGCGAAGCGGACGCAGAGGGCGCTGCTGGAGGCCGCCCTTGAGGGCTCGCCGGCGAAACTCGACTGGCTGAAGCAGACCGGAAACCGGATTTCGGGCATTCAGGACTGGATCCGGCAGGTTCTCGGCTACGAGCCGGCCCGCGGATTGCTCACCACGGTGGAAACCGAGGTCAAGTACTCCGGATACATCGCGCAGCAGCGCCGCCAGATCGAGAGATTGCGGGCCTCGGAAGGCAGAAACATTCCAGCTACTTTTTGTTTCAAACAAATCCCGGGTCTCTCGTGTGAGATCCAGCAGAAATTGGAGCGGGTACGGCCGGCCACCCTTGGCCAGGCCGCCCGAGTTCCCGGCGTGACGCCCGCGGCCATCGCCATCCTGGACGTCTATCTGAGTCTTCCGCGGCAAGCACAATGACCTCGCCACTGGACCAGTATCCGGAGTTGCGCAAGCACTACGAGCTGCTCTGCCGTTGGAATCCCAACCTCAACCTTGTCTCGCGGCGATCGCTCGCCGACGCTGAGGTCAGGCACTATGGCGAGTCCCTCCTGCTGGCTTCCAAGCTCCCGGCAGGCACCCTCCGGGTCGTAGATGTGGGCAGCGGGGCGGGTTTTCCGGGTTATGTGGTCGCTGTGGCCCGTCCCGACTGTCAGATAACCCTGGTGGAGAGCGATCGGAGGAAGTGTACCTTCCTCCGCGAGGCCAGCCGCAGCATGGCCAATGTACGCATACTCGCGGTGAGAGCGGAGGCGGTCCGCGAGCAATTCGATTGGCTCACCATGCGCGCGGTGAAGTGGGATCCGTCGCTCGCCAGGCTCGCCGGCGCATACGCTCTGCTTCTCGGTGAGGACGACGCAAAGCAACTCTCCAACGAAATCTCCTGGGCCTCTATCGAGCATTTGCCTGGTGCTGAAGCGCGAGTTTTGTGCATCGGTCACAATGTTCCACGTGAAACAATTTAGTCAGTGTTCCACGTGGAACGTGTTGTGATACGATGTCCGCTTGGGCAAAGTAATCGCGATCGCAAATCAAAAAGGCGGTGTGGGCAAAACCACAACAGCCATCAATCTCGCGGCCTCGCTCGCGGTCAACGATATCCCGGTTCTCCTGATCGATTCCGACCCCCAGGGCAATTCGACCACCGGACTGGGCATCCCCAAAGACCCGGACCGGCCTACTATGTATGACGCTCTCCTCGCCGGTACGCCAATGGAGCAGATCGCTATACCCACCGCGCTAGACGGTCTAGACATCGTCCCCGCGGACAAGAACCTCGTCGGCGCCAACCTCGATCTCGTCTCCGTCCCCAACCGGGAACTCAGTCTGCGCCGTAAACTCAACAACATCCGCGAACGCTATAAGTACGTCCTGATCGACTGCCCGCCGGCCCTGGACCTGTTGACCCTCAATGCCTTACTGGCCGCCGATTCCGTCCTTGTACCCATCCAGTGCGAGTTCTTCGCCCTGGAAGGTATCTCAGAATTGATGGACACCATCGACCGTGTCCGGAGCACTTTCCAGCACCCGCTCAAGATCGAAGGCATCCTGCTGACCATGTACGATGACCGCACCAACCTCACAAAGCAGGTTGCCCAGGATCTGAATGAGTTCTTCGGCAATGACGTCTTCAAGACCATCATTCCCCGCAGCATCCGCCTCGCCGAGGCGCCCAGCTTCGGCAAACCCATCGTCCTATACGACGTCCGCTCTCGCGGCGCCGAGGCTTATATCAAGTTAGCCAAGGAAATACTAACTCATGACTAAAGGATCTGAAACTACTAGAAAAGCTCTCGGCCGCGGACTCTCCTCACTCATCCCTCCCCGCGCCGCCGCTCCTCAACCAGAGCCCGCGCCCCGCCCCGCCGATGCCGTCTCCCAAATCTCCATCGAGCTCATCGATCCCAACCCCGTGCAGCCTCGTGAGAACTTCCAGGCCGACCGCCTCCACGAACTCGCCCAGTCCATCATCGCCAACGGCATCATCCAACCCCTTGTTCTCCGCCGCCGCGGCGACCGCTATCAACTGATCGCTGGCGAACGCCGATGGCGCGCCGCCAAGATGGCCGGCCTCGACGAAGTCCCCGCCGTCATCCACGAGGTTCAGGACGAGCGTCTCCTCGAGGTCAGCCTCATCGAGAACATCCAGCGCGAAGACCTCAACCCGATTGAATCCGCCCATGCCTTCGACCGCCTGAGCCGCGAGTTCAAGCTCACCCACGAGGAAATTGCCCGGCGCACCGGCAAGGATCGCGCCACCATCACAAATATCCTCCGCCTCCTCAGGCTCCCCGAAGACGTGCAACTCCTGCTCGCCGACCGCAAGATCGCCATGGGCCACGCCCGCGCCCTGCTCGGCCTTCCCACCGAGGAGACCCAGCGCGAATTCGCGCAGAAAGCCGCCGCCCACGGCCTCTCCGTCCGCCAGGTCGAACACATGGTACAGCGCGTCCTCGAGCCCCGCGAACCAAAGACCGAGGAACCTCCCGCACAGGATCCCAACGTCAAGGTCGCGATCGAAGAGCTCGAGCGTGCCCTCGGCACGCGCGTACGGATAATCCAGAAAACAGAGCAGCGCGGACACATCGAGGTCGACTACTTTTCACAAGACGACCTTCACCGCATCTATCTGGCAATTGTTGGAGATCAACAGATCAACTGAGGACTGGTGCCGGCGGCAGGAATCGAACCTGCGACCTAGGGATTATGAGACCCTCGCTCTACCGCTGAGCTACACCGGCGTAAACGGCGGAATATCTCTCTTCAGCGTACGAAGCCGCTCGCCTCTTTGTCAATTCCGCCCAGCGCCGTTTGCGGAGTTTCTGCTTCCTTCCACCTGTTCACGGCCTGCGGTTTAATCGATGTGTATGCCTCCCATCACTCGCCGCTCCTTCGCCGCCGCCGCTCTCGCCGCGCCCTCGGCTTTTGGAGCCTCCCAGCGGCTTCGTGCCGGCATCATCGGCTGCGGCATCCGGGGCCTCGGCGCCCACATTCATGAACTGCTCAAAATGGCGGAACCCGAAAACGTCCAGATCGCCGCCGTCTGTGATGTGTTCGACAAGCGGGCCCAGGTGGCCGCCGCCCGCACCGGAGCCAAGACTTACCGCGACTACCGGCGCCTTCTTGAGGACAAAGACATTGACTTCGTGGTCATTGCCACGCCCGACCATCTGCACGCGCCCATAACCATCGACGCCGCCCGCGCAGGCAAGCACGTCTATTGCGAGAAGCCCATGACCCACACGGTCGAGGAGGCCCAACGCGTCGTCGAAACCGTCCGCCAGACCGGCATCAAGATGCAGGTCGGCGTGCAAGGCATGTCGGACGACTCCTACGAGACCGCTAACAAGTACTATCGCCAGGGTGCGCTCGGCAAAGTGGTCCTGGCGCAAATCGATTACTCGCGCAACTACGACGGCGACTTCTGGCTGAAGGACATTGATCGCGATGCCCGCCCCGGCGTCAACCTCGACTGGGACCTCTTCCTCGGCCCCGCCGCCAAGCGCCCCTACGACCCCGACCGTTTCTTCAACTGGATCCGTTACTGGGACTATTCCGGCGGCGTTCCAGCCGGCCTCCTCGTGCATCGAGTCACACGCATCATACGCTCGCTGGATCTCACCATTCCCGCTTACGGTTCCGCCCACGGCGGCAAGTTCGCCTTCTCATCCAGTACCGCCGAGATCCCGGAAACCATCAACATTGCCCTCGACTACCCCGGCGGTCCCACGGTGCTCCTCATCTCCTCCATGGCCAACGACACCCCCGTGCCCCACCTCCTCCGCGGCCACAAGGCGACCCTCGAATTCACGAACACCGGTTTTCTTATTCGCCCGCAGAAACTCTACGGCGATCCGGCCAACCCTATCGTCCACAAAAAGACCGGCGGCGAAGACACTGCTCTGCACCTGAAAAACTTCCTCGCCGCCATACGCTCCCACGTGCCCCTCAAGTGCGACGCGACGCTGGGCTACTATGGAGTTGCCGCCTGCCAGTTCGGCATCCTCTCTTACCGTCAACGCAAGTACATGAAGTGGGACGCTGCCCGTCAGCAGATCGTCCCCGCTTAGGCGCGTACCGGTTTTCCAATGAAGCTACCGACACTTCTTCTTCTGGCGCTTCTCCTCCCGGCCGCAGCCGTACCCGCCCCGCCACGTGTTCTGAAACACGTCGTGGTCTACCGCGAGGCCGGCCGATACGCAGGCTGGCCAGCCAATCACGGCATCTGGAACTGGGGCAACGAAATCCTGGTCGGATTCGAAACCGGCTATTTCAAGTACAGCGACGAGCGCCACTCCATCGACTGGGACCGCCCCGCCGACCATGTCCTGGCGCGCTCGCTGGACGGCGGCGAAACCTGGTCGCTCGAAAAACCTGCCGGCATCCTGCCCCCGCCCGGAATCGAGGTGGCGGGCGTCAAGACCGCACCCGGCGGCAAGGCCCCCATAGACTGTCCTGGCAACCTGGACTTCACCGCGCCTGGCTTCGCATTCACCGCACGCATGGCCAGCCACCACACGGGGCCGTCGCGCTTCTATGTTTCCAACGACCGCGGCCACACCTGGAGCGGTCCGTATCGACTGCCCAATTTCGGCCAACCGGGCATCGCGGCCCGCACGGACTATCTGGTCAATGGTCCCCACGACATGACCATCTTTCTAACTGCGGCCAAATCCAACCGCCGCGAAGGCCGCGTTCTGGTCGCCCGCACGCGCGACGGCGCCAAAACCTGGAAGTTCGTCTCCTTCATCGGCACCGAGCCTTCTCTCGGAGACTATGCCATCATGCCCTCTTCGGTGCGCGTTTCGCCCTCCACAATACTCACCGCGATACGCCACACAAAGTGGCTTGAACTCTGGCGCTCCGATGACGATGGCCGCGCTTGGCGCTTCATCAGTCGCCCCGCTGACTACACTGGCCGCGGCAACCCGCCCAGCATGGTGCGCCTTCGAGATGGCCGCATCGCCGTCACCTGGGGGTATCGCGCCGAACCCTACGGCATCAAGGCTCGCCTCAGCTCCGACCTTGGTGCAACATGGTCGCCCGAAATTGTTCTCCGCGCCGACGCCGGCGCGTGGGACATCGGCTACACCCGAACTGTCCAGCGGCGGGATTCAAACCTCGTCACGGTCTACTACTACAACGACAATCCCCGCACTGAACGCTACATCGGAGCAACTATTTGGAATCCGGGTAACTGACATCCCTCGCCGGCGCACCACAGAGCACGTTACATGCCGAACTCCCTTCTATCCGCCTGGTACGTCTTTATACCCGATCCTTTGTCTCTGGTACTTGACAGCTTTATTAAGTAGGTCCATATTTGGGGTAGAAGTGGAGTCGTAATGGGCTTTGCTTCGGACCTCCTCTCATTGGGGAGGCCGGTGATCGCTCCCTTTGAGGGGGCGGTTTGATAACTGAAGGAGGAAGTCCATAGAGAACGTCCACAACTGCGGGCGGCTACCGGCTTCCTGATCTGACTGGCTCAAGACCTCGTCGCGCCGGCAACGGCCATGCGTGGCCGCTGGCGTGCGGTACTTGCACCGCTCTGACGGTCCGTTATTGAGTCAGAGGACGCCCCCGGCAGTATTGGGGGAAGGGAATCCGTTCAGAAGGAACCGGCGGCCGCCCTGTATTATTCTTGCCCTCCTTTAGCCTGGTCCCGCACGCTAGCCCTGCTACAATAATCACTTCTCTTATGGAAGTCCGAGCTGTTCTCTTTCTCTGTCTCCTCACAGGCCTGCCGCTCACCGCTCAACCGGAACACTGGTGGCAGCGCGAACCCATCCGCATTCTCGACCTGCTGAATTTCTACGACCAGATCGACATGTGGACGCCCGAGGAGACCGTCCGCCGCAAGGCCGCCCTCGGCTTCCCCGTCGACAACATGTACGTGCACCTGCTCAAGCATGGCTTCGACGACGCAGGTTTCTACTTCAAAACCAGCCTCGCCTCCCGCCAGCGCCCTGATTTCCTTGGGCCCTACCTGCCCGCGGCCCGCGAGCACGGCATGCGCGTCACGGTGTATTTCAACGTCCATTACTACACCAACGAATTCGGTGCCAGGCATCGCGACTGGCTGCAAGTGCGCGAGAACGGCCAGCCGCTGGGCGCAGAGTACGGCTCCGGCACGGACTTCTGCGTCAACTCGCCCTGGCGCGAGTGGGTCAAGCAAGGCCTCACCGATCTCTGCCGCTACCCGATTGACGGCGTCTTCTTCGACGGTCCCATTTTCCGGCCCGACACCTGCTACTGCCAGCACTGCCGTCGTAAGTTCAAGGAACGGTACGGTACCGATCTTCCCTCGAAAAAGCAGCGTAAGGGACTGGCCCCGCAGCGCCTGCTCGAATTCCAAACGAATAGCCTCGCGGATTTCCTTCGCGACGCGCGGGCCGTCATCAAAGCCGCCAATCCGGAAATCGGCTTCTATATGAACGGCGGCGCGCTGGGCGGCAATTGGGCCACCGGCCGGATGAACCGCCGGCTGGTGGAACAACAGGATTGGCTGGCCAGCGAAGGCGGGTTCATTTACAACGACCTCACCCGTACACCCCTCTGGAAGCCGGGCATGCGCGCACGGCTGCTCGAAACGCAGGCCGGCGGTAAACCTGTAGTCGTCATCGCCGGGGCCATGCAGAAGCCCTGGACTTACACCGTACTGCCTCCCGCCGAGCTGCGTCTGCTCTACGCCGACTCCATGGCGAACGGCGCGGGCATCTACTACAGCCTCACGCCCACCATGCTCGACCAGCCCGAGACCCGCGCCCTCACGGACATCAACGCATTCTTCACGCGCAACGTCGATTATTACCGCCGCACGCGCTCCGAAGCCCGCGCCGCCCTGGTCTGGTCGGATGCCACCGTAAACACTTACGAAGGATCCGCCGCGCAGCTCATGGACATGTACGATGTGCCGGCGCGGCGCGAAATCGGCAATCCCGAATCGGAGTTCTGGGGCCTGGCGGAAGCGCTCCTGCGCGCGCACGTGCCCTTCGACGTGATCGACGATTGGACCCTGGAACGCGATCCGCTTTCCCGCTACCGCCTGGTCCTGCTCCCCAACGTCGCCTCCATGAGCGGCCACACGGCAGCTCGTCTGCGCGAATACGTTCGCTCCGGCGGCCATCTGCTCGCCACCTTCGAGACTTCACTCTATAACGAACTCGGCGAGAAGCGCCCGGATTTCGCCCTCGCCGACGTATTCGGCGCTTCGAGTTCCGGTTCTGTCGCAGGCCCCCGCCGCTGGGACTACATGAATCCCGTTCTCACGCATCCATTCCTTGTTGGCCTCGCTCCGCGTTTCGCCCCCTCCACCGTTTACTACGCGCAGGCCGCTCCGCACACCGCCAAGGTGCTCGCGCGCTACACCCGGAAGGCGATAGGCCCTTACGATGGCGAATCCTCGCCCGGCCCGGACGCCGCCGTACTGCTCAACACCTACGGCAAAGGCCAAGTCGCTTACCTCCCCGGTGATTTGGGCGCGACGCTCGCCAGCTACCGCATGACCGACCTCTACCAGTTGGTCGAAAACGCCGTCCGCTCGCTGGCCCCGCCCGAAGTGACGGTCGAGGGCGCTCCAGGATCGGTCGAGTTGGTGGTGCGGTCCCAGGACAACGGCCGGCGCTGGCTCATCCACCTGGTGAATTTCACTGGCGAAATGACCCGCCCCATCCGGAAGGTCATCCCCTTCGAGAACCTCCGTCTTAGAGTTCCGGCCCGCTTCCGCCACGCTCGTTCCCTGGCCACTCCGCGGGATCTCGCCCTGCGCGACGGCGCTTTCACCCTGCCGCGAGTCGCCGAATATGAAGTGATCGTGGTGGAGCCGTGACCGTCCGGCGTGAAACAATGGGACGAAACAGGTTGAAGGACTCCCATGGTCGAATTTGACGGCGTCTCGAAGAGCTACTCCATCTACGAATCGCCCGGCGACCGTCTCAAGGAGCTGGCCACCTTCAACCGCCGCAGCTACCACAAAGATTTCTGGGCGTTGCGCGACGTGAGTTTCCGCGTCGCGCGCGGCGAAACCTTCTGCGTCATCGGCGAAAACGGCTCAGGCAAGAGTACCCTCCTGCAAATGGTGGCCGGTATTCTTCCCGCCACCACCGGCACCGTCAGCGTCGACGGCCGCGTCTCCGCGTTACTCGAGTTGGGCGCCGGCTTCAATCCCGAATTCAGTGGCCGGGATAACGTCTACCTCAATGGCGCCATCCTGGGCTTCTCCACCGCTGAAATGGACCGGAAGTACCAGCAGATTGCCGACTTCGCCGAGATCGGCGACTTCATCAACCGGCCGGTCAAGACTTACTCGAGCGGCATGGTCGTGCGGCTCGCTTTCGCCGTGGTGATCCACGTCGACCCGGAGATTCTGCTTGTGGACGAAGCGCTCGCCGTGGGCGACCTGTATTTCCGGCAGCGCTGCATGCGCAAGGTTCACGAACTTCGCGAGCGCGGCATCACCATCCTCTTCGTTTCGCACGCCATGGCCGACGTGAAGGCCATCGGCGACCGCACGCTGTGGCTCGATAAGGGCCGGATCAAGGAACTTGGCGCCACCGACATGGTAGTCTCCAAGTACCTGGCCGCCATGGTGGAGAAGGATTCCGCCTACCTTACCTTGAGCGCCCGCCCCGAAGCCGTGCCCACAGGCAGGCGCTCCCAAGCCCCCGAGGTCGTCGACACCATTCCGAATATCGACTACCGGTATGGCGATGGGCGCGCGGAGATTCTCGGCGTCGCCGTGCTGGACGAATTCGGCCGTCGGATTTCCCTGATGGAACCGAATCAGCGCATCGTCGTGAGGGTCAGCGTGCGGGCCAAAGAGGACATTCCGCTGCCCATCGTCGGCTTCATGTTCCGCAACCACCTCGGCTTGGATTTCTCCGGCACCAACACCGCCCGCGAAGGCTATCAGCTCGCCTCCATGCGGGCCGGCGACATATCGACGGTGGACTTCCATGTCGACGTCCCCGAACTCTATCCGGCTTCCTTCTCCTTTTCGCCGGCTATTGCCGATGGGACGCTATTGAGCTACACAATGTGCGATTGGATCGATAATGCCGTGGTGCTTCAAATGGGCCACGGCCAGGGACAGGTTTACGGTTTTATGCGCCTGAATTGCCGCGTCGAAGTGAACGCGAGACTCGCTGGACGCAGAGTGCCTCCGGAGGCCCAGCATGGCTGAATTCACGGGTGAACGCGTGGTGCCCGGTGAGGTTGATGTCGATCTGTGGAACGAACACCTGGCGCGCTACCACTTCGCATCACGCCTGGCCCGCTCCAAGCGCGTGCTCGACGCAGGCTGCGGCGCGGGCTACGGCTCGGCCCTTCTCGCCCAGGACGCATTCGAAGTCTTCGGTGTGGACCTGAAACCCGAAGCCGTCGCCTATGCCCGCGGCCACTACAGTGAGCCCAATCTCTCTTTCGCGCAAGGTTCCTGCGCCGCGCTGCCCATCGCTTCGGCTTCCCTCGACCTGATCGTCGCCTTCGAAGTCATCGAGCACATTACCGAGTGGCGCGAGTTTCTCGCCGAAGCCCGCCGTGTGCTTCGTCCCTCCGGCCAATTCGTCGTTTCCACTCCGAATAAGGATTACTACACGGCCTCCCGCGGCCCGTCCGGCCTGAATCCGTTCCACGTGCATGAGTTCACTTACGAGGAATTCCTCCAGGAACTCAGGCAAGTCTTCCCCAGCGTTTGCCTCTACCTCGAAAACCACAGCGAGAGCATCGTTTTCCAACCCGTGTCTCCGGACGGCGCGGCGCTGGTGAAGCTGGAAGAAGGCTCTGCCGAAGCGCATGAGGCCAGCTTCTACGTCGCCGTTTGTGCCGCCTCGACGCAGACCGGCGCGCCCACCTATGTGTACGTTCCGCGAGCGAGCAACGTCCTGTTCGAACGCGAGCGCCACATCACCCGCCTCGAAGGCGAGCTGGTGCTCAAAGACGAGTGGCTGGCGACCATCAAGTCCGAACACGCCGATCTGGTTGAGAAATTCCGCGCACTGCAGGCCGAGCTTGAGGAGAGCAACCGTTGGGCCGGGGAGTTGAATAAGCAACTCAAGGAGGCGGCCGACAAGGTTTCCGCCTACGAGGCCAAGATCGCCGAACTCGAAGCCGAACGTGTACGCTCGGTCGAGTGGGTCCGCAAGACGGAGGCGAACCTGGAAGAACGTACCAAGTGGGCGCTCAGTCTGGAACAGGAAAAGTCCGCCCTCGAACAACAGTTGAGCCTGGTGCGCGCCTCGCGTTGGGTGAAGTTCGGCAAATCCCTCGGTCTCGGTCCCAAGTTGGGAGACGCTTGAGATGGCGTTGCTCGCTCGCGTCCTGCGCGCGCTTCCGTTGCTGGTCGTCTCCCCGTTTCTCGTAGTCGTCTCGGCCATCGTAATAGCCGCGACGGACTTGATGTGGTTCCTGTTCGGCCGCCGGCGGCCCTTCGCGGCACAGCCTGTCTCGAACCAGGCGGCCAGCGTCGTCATCCCCAGCTGGAATGCGCGCGATCTGGTCGAAAAGTACCTGCCGCCCCTGATTGAAGCCCTTCGCTTCAACCCGGATAACGAGATCGTCTTAGTGGACAACGGTTCCACTGACGGGAGCGCGGCCATGGTGCGCGAACGCTTTCCGGGCGTCCGCGTGCTTGCCCTCGAACGCAACCTCGGCTTCGGCGGCGGCGCCAACGCCGGCGTGCGCGCCGCGCGCAACGACATCGTCATCCTGCTCAACAACGACATGCGCGTCGCGCCGGACTTCCTCCCCCCTCTGCTCGAAGCCTTCCGCGACCCAACCGTCTTCGCCGTCTCCTGCCAGATCTTCTTCAGCGACCCGCAGAAGACCCGCGAAGAGACCGGTCTCACAGAGGGCTGGTGGGAACATGGCAGTTTCCGCGTGCGCCACCGTATCGACGCCGAAATCAAGGACCTGTATCCATGCTTTTACGCCGGAGGCGGCTCCTGCGCTATCGACCGCCGGAAGTTCCTGGAACTCGGCGGGTTCGACCCGCTCTATGAGCCTTTCTATTACGAAGACACCGACCTCGGCTACCAGGCCTGGAAGCGCGGCTGGAAGCTCTACTATCAACCCCGCAGCGTTGTCTACCACGAGCACCGGGGCACCATCGGCCGCCGCTTCAGCCCGGCGTTTATAGACCGCGTCGTTAAGAAGAATTGCCTTCTGTGGACGTGGAAGAACATCCATGAGTGCCGCCGCCTCGGTGGCCATTTCGCGTACAGTTACGCTGCGGCCCTGCTCAGCGTGTTCCTGGGTGATTCGCCCGAACGTACCAGTCTAGCCGGCTTGTGGGGCGCCTTCCTCTCGCTTCCGCGCCTGATCCCTTCCCGCTGGCGGGCTCGCTCGCTGGCCGCCGTGGACGACACCGAGGCCTTTCGCCGTCCCCTGGGCGGCTACTTCCGGGACCGCTTCGCCCAAATGGAGCCAGCGCCCCAGCACCCCAAGGTTCTCTTCGTCTCGCCCTATTCCATCTGCCCGCCTGTCCACGGCGGTGGCGTGTTCATGTACCAGACCCTCGACACGCTGGTCGACCTCACCGAAGTCCACCTGGTGGTGCTGATCGACGAAGCCTGGCAACAGGCCGCCCACGAACCGCTAGTGGCTCGCTGCGGCTCGGCCAAGTTCATTGTGCGCATGAAGGGCCGCCGGAACACGCTCGGCTCCATCCTGCCCCACGCCGTCAGCGAGTATGCCAACCAGGACCTCGCCTGGCTCCTCCACCGCCAGATTTACTTGCATGGGATCGACGTCGTGCAGCTTGAGTACACCCCGCTCGGCCAGTACACCGCCGCGTTCAACCGCATCGCCGTCATCCTGTTCGAGCACGACATCTATTTCCAATCCATCGCCCGCGGCTTCGCCCATGCGCAGGGCCTCGCGGCAAAGCTCACGAGCCGCTTCGAGTACCTCCGAGCGCTGCGTTGGGAGCTGAGGATGCTCCCGCACGCCGACCGCATCCAGGTCTGCAGCCCCCAGAACCGGGACTTCCTCGTCAGCTTCCTACCCCAGGTGAAGGACCGCATCGACGACGGCGTCCGCGCCGGGATCGATACCGCCCGCTACGAATTCTCGCCTGGCGGCCGCCGCCCCTTTACCATGCTCTTTCTCGGCAGTTTCCGCCACCTCCCGAACCAGGCCGCGCTGAGCTGGTTTGCCGAGCGCGTACTGCCACTGGTCGTTGAGCGGTGTCCTGAAGCGCGCCTGGTCGTCGTCGGTTCCGACCCGCCGCCCCGGCATTTCCTACCCCAGGGCGTCTTGCCCTACGTCGAGTTCAGGGGCTTTGTCAAGGAAGTCCGCCAACCGCTGGCCGAATGCGCCGTCTTCGTCTGTCCGATCCTAAGCGGATCCGGAATGCGCGTAAAACTGCTCGAGGCCTTCGCCGCGGGCATCCCTGTTGTTTCTACATCTGTAGGAGCAGAGGGCTTAACCGATGGCGGCGACACCTGCCTGGTGGCCGACACGCCTGAGGAGTTCGCCGCGAACGTCCTCCGCCTGTTCGAGGACCCCGATCTGGCCGTCCGGCTCGCCCGGCAAGCCCGCGCCCTGGTGGAGAGCAAGTTCGACATGCGCGTGATGACGCACGCGCTCCTGGAAACCTACCGCGCCGCGGTACGGGCCAAGCGGTAGCTCTCCCCGTCGGATGCTACCCTGAATCCATGCGGTATCTCCGGTGCGGGGTGCTTCTCGCTCTCGCCGCCATGCTCGCCCAGGCCAGTGATTTGCATGCCGCCGCGCGTGCCGGTGACGTGGCCCGGGTCCGCGCCCTGCTCGATGCCGGCGCGTCGCCAAACGAGCGCGATAGCCTCGGCGGAACGCCGCTGCACGACGCTTCCTGGGCCGGCCATATCGCCGTGGCGGAACTCCTGCTTGCCCACGGCGCCGACCCCGACTCCAGGCACGAGGAGGGCGGCTCGACCCCGCTGCACTACGCCATCATCACCAATCATCCCGAACTGGCGGCGCTGCTCGTCGCCAAGGGCGCTCACGTCAACGTCCCCTACCGCAACGGCATCACGGCACTGCACCTGGCCGCCAACCGCGGCTACCTGAGCCTGGCCGAATTCCTGCTTTCCCACGGCGCCCGCGTCAACGCGGCGGACGCCACCGGGTCCACACCCCTGCACGAAGCCGCCTGGAAGGGGCACGACGGCATGGTGAAGTTCCTCATCTCTAAAGGGGCCGCCGTCAACGTGAAGGATCGGGACGAAGGCGCTACGCCGCTGCACGAGGCCGCCGCCAAAGGGCAGACCGACGCGGTGGCCGCGCTGCTTGCCGCCGGCGCCGACCCGAATCTACGCGATCTCAGCGGTGCTACACCACTCGACGAAGCCCTGCGCTTCCGAAATGCACAGGTTGTCGAATTGCTGCTGGCGCACGGAGCCCGCATCGAAGGCGCCGATCCCTCCTCCGCGCGCCGCTTGCAGGACGCCGTATTGCGCGGCCAGACCGACCTGGTGACCCTCCTTCTTGAAAAGGGCGCCGATCCCAATACGAAGACCCCGCAGGGCTCTACGTTACTGCACGATGCCGCGCTCAAGGGGCATAAGGAGGTCGTCGAACTGCTGCTCGGCCGCGGCGCCCGCCTGGACGCACCCAACGCATCCGGCGCCACGCCGCTGCATGATGCCGCGCTCGGAGGCCATCGCGCGGTCGTGGAGCTGCTCATCGACCGCGGCGCGGTGATCGACGCTCGCGACACCGAGTCCGGAGCCACCCCGCTGTTCCTGGCCGCGAGCTGGGGGCGCATGGACGTCGCCGCGCTGCTCGTGGCCAAAGGTGCTGATGTCAATGCCCGCAACAAGGCGGGTGTCTCGCCCCTGGCTATCGCCCTGAAGAACGGCCACGAGGATCTCGCCGCCCTTCTGCGGGACCGCGGCGCTAAAGAATAGCCCTTACGCGCCCGATTTACTAGCTTGGTGAAAAGCCGTAGCTCCCACACGCATTTAGCCGCCGCCGCCGAGGTGC
Source organism: Terriglobales bacterium (assembly GCA_021372245.1). Lineage (GTDB taxonomy): Bacteria > Acidobacteriota > Terriglobia > Bryobacterales > Bryobacteraceae > JAJFUV01. The sequence continues at coordinate 43,700 of JAJFUV010000028.1, forward strand.
TAAGCACGCAGCTTCGCGCTCACCTGAAGCGCTGGTCATCGCTGTTTGCGCCCGTGGCCGGCCAAGCGGAACGCCGTTTTCTCTCCAGACTTGCCCGGCTGGGCTTCGACGCCCGGCAGCGGAAAGCGCTGGCCGCCATTGCGCCCGGCGCCGCCGCGCGAATTCTCGCCGACGGCCGTCCTCCGGCGGATTTCTTCGAACAGGTGGAGTACAACGGCCGCCGCCTGGCCAAGCTCCGCCTGTCTCCTGCCGAGATCATTCGCGCTTTGCGCGAATACGATAACATCCGTCTCTCCGGCCTGGGTCCCATGAGCCCGGCCGATACCGCCAATTTCCGCTGGGCGCGCAATCAACTTCACTTCTGCGCCGTCCTCACTCTGAACAACGCTTTCTACCAGGTGCGCGAAACCGAAACCAGGACCTTTTACGAACTCTTTCGCGCCGAGGTGGAATCGCGCGGCCTCGACCAGTTGCTCAGCCGCTTTCTCGACATCCTCACGCACTTCAGCCGCGCGCAAGCCGGAGCTCTTTTCCTACGCAACGGCTCGGACCGCACCTGGACGCGACGAGCGGTCGTACCGGCCCCCGAGGGGGACGCCGCGCCCGGCTCGCAAAGCCCCTGCCGCTTCGACAGGTTGGGCCGCCCGCGTTATCTCGAAAGCGGCGGCGCCGGCCAGGATTGCTGGCTGCTTCCCGAATGGCGCGAGCGCTATGCCTGTTGCTGGTCCGTGCCCCTGGCAGCCGAGGGCCGCACGCTCGGCGTCATGCAATTTGCTTTCGACAAACCTTACGAATGGCTGCCCCGGGAACTCGAACTCCTCGAAGTGGCCGCGGAACGCTGCATCCTGGCCGCGCAGAAGGCCCGCCTGATGGAAGAACTGGCGGAACGCGAGGAACAGGTCCGCGGGCTGGCGGAGCATCTCATTCAGGTGGAGGAGATGGAACGCCGCAGGGTCAGCCGCGAACTACATGACGAGGCCGGACAATCCCTTCTTTACATTCGCCTGCAACTGGAAATGCTCGAACGCTCCGTCGCATCCGGAAATCCGGCGCTCGCGGAACAATTAGGCCAGCTTCGCGACCTGCTGGAAAAGGACATCATCGAAATCCGGCGGGTCATCGGCGCCCTCAGCCCTGCGGTGCTGGCCCAGTTGGGCCTGGCGCCGGCCTTGCGGCAGCTTGTCAGTCAGCTCCGCCGGAGGCATCCCGCCCGAGTCCGCCTGCAGGTGTCTCGCCTAGGGCGGCTTCCGGAAAAGACCGAAGCCACCGTCTACCGGCTTGCGCAGGAGTGCTGCAACAACATCATTAAACATTCCTCGGCAACGCATGTAAACCTTTCCCTGCGTTCAGCCGATGGAGTACTGAGACTGAACGTTGAGGATGACGGTGTCGGTTTTCGAGTCGAAGAGGCACTGGCCAAACGGGATTCTTTCGGCCTGGCTGGCATCCGGGAGCGCGTGGCGCTTTTCGGTGGACGATTTGACATCCGTACCCGCCCCGGGATGGGGACGAAGATAAAGATCGAGTTGCCACTCCCGCACCGGGCGAAGCACGAAGCGAGTCCGACGGCGCGTCGAGCAAATGTTGCCCGCGCCAAAACAGAGTCAAGACAGTAGGGATCTTGAGACAAGTCGAGTAAACGTATGGCGAAGATTCGAATCCTCTTAGCGGACGACCACACGCTATTCCGTCAGGGAATGAAAACGCTAATATCGGCCGAAGCCGACATGGAAGTCCTAGGCGAAGCCTCCAACGGCGGCGATGCCATTGATCGCGCAGCCGAATTGCGGCCGGACGTCGTGCTGATGGACATCGGCATGCCAGGCCTTAGCAGTTTTGAAGCCACGCGGCAGATCAAGAAGAACCGTCCCGAAACCCGGGTCGTTTTTCTCACCATGTACGACGACGAGGATTACCTGGTCGAAAGCATGGAAGCGGGCGCCAGCGGCTATGTGCTCAAGGATTCTCCCGCTGCCCAACTGCTGGCAGCGGTGCGGGATGTCTGCCGCGGTGGCAGCTATCTCAGTCCTCGCATGCTGGCCCAATTGGTGGACGACTTCCGCTCCCGGATCAAGTCCGCCAACCGCTTACCGCGTTTTGCCACGCTCACCACCCGCGAAAAGGAAGTATTGAAGATGCTGGCCGAGGGGAACTCGGTCAAGGAGATCGCCTGCGACCTCAACCTGAGCGTGAAGACCGTCGAGGCTCACAAGTTCAACTTGATGCGCAAGCTCGATATCCACAACAAGGCTCAACTGGTGCAGTACGCCATTCAGAAGAAGATCATCAAGATCCCGAACCTTGTCTAGCATACTTTCCGGTCCGCTTTCGATGTAGAATCGTTCCGTGGCCCACTGCTATACGCGCCGTAGTGTCCTCGCGGCCCTGACAGCTGCATCTCTTTCCGCTTCCGAACGCCGGCCTATTCGCTTCGGCGGCCCCATATTCCTCAAAAGCGACGACCCCGGCGCGCTCGCGCGCGAGCATCGCCGCCTGGGTTACAGCGCGGCCTTTTGCCCCGGCGTCAAGCTTCAGGAAACCGAAAAGATCCGCGCCATTGAAAAAGAGTTCGCGGCCCAGAACGTCGCCATCGCGGAAGTGGGCGCCTGGAACAACATGCTGGATCCGGATCCGGCCAAGCGCGAGGCGAACCTCAAGTACGTCACTGAACGGCTGGCCCTGGCCGACCAGGTCGGCGCCCGCTGCGCCGTGAACATCGCGGGCTCGTATAATCCGACGATCTGGTACGGTCCGCACAAGAAGAATTTCTCTCGCGAGTTTTTCGACGCGACGGTGCAAAACGTCCGCCGCGTCCTGGACTCGGTAAAGCCCAAACGGACCAGGTTCGCACTGGAAATGATGGGCTGGGCGCTGCCGGCCGGCCCGGATGAGTACCTCGATCTGATCAAGGCCGTCGGCCGCAAGGGTTTTGGCGTCCACCTGGACGTCTGCAATGGGATCAACTCCCCGGCCCGCTTCTATGCGAACACCGCCTTCATCCAGGAGTGTTTCCGCAAGCTGGGCCCTCACATCGTTTCCTGCCACGCGAAGGACCTTGAATGGGTGGTCGAGCTGAATGTCCACTTCAAAGAGGTGATCCCCGGGCGCGGCGAACTGGACTATCGAGCTTATCTCCTCGGCATGGCGAGCCTCCCCAACGATGCCCCTCTCATGATGGAACACCTCAAGGGCGCCGCCGAGTACGATGAGGCGCGCAATTATATCTTCAAGGTCGGCCGTGAACTCGGCCTGGCTTTTGCATAAGGAGGAATCAAACATGCAACGTCGTGAATTCCTGGCGGTGACAGCCGCCTCGGTGGCCGCGGCCCAAACCGGTGGCACACGGTTGCCCATCAAGAAGGGGATGCTGTACAGCATGCTCCCCAAGAATCTCAGCGTCTACGACCGCTTCAAGCTGGCCAAGGACGTGGGTTTCGAAGAGATGGAGGTGGGCACCGTTACCAGCGAAAAGGACGCCGAGGAAATCAAGCAAGCCTCGGAAGCCACCAAGATGCCCATCCATTCCGTCATGAACATGGCGCACTGGAAGTATCCGCTTTCCTCGGGCGACTGGACTGTGGTGGCCCAGAGCGTCAAGGGCATGGAGGCGAGTCTCCACAACGCCAAGCTCTGGGGCGCCAGCGCCGTTCTACTGGTCCCGGGAGTTGTAAACCCGCAAACCAGCTATAAGGACGCCTGGGAGCGGTCGCAAAAGGAGATTAAGAAGCTGATTCCCCTGGCCGCCAAGCTGAAGGTGGTCATCGCCGTCGAGGACGTTTGGAACAAGTTCCTCCTGAGCCCGCTCGAATTCGCGCGTTACGTGGACGAGTTCAAGAGCCCCTGGGTCCGCGCTTACTTCGACGTCGGCAACATCGTCTTCTACGGTTATCCCCAGGACTGGATCCGCACGCTCGGCAAGCGCATCGCCAAGGTGCACCTCAAGGATTTCAAGTTCGAGAAGGGCCGGGTCGATTTCACCCCGCTGCGCGAAGGCGCCATCGATTGGCAGGAAGTCTACCGCGCGCTGAAGGAGATCGGCTACCAGGGCACCGCCACGGTCGAACTCGCCGGCGGTGACGAAGCCTACCTCAAGGAAGTGAGCCGCCGCGTCGATCTCATCCTGACCGGCGCATAGAGATCGCCCTCGGGCATGAGTATGCGGGACAGACGGCCCCCGTGCCGGTTGTCTCGCGTACCCGTGCCCGAGCGGTTACCATCGAGGTATGAAGAAGTTTCTCTTGGGCCTCGCGTCCGGTGTCCTTCTCGCTCTCCTGGCCATCCTGATCGTAGTCGCCGCGCTCGCCCGCCTGGGCAGCCGCCCTCCCGCGGTGGCCGACAGCTCCACTCTCGTCCTGAAGCTCAGCGGTGAAATAGCCGAGCGGGCTCCCACGGAGATCCCCCTGCCGTTTTTCGAGAGCCAGTCTCCCTTCACCACGCGCGAAGTCTGGGAAATGCTGCGCAAAGCCGCGGTGGACGATCGCATCAAGGCCGTGGTGCTATTGCCACGCTCGATCGACGCCGGCTGGGGCAAGCTGGAGGAGATCCGAGGCGCGCTCGCCGCTTACCGCCGCAGCGGCAAGCCCCTGGTCGCTTACCTGCGTTCGGCCGGTACCCGCGAATACTATCTGGCGACGGCCGCGGACCGCATCGCCATGGCGCCCGAAGATCTCCTGGACGTGAAAGGCCTGCGCATCGAAAGGACGTACTTCCGCGGGACGCTCGACAAGCTGGGCGTGCAGGTGGACATTGAGCACGCCGGCAAGTACAAAGACTACGGCGACCAGTATGCCCGCACCTCGATGCGTCCCGAGTCCAAGGAGGTTCTGAACTCCATCCTGGACGACCTCTACGGCCGCATGACTCAAACGCTCGCCGAGTCCCGTAAGAAGAGTCCCGCCGAAATGCGGGCCACCATCGACGAGGGTCCCTTTCTTTCGAGCGAAGCCCTGGCCAAGGGCCTCGTGGACTCCCTCGAATATGAGGATCAGACTTACGACGCCCTCGCCCGCCGCTTGAAAATTCAGCCCCTCAAGAGAGTCTCCGCGCGAGACTACACCAAGGTGAGCGCCGCCTCTCTCGGCCTGGAAGGACCCCACCGCATTGCGCTGATCGCGGCGGAGGGCGACATCCTGCAGGCCTCCGGCGGCCCCTTTGACGAACAGGCTATTACGCCTGGCGGCATGACGAAGACCTTCCGCGAGGTGGCGGAGGACCCCTCAGTCAAGGGCGTAATCCTGCGCATCGATTCGCCGGGTGGCGATGCTCTCGCCTCCGACCAGATCTGGCGCGAAGCGAATCTGCTCGGCAGAAAGAAACCGATGGTCGTCTCCATGTCCGATCTTGCCGCCAGCGGCGGATACTATATGGCCATGACCGGCGACCCCGTGCTCGCCTACCCGAACACACTCACGGGTTCCATTGGAGTCCTATACGGCCGCGTGAACCTGCGCGGGCTTTACGGAAAGCTCGGAATCACGAAAGATTCGCTAGCGCGAGGCCGGTTCGCGCAAATCGACAGTGAATACGTTCCCCTGACGCCCGAGGGCAGGGAAAAGATCCGCCGGGGTGTGGAGGCGAACTATCACGGCTTCGTCACGCGCGTGGCCGAGTCGCGCCACCGCAAGTACGAAGAGATCGAGCCGCTGGCCCAAGGCCGGGTGTGGCTGGGCAGCCAGGCCCGCGAGCGCGGCCTGGTGGACGAGTTGGGCGGCCTGGACCGTGCCATCGAGCTGGTGAAGCAGAAAGCGCGCATTCCCAAGGACCAGAAGATCAAACTGATCGATTACCCGGGCAAACGCACCATCGTGGATTGGGTGCTCGAACGCGAGCGCGCTGCCGCCATCGAGCCCCACCTCGACGTACTCCTGAAGCAGGTCCATGCAGCCCTGTGGATGCGCGGCGGCCTCATGCGTGTGATGCCATATACGATTACGGTGCGGTAACCGGACCCTCCCAATGAAGATCTCTATCCTGGGCACCCGCGGAATTCCCGCCTCTTACGGCGGCTTCGAGACGTTCGCCGAAGAATTGTCGCGCCGCCTCGCCGGGCGCGGCCACGACGTTGCCGTGTATTGCCGTTCGCGCTACGCCCAGCCTGAGTACCTCGGAGTGCATCTCCGCTACCTGCCCACTATCCGCCACAAATATCTAGATACCGTTTTGCACACCTTGTTATCTAGTATTGACCTGCTGTGTCACCGCCCCGACGCCGCCCTTTTCTGTAACGCCGCTAACGCTCTGTTCACGTTCGTCCCGCGCCTCACTGGTATTCCCTGTGCGCTGAATGTGGATGGTCTGGAACGAAAGCGCCGCAAGTGGGGATGGGCGGGCCGCGCCTGGTATCGTGTCTCGGAATGGATCGCCACCTGGGCTCCCACCGAAGTGGTGAGCGACGCCCGGGAAATCGCCGCCTATTATCAAAAGCGCTACGGCCGCCAGACGCACTTCATTCCGTACGGCGCCCAGACCGGCCCCGTGCCAACCCAGGAGACTCTCGGCCGCCTGCATCTCGACCCTGGGCGCTATTTCCTGTATGTGAGCCGCCTCGAACCGGAGAACAACGCCCTGGAAGTCCGCCAGGCGTTTGAAAGCGTCGATACGGATCTGCGACTGGCGCTCGTCGGCGACGCTCCTTATTCGGCCGATTACATCCGCCGCGTACGCGACACTACCGACCCGCGCGTCGTCATGCCCGGCGCCATCTACGGGCAGGGGTATCACGAGCTGCAATCCCACTGCTTCGCTTACATTCACGCTACCGAGGTCGGCGGCACGCACCCCGCTCTCATCGAGGCCATGGGGCGTGGAGCGCTGGTGCTCTATCTCAGCACTCCGGAGAATGAGGAGGTTGCCGGTGGGGCGGGCATCGCCTTCACACACGGCACGCTCGCCGAAACCATGAGGTCTGTTCTGGCAATGCCCGAAAGCGAGCGGGCTGAGCTTCGCCGCCGCGCCGCCGACCGCGTACGCCAACGCTACAGTTGGGACGCCGTCACCGACGCTTACGAGAAGCTCTTTACCGGCATGCGCAACCGCCGGGTGTAGCCCGTCGCGCACTTACAGGTCCAAGTTGCGGACATCTAGGGCGTTCTCTTCGATGAACTTGCGGCGGTTCTCGACGTTCTCTCCCATCAGCGTGGAGAAGATGTCTTCGCACTCCACCGCGTCCTCGAGCCGCACCCTCAACAGCGTCCGGTTCTCGGCATTCATCGTGGTCACCCATAGTTGCTCGGCGTTCATCTCGCCCAAGCCTTTGTAACGCTGCACGCTGGCGTCCTTCATGCCTTCCGCCTTGATGTGCGTCAGCAAATCCTCCCAGGTCTCCAATTTCACACGGACGGAGTCCTTGGCCACCACGAACGGCGGCTGATTGTTGCGCGCAATCTGCTTGGCGAGCGCACGCAGCTTCTTGTATTCGGCGTGTGAAGCCAGCTCCGGACCAATGATTCGCTCCGCGTTCGAATGGTCCCGGTAGGTGACCATCCAGGCGGCATGCTCTTCGTCTGGTTTCAATTCCGGAGATAGAGACAGAGCCTCCAGCCGCTTCACCAGCGGTTCCAGGTTGGCCGGATCGGCGAAGTCCGCCTTGACGTCCAGGTGCAGGTTAACATCCGAAACAAGATCCACCACGCGCGAATCCCGCAGCTTCCGCTCTGCACGCGCGAAGATGTGTTGGTACTCATCCAGAGCCATGAGGAAGGCCCGCAGCTCGGCGCCTTCCAACTGCATTCCTCCCGCCTCGACCGTCACGTTATCCGTCGCCCGGCGGAGAATCTCGCGCATATACTCCTTCTCATCCTTGATGTACCGCTCGCTCTTGCCCTTCTTGATGCGATAGAGGGGTGGCTGCGCGACGAAGACGTGGCCGCGCAGAATCAGTTCCTGCATATGGCGGAAAAAGAACGTGAGCAGGAGCGTACGAATGTGCGAGCCATCTACGTCGGCATCGGTCATGATGATTACTTTGCCGTAGCGCAGCTTCGAGATATCGAAGTCGTCCACGCCGATGCCCGTCCCGATGGCGGTGATCATGGCCCGAATTTCCTCGTGGTTGAGCATCTTGTCGTAGCGCGCCTTCTCCACGTTCAGGATCTTGCCGCGTAACGGCAGAATGGCCTGGTAGCGGCGGTCGCGCCCGCCTTTCGCCGTGCCGCCGGCCGACTCGCCCTCAACCAGAAACAACTCGCAGCGCTGCGGATCGCGCTCCTGGCAATCCGCCAGCTTGCCTGGCAGACCGCCTGACTCCAACGCGCCCTTCCGCCGCGTGAGATCGCGGGCCTTGCGGGCGGCATCGCGCGCCCGGGAAGCCTCAATGGCTTTGCCAACGATCTTGCGCATCACGGCCGGGTTCTTATCGAAGAACTCGCTGAGCTTTTCGTTGACAAATTGCGTTACGTAGCCGCTAACATCGCTGTTGAGCTTGCCCTTGGTTTGTCCTTCGAATTGCGGCTGCGGCAGCTTCACGCTGACTACCGCCACCAGGCCCTCGCGCACATCGTCGCCGGAAAGATTCTCTTTCACATCCTTGAACAACCCGGCTTGCTGGCCGTAAGCGTTGATCGTCCTGGTTAGCGCGCTGCGGAAACCCGTCAGGTGCGTGCCACCGTCCACCGTGTTGATGTTGTTGGCGAAACTGAAAATGTTCTCCGAATAGGCATCGTTATACTGCAGCGCGATCTCCATGCTTAGCGTCGTGCCATTGCCCATCTCGCGGTCGCCTTCCATGTAGATGGGCTTTTCGTGCAGCACGTTCTTGCCGCGGTTCAGGTGTTTGACGAACTCCGCAATGCCGCCGCTGTAATGAAACTCGTTCTGCTTTTCGGGTTCAACGCGCTCATCGGCAAGGGTGATAGTGAGGCCTTTGTTCAGGAACGCGATCTCACGCAACCGCTGCGCCAGTGTATCGTAATTGAACTCGACCGCATCCATGATGGTCGGGTCCGGCTTAAAAGTGACTTTCGTACCCGTCTTGCGCCCCGCCTTGCCTGCCCTGGTAAGCGATCCTTTCGGGATGCCACGCTCGTACTGCTGTTCCCAGGTATACCCATCGCGCCAGATTTCCAATTCCAGGCTTTCCGACAGCGCGTTGACGCAACTTACCCCCACACCGTGAAGGCCGCCGGATACTTTGTAGCTCTTGCTATCGAACTTTCCGCCGGCGTGCAGCTTGGTCATTACGACTTCCGCCGCTGATACACCCTCCTCGGGGTGCAGGTCCACGGGAATGCCCCGGCCGTTGTCAACTACGGTAACGGAGTTGTCAATCTGAATCGTGACGCGGATCTCGTTACAGTAGCCCGCCAAGGCCTCGTCTACGGAGTTGTCGACGACTTCATAGACCAGGTGGTGCAGGCCCATCTCGCCGGTCGACCCAATGTACATAGCCGGGCGCAGCCGCACGGCTTCCAAACCCTCCAGTACCTTGATGCTACTGGAATCGTAGACTTCACCGTTCTTGACTTCGTTTTCTTTACTTCCCATGCAGAATTCTTTTCTCGTTCGCCTTTCGCTTCTCTAGCGCTGGTGGTGCTCACACTCTCATCGGCATGACCACGTAGCGGTATTCATACGTGATGCCTTCACCAGCGGGCCGCAGTTCGCCGGCCGTCTCGTGGCTCTTAAAGTGGAAACTTACATTTGGTTCTGAAACCGCCCGCAGGAAATCCACCAGATACATCGCATTGAAGCCAATGCTCACCGAGGGCCCATCGTACTCGACCGGAAGGCTCTCCTCGCTCTCGCCCGTCTCGCTTACCACTGAGTGTACTTTGACCTCACCATCGCCGAACTGAACCCGGATTGAGCGGGAACGTTCGTCGGAAAATTGAGAAACGCGCTCGATCGCCAGCCGGAACTCCTCTCGCGGCAATGTGACGCTGTGTGGCTGCTCTTTCGGCAGCACCCTCTCAAAGTCCGGGAAATTGCCTGTTAGCTTTCGGCTGATCAGCAACCTCTCACCCAACTTGAAGAACAGGTGGTTGTCATCTCCCGAGAACTGGACAGTTTGTTTAGGATCAACTTCTTGTGCCAGCTTCAGGATCTCCAGCATGGCCTTTCTCGGCAACAGCGCTCGATAAGTATCGGTAAGTCCCGAGATCTCGGCCGGAACATCCACCAGCGCTAAGCGATGACCATCCGTCGCAACCATGGTCAAGCCATCAGTCTTGAGCAGTAGCAGCGCACCGCTCAAGGTAAAACGAGATTCCTCCATGGAGATTGCGAAGATCGTCTTCGCAATCATGGAGCATAAGATACCGATAGGAATCTCAGCCAGCAGATTCGGCATTTGGGGAAGCTCGGGGAAACTGTCCCGCGACATCCCCGCAATCCGCGTCCTGGAGCGTCCGCAAAGCAAGCTAGCCCATTGATTATCCGCAATCTTAATTGTCAGATCAGTATCCGGAAGAAGCCTGACATAGTCCAGCAGCCGCTTGGCCGGGATCGTCCCGGCTCCTTCTTTTGCCACACGAGCAGGGCAAGAACAACGAATACCTAATTCCAGATCGGTCGCCGTCATCAAAACGCGGTCGCCGGAGGCCTCAAAGAGTACGTTCGACAGAATGGGTATCGTCGTTTTCTTCTCAACAACCCCTTGAGAAAGGCTAAGTTCCCGAACCAAGTCTACCTTGCTAACACTGAGTTCCATCAGGGTGCGCCTCCATACTTGCTGTTCCCTCGTAATTTATAACTCTTAAAGAACTAGAATCATATGACCTGTTGAAATGTTGAAATCTCTCTAAATTATACAAAATCCATGCCATTGCTGTCTTTAGCGGATGTGGAAGGAGCTGTCCTGGAAGTAGCGTTTCGCGACGGCTCCAAAGTCATCCACAGGTTTCCAGAGCGCGTTTTGGGGCGTCTTTGTGGAAAACATAATAAGTCTAATTGAATGAATCGATTATGCTGTGGACGAGGCGGTTGAAATCTGGGTCTTTCTGCCTCATGCTGTCAATCTTCTGAACTGAGTGCAGAACTGTGGTGTGGTGCTTGCCTCCAAATGCGCGTCCGATCTCCGGCAAAGACGCCGAGGTGAGCTCCTTCACAACATACATAGCCACCTGTCGTGGGAAGGAGATGCTATGTGCGTTGGTCTTCTGCTTCAGTTGGGAGAACTGAAGTCCGTACTTCTCGGCTACAGCTCTTTGGATGGCTTCGATGGTAATCCTGCGCTCCTGAGGATGGATCAGGTACTTCAGTGCCTGTTGAGCCATCCCTAACGTGATTGGCGAGCCTGTTACAGAGGCGTAGGCAATCAGCTTGATGAGCGCGCCCTCCAACTCACGGACGTTGGACTTCGTCTTTGTGGCAATCCAGATGCGCACGTCGGAGGGCAACTCGATTCCCTCGGCGTCGGCTTTCTTGTCCAGAATTGCCATCTTCGTCTCGAGGTCCGGTGGTTGGACGTCTACGATCAGACCCCACTCAAAACGCGAGCGGACGCGTTCTACAAGGTTCGGTATGTTTTTAGGACTGGAATCGCTCGAGATCACGATCTGTTTTTGGTGATCGTAGAGCTCGTTGAACGTGTGGAAGAACTCCTCCTGCGTGCGTTCCTTGCCTGCTAGAGTGTGGACATCGTCGACCAGGAGGATGTCCGCCTGGCGGTAGTGCTGGTGAAACAGAGGCAGGCGGTCAAGCTTGATGCAGTTCACCATCTCGTTCATGAAGCGCTCGCCTGAGCTGTATGCGATACGCATGCCGGGGAAATTGTCCAGCAAACTTCGACCGATGGCGTGCATCAGATGTGTCTTACCCATGCCTACGCCGCCATAAATGAACAGCGGGTTATAGGAGCGCGACGGCATTGTAGCCACGGCCTTCGCGGCTGCGTGAGCAAACTGGTTACACGATCCGACAACAAAGTTGTCGAACGTGAACTTAGGATTCAGTTGGCTCCCTGGGCTCTGGAAAACAACCTCGCGCGCAGACGTTGGACTGACCGTGATAATGGCTGGAGGCTCCACGTGAGCTCCATTCACTTGGTAGAAGACATCCTTCAAACCTAGGTTAAGCTCTGAGACCACGGCCCGGACCTTGCCGGCGTACTCCTTCTCCATCCACTCCTTGGTGGCTTCATCGGGAACCAATACCCAAATTCGGGATGGTTCCGCCCGGAGCAAGGATGTTGTTGCAATCCAGTTCTGATAGCTCTCGACACTCACCTGAGTCGATAGCCGCTGTTTGATTGAATCCCACGCGTTCATATCATGCCGCCACAACAAAGCTACCACCCAAGATTTCCACACGTTTTGCACTGCTGTGGAAATCCACTCGGGGACGGTGGCTTTATCGGAATCTTGGACCGTCTATGGAGGACCAGCCCCTGCGAGTCAGTCTCACTATGTCCAACGGAAGGATAGTCTAACACACTTCCGGTGAGGTATGTCCATCAATAAAGAGACATTTTATCTCTTTGTTTTACTTAGAGTTAGCAGGAATACTACGTGTACTACCATGGTAGTAAAACAAGTTCTTTCGAATACGTTTAAGCCCTCGGACTCCGTCCAAGCTTGGCCTAACCGGCCGAGCCCACCAGACGCGTTCTTACGTCCTCATCCGCGTACGAGGCAACCAATTCTCCGAAGTAGTAGCGGTGGAAATTTCCGCCGGGGTAGCACTCGTCGTGAATCTCCGGAATAAGCAGGTCGGGGCGCATGTCACACCGGTGCACGATCCGGCATTCGTAGTGAATCAGACACTGACCGATGATCGGTGGGGCGACCTCGCGGCTCTTGATTGCATCGAGGTTCATCTCCCGGAACTTATCATGGGTGGCGCCTGAAACCGTGCCGCAGTGTTGCACGGTTTCGGCCAGTTCCGGTGGTGGGACGTTGACGGTGAACGCGGGGACTTCCTCCAGGAGTTTGTAGGTGAACCGGCTAGGACGCACCATAACCGTGAATACCGGTCTTCCCCACATGATGCCTATGGCACCCCAGCCAATCGTCATCACATTCGGCTTGCCTGCGCGGTCGGCGGAGACGAGGAGCAACCCGTCCTCCCGCATCCTCCGCAGAGTTTCGGAGTAGTAGTCCGTAAAATTCATCGCTTGCTTTGTCATCATTCGCGCTCCCGTTCCCTATTGAAGCAAAATCTTACAATCCCGCAAACAACCGAAACAGGATGATTGCTGCCAGGGCGGCGCCTACCACCGCTCCAACGGAGAGGATGGGCTTCCAACGGAGTGACCGTTCAGGGGAAGAGGGCGGCTGCGTCATGGCTTGCCCACCGCCAATCTTCCTTACCTCAACAGCCATTCGATAACCCTTCTTTGGGACGGTTTCAATGTACAAAGCTCCGCCCGGCGCTCGGCCAAGTGCCTTGCGTATTAACGAAACCGTTTGCGCCAGGTTCGCCTCCTCGACGTGCGTATCCGGCCAGATGGTCTTTAGAAGCTCCGCTTTTTCAACAAGACGCCTGTTTGCAACCGCCAGTGTCACGAGCAGGTCGAATGCTTTGGGCGGAAGGTGAATCGGTTGCCCGGCATGCCAGAGACGCTGTTCGCTCGGCGCCAGGACAAAAGGACCAAATTCATACGACACGACGGGTGCTTGCATCATTCGGGGTCTTTAGGTTTTCTTCAACGAGACCTGACCACTTCTTGAGGCGCGTTAAGTAGGCAGCACCCTTAGAATCACATCGTGCCCTCGGTTGCGGTCCAGTCTCCCAGTGTTGCGTATGCCTCGATTATAGGCATAACCGCGCCGGGAGGGGAAGACTCGCAACGCACATCAAGAAAGGAAAGGACGGTTAGGAAAACAATGCTACGAAAGACCCTGACAGTATTTGCAGGTGTTTGCCTATTGGCGGCGAGCACCGCGTTCTCCCAGAATCGCGGAGCCCTGAAAGTGAAAGTCCCATTTCAGTTCAGTGTCAAGGACGCGCAACTTCCCGCAGGAGAATACGCGATTGAAAAATGGGTGGGTGGAGGCGTCTTGCTCACCTCCAAGGATGGGGCGATTCGCAAGGTGGTTCTAGCCACTCCCTCGGAATCCCCGACGACGCGTCCCAAAACCCGCGTACTGTTCCGGCGCTATGGCGACGATTACTTCCTCTCCCAGGTCTGGCTGGGGTCGGAAGAGTGGGGATTCGAAATACCCGTTTCAAAGACCGAACGGGATGTGATCGCCCGCAACCAACGAGCACGCGAGATGGAGCGGGTTGCTGTCTCAGCGCAATGACCTCGGCGAGTGGGGGTAAATTGACAGACGGTACGCCGCCGGGGGACAATAATAGCTGTTGGCAGCGCGGGAGTAACTCAGTTGGTAGAGTGCAACCTTGCCAAGGTTGATGTCGCGGGTTCGAATCCCGTCTCCCGCTCCATCCCCCCTATTTCCCCTCGAATGATCGCTTAGCCCGGATTGCGAGCAACTCTCTCACGACCGTGTTGGTGTTGAGGGCAGTGACCCCGGCCGGTTCGCACCAGGAAGCGGGACGAAACGGTTTCCGCATGTGAGCCAGGTAGTGGCTGTCGCTCCCCACGGTAAACTGAACGCCAGCGTCCGCCAAAGGTTTGATGTCGGCGATAAGCGCATCGCGGCAGGCCTGGATTTTCCAGTACGCCTCGGTGTCCCAGTTCATCTCGACGTAAATGGACTGGCCCTTCAGAAGCCGGATCAACTCTTCCTGCTCGCCGGGTTGGAAGAAGCGGTATTCGGAGGCCGTGATCGTCTTCGCATCACGGCCCTGTTTCTGAGCCGTTCTCTGCAGATTCTCCATGCGCATGGGGAAGGGGTGGAACAGGATCATCGGTACGGGGTACTTCTTCTGCGCCTCCAGTAGCTGCCGGACCCGCCTGATAAGCGTCCGGCCGTTGGGTGGCGTACCGCCGTTATTTGGCGAAATGTGGAAGCCCAATACGTCGGCCATGCGGAGCGGCGCGTCTTCGAGACCGCTGTCAAGCTCGCGCTCGGACACCTCCCAGCCCTTGAAAACGATCACGTCGCCGCGGCGCGCCACGTTGTCGAAATCCGTCATCAGGGCGCGATGACCCGCCGCGCCGAGAGGATACAGTGCGAAGAACTTGCTCTTCTCGCGCCAGGCGTCGTAATCGGCTTGCGACCGGCGGTACAGCTCGATGTGATCGAGCAGTACAAAGACCTTGCGCCCATCCTTCACCGCCAGGTCGATCCACGTCTTCATGTCCACAGGCCGCTCCATGCCGGCGTGCAGATGCATGTCCATCTCATGGAGCTGGAACAATCCTTCCGCCAAGCCTTGGCCGGGGACGGGTTGCGTCTGGGCCGCTGCGGCGACCGCGAGCGCACAAATCACCACAATTGACCGGATCATAATTCTCGCATTGAAACTAACAGCATCGCGCCAGCCAACGCAAGGTGTAAAATTGGCCGCATGATCAGATTCAGCGCCACCCTCCTGCTCGCGTGCTCGCTCACGCTTTGCGCGCAGGGCAAGAAGACCATCTTTGTGATCACGGACGCCGAAGGCGTCGCCGGCATTTGCCGCCAGGAGCAGACCGACAAGAAGGACCCCGAATTGCGCCAGTTGCTCGCCGGGGAAGTGAACGCGGCGGTCCAGGGTTTCTACGATGGCGGCGCGGATGAAGTCATCGTCTGGGATGGCCACGGCGGCAGCTCGACACTTTCCGTTGCCACCATCCACCCGCGAGCCAAGCTCGTCATCGGTTACATAGGCGCCAGATATACGTTCGACCGGCATTACACCGCCCTTGCCTTCGTCGGCCAGCACAGCAGGGCCAACACGCGCAAAGGCATTATGTCGCACAGCTATAATTCGCTGGGTATTCAAAACATGCTCCTGAACGGGAAGCCGATCGGCGAAATCGAAGCGGCCACGGCGCTGGCCGGGGTTTACGGCATTCCGGCGATCCTGTTGACCGGCGACAACGCGGCGACAGAGGAAATGCGGGCCATCGTTCCCAACGTGGAGACCGCCGCCGTCAAGGAAGGGTTGCAGCGTTACGCCTGCATCAGTCTTTCGGCCGAAGCCGCGCGCAGTACGATCCGGGAGGCTGCACGGCGGTCCATGAGCAAGATCGGCCAGATACGCCCGTACAAGATCACGGGACCCGCTACGATCGAGATCGAACACACGACCCGCAACTCGCTCGGTACCGACGCGGAACTGATACCTGGAACGAAGGTGATTGACGACCGCACCATCCAGTACTCCGGCAAGGATTTTCTGGAAGCCTGGCTGCGTTACCGCTTCCGCTAGAGCGCCATGGCGCGCATTTCGAACTATCTCGGTCTGCCGCTCATCGCCGCCGCAGGCTACGGCGCGCTCTATTGGTTCGCCAACCGTAGCGTCTACTTTCCGTACGGTTACCCGCAGGGAGAGTGGCACGTTCAGAGTGCCCTCAACGCCCAGGACGTCTGGCTCGAAACCAACGACCGTGTGAAGCTTCATGCGTGGTGGATCCCCTGTGCCGGCTCGCCGCTCGTCACGCTGTTCCTGCACGGCAACGCCGGCAACATCACGCACCGCGCCGCCCACGCGCGCGAAATTGTTGCTGCCGGGTCTTCGCTGCTGCTGGTCGATTACCGCGGCTACGGCAAAAGCAAAGGCCGTCCCACCGAAGTGGGTCTGTATGCGGATGCGGAGGCCGGTTTCGCGCATCTGCTGGCTCGCGGGTACAAGTCCGGCCAGATCATCATTCACGGCGAGTCACTGGGCAGCGCGGTAGCAGTGAATCTTGCCTCGCGCCACGCTTCGGGCGGCGTCGTGCTCGAAGCGCCCTTCACTTCCGCCCGCGACGTCGCGGCGAAGTTACTACCGCTGATTGGGCCATTGCTGGTCTGGAGCTACGACTCGCGAGCCAGGATCCATCGTGTGCGGGCGCCGTTGTTGATCATCCACGGAGACCGGGACGACCTGATTCCGTTGCAAATGGGCCGTGCCCTGTTCAATGCCGCAGCCTCGCCCAAGACCTTTTGGCCCGTGCCCGGAGCCAGCCACAACGACATCGTGGAAACCGCGGGGCCAGCCTACCGCGAGCGTCTGCGCGCCTTCTACAATTCCATCTCAGGTGGCGAATCGCCATGAAACGTCTTTGCCTGCTCCTGCTGATTTCCTCGGCCGCCCTCGCGCAAGAGGGTGTCCTCACTTTTGACAAGATTTCCAAGTATGACCGCGCGGCCGAACCAGCGTCATTCGGCATCCCATTTTCACAGGGTGTGTTGCGTGACGCCGCACTGCTTGAGGTAAGTGACGGCTCCAATGCGGTGCCGTCGCAGACGCGAGTCACGTCACGATGGCCAGACGGCAGCGTGCGGTGGGCTTACGTACGCACGCTGGTGGATTTGCCGGGCAACCGCGGCAAGCAAATTACCTGGAAGGTTGCCGGGCGCGCCCGAACCCGCACGTCCGCGTTGAAAGCCGAGCTTTCCGCGGACGGCTCGCTCCTGGTATCCACCGGGCCAGTCTCGGCGCGCATTCCGTCGCAGGGCTTCTTCCCGCTTACTGACGTGAAACTGAACGGCGTGGCGTTCCCTGGCCGCATGGCAGGCTTCGCGTTCCACGCCGGGGCGCACACATGGTCCACTGCGGATGCAGGCCCGGTAAAGATCGTCGTCGTCGAGCAAGGTCCTGTCGCTCTGGTAGTTCAGGTGAGCGGCAGGCACGGCCCGGAACAATCTCCCTTCGATTTCACGGCAAACCTGACCTTCTGGGCCGGCAAGCCGTATGTGGGGGTCGATTACCGCGTACTCGCCGCGAGGGGAGATAAAGAGCAGTTGATCGATAGCTGGACCTGGGCGGCCCGGACCGCCGAATCCGCCCCGCGCGTTCGCGAAGGGCACGGTCACTACGGCGTCGCCGTCAGAGAGTCCGGTCAGAAAGCTGCCTACTCGTTCGGGCTCCGCGAATTCCGTTTCGACGCTGTCGAGCACAGCATGCAGTCTTATTGGGGCGACTTCTGGGGCGACTGGGTGGGCGCGTCGAGCGCACTGGCCGTAACACTGCGTCAAGCGCAGCAGAACTTTCCCAAAGCGATGGAGGTCACGAACAATGCGGTCACCGTCTCGCTCTATCCATCTTCCGGCGAAGCATTGCGCTTCCCCCTCGGCGCGGCAAAATCCCACCAGATTCTCCTGCATTTCCACGAGCCGTCGCTCCCGGTGAAAGAGATCTCAGCTCGTTCGCTGCAATTCCAGATCCCGGATATTCCAAAGCTCGCCGCCGCCTGGTATGCCCGTGCGGGCGTGTGGGACGATCCGGTCTTCGGCGCGCCGTCCAGCCGCCGGGTTGGTGCGTTGCTCTACGACGTGCTGGACAACCGCCCCGTCGGGGCGGGCACCTGGAATTTCGGCGACGAGGTGGATTGGGGCTATACCGGCCAGGGCCGCGGCCGCGACGACGTCGTCTGGCTCAACAACGAGTACGACCTAACGCACCAGATGTTTTTGCATTACGCGCGCACCGGCGAACGGCGTTTCCTCGATTACGCCTTCTCGAGCGCGCGGCACTGGCGCGACGTCGATATCGCGCACGTTTCTTCGGACCCGCTTCTGCGCGGCGGGCACATCGCGCACTCACCGCGCCACGTGACCGGTGGCGTGAGCCCCTCGCACCAATGGGTGGAAGGGCTGTTCGACGCTTGGCATATGTTCGGCGACGAGAGTGCGCGCCAAGCGGCGCTCGGAATCGGCGAGAATATTCTGCGGCATATGGCGCTTGCCCGCTACCGGGAGGCGGCGCACTCGAGCACCCGCGACATGGGTTGGGCACTGCGCGCCATGTTAGCGCTTCACCGCGAGACGGGAGACGCACGCTACGCCGAGGCCGCACGTCCCATCGTCGACCTGTTCAAGCGCTGGCACGCCGAGTATCCGGGCTTGCTCTCGCCCTATACAGATCACAGCCAGGTGCGCGTCGTCTTCATGAACAGCCTGACGCTTGTGTCGCTGGCACGCTACCACAGGCGGTTCCCCGACGAGGAACTGAAGCGGGTGATTCTGGAAGAAACCGACGATCTGATCCGCAATACGCGGAACGCCAACGGCCTGTTCTTTTACAAGGAACTTCCCTCGCTCGAATTCCAGGGCGCCACGCTGCTGGTTCTACAACTGCTCGGCGAGGCTTACCGCCTCTCGGGTGACACAAAGTACTTGGAAGCGGGCTTGCCGGAGATCGAATACTTCCTGGCCAACATGAACGGGCGCTTCGAAATCCACACCGGGGCCTCGGAAAAATTCGCTCACTCCGGCGGGGGGTACACCAGAACCTTGTTCTATCCGCCGGGCGGCAAGTTCATTGGCATCTCCCTCACGCCGCTCGTCGAGTTTCTGGAAGCAGCCAAAGCCACGCGTCTGGCCGAAAACCTGGATTGGCAGCTAAGGCTGAAATGACCAATTGGGCTAGTCCAATTCCTCAAGCGAGACCAAGCCACGCTTGAGGGCTTGGACGATGGCCTGCGCCCGGTTCTCCACTGCGAGCTTTGCGAGGATGCTTGCCACGTGGGTCTTCACCGTCTCCTCTCCGATCGAGAGCGTCCCGGCGATTTCCTTGTTCGCGCGTCCCAGGGCCAGTTGCCTAAGGACTTCCGTTTCACGCGGCGTCAGCTCCTCGTGCGGTTCGGCGGCTGCCAGTACTGCACGTGCCACGGCCGGATCGATGTACGTCTTCCCGCGCGCCACCGCGCGCACCGCGGCCAGCAGCACTTCCGGTTCGGCGTCCTTGCGAACGTACCCGGCGGCGCCCGCCCGCAAGACGCCCATCATGCGCGCCTCGTCGGTCGATGCGGTGAGCGCGATCACGCGCGTGGAGCGCGAGACCTCCACGATGCGGCGCGTGGTTTCGACGCCGTCGATGCCTCCGGCAAGCAGCAGGTCCTGCAATACAATTTGCGGCTGCCACTCGCCGAGGTGCTCGAGCAACTCCTCGCCGGATGATGCGATGCCGATGACTTCGAGATCCTCGAAGGATTCCAGGTACGCTTTCAAGCTGCGCGCCACCACGCGGTGGTCGTCCACGATGACGATAGTTGTCCTGTTCATCGAGAGACCTCGCGGCGCTCCCGTGTGCGGCGATAGCCGGAGATCGCACGAGCAAACAGGACAATTGACATTGCCCCTGCGGTCCACAGACCGACAGAACCGCGCCAGATAGAAAAGGCTGTCAACGCTGCCGCGGCAGCTCCCGTCACCCACAATTGGACACGATAATCCTCAACAGCTACGCTTGCCACGGGCACCGAAAAACGTACGACAGTGCCTTGAACCGGCGTACTGGCAATCTCGAATTCACCGTCGAATTCCGCCGCACGTTCCCGCATGTTGCGTATTCCCATGCCGCTCGCCGGATGATTCATATCGAATCCCTTGCCATCGTCGCGTACCGTGAGTTCGAGCTTCGGTCCAACGGTATCGAGCGAGACCATCACGTTGGCTGCTCGTGCGTGGCGGCCGGCGTTGGCAAGTGCCTCCTGCGCTGCTCGAAAGACAGCCTCCGATGCTCCGGGCGCGAGCGCTTCATTCGGAGGGAGCGTGCCCAGCTGAAATTCCACACGAGCACCACTGCGGAATCCGTGTGCCTCGCATTGCTTACGCAACGCAGCCACCATCCCCCTGACTTCCAGTGGCGCCGCACGCAGTTGGTCAAGCATGGCTTCCAGTTCCGCCATGGCCTCTTTCGCCGCCTCGCGCACTTGCCCGATCGCGTTCCGGGTGCCCTCGGGATCATTATTTTAGCGTGCTTCCACTGTGGCCGCAGCGGTCTGCACCACGCAGATTTGCTGCTTGATGGCGTCGTGCAGATCCCGGGCCAATCGGTGACGCTCCTCCTGGCCGGCCGCTTCGCGAATCTGCCGCTCGTAAGCGGAACGCAGCTGCCGGGGCGTTTGCGAGGATTCCTTGCCGAACAGCGTCGTCAAAACCCCGATCGATCCGTGTTCATCGATACGCGCTTGCCACCAAGCGAAGGACAGAATCAAGAAGGCCAACATCGGTACGGCTGTTACCCACTCCGGAATCCATTCCAGCAGGATCACATGACGCTCCACATCCACCACCGCACACAAGATGAAATGTGCAGCGGCGGCCCAAGCCAAGGCGCGGTAGCGCGCCACGGGATCATCGACGCCGACCATAGCGGCGGCGAAGCATGCCGCAGCCACGAACAGCGCTCCCAGGATGTGGATCAAGGCCGCTCTTCCATAGGGCAGGCCGGGCAGATGAGTTCCGAACCACATGGGCCCCCACGCGATCAGGAGCAACCCCGCCAAGCCCGCCATGATGGCGTAACACAAGAAGACCATCCTTGTATCAAGAGCGTCCAGTCTATCTCCGGTTCGCATGTTTCAAGTGTATGGCGCGCTGGTCAGTCGCACATCACCATCAAGCCGGAGACGGCGATCCCTCGATTGGGGGATCGCTCAACGCCGCCGCGAGGCGCGAATTCGCGTCAGTTCCCTGCGCAGCAATTGATTCGAGGGGTATTCATCGACCAGGCCGGCGAGCAGCTTCTCGGCCTCCCACGGTCGCTTTTCGCGCAGGTGAATGACCGCCAGCAACACTCTTGCGAATGGCCCGTAATAGCGCCCGTGCGACGCCACCAGCTCCAGTTCCCGCACCGCCTTCTGCTTGCTGCCCTCGATCTGATCGATGCGAATGAACCAGCGAATGAAGAACGGCAGGCTGCCCAACACGTACTCCACCGAGCCGACTGCCAGGTGTGCATCGTAAAAGGGCGGATTGAGCGCCAGCAGCTTGATGGACCACGCCTGCGTCTGTTTAGCCAGCGAAAAGCTCGCCAGGCGGCGTTTCTCGATCAGCGCGGCATAGTCGGTGACCAGTCCCGCCGCGATGCACTGCGCGAACAGCGCGTTGCGGTCTCCCGGATTGGCGGCCAGGCGCACATTCGCAAGCTCGCGGGCCTTCGCGATGCACCGGAACAACTCGGCGCGAACGGCCGGGTCCGGCGTTACTCTCCTGCGGTCGATGATCCGGTCGTCGTCGGAGAAGAAATCCGATTGCAGGATATGCAATCGATCCAGCTCACCGAAAAAGTAAGTGGCGCCCTTGACGGCGCGATACAGAGGCGCTCCCGGCTCCCGTTCGATGGCCCGATCGAGGGTGGCGTGCGCTCCGGCGAAGTCGGTATTGTACAAACGCACGAATGCCTGTCCCGTGGGAGTTGATACGTCAACTTTCGCGGCTTGTGCCAAGCAAACCATAGCGAGGCACAGGGTTAGAAATGCAGCTTTCAAACCGCAGTATAGCAGCGTGCGCCGCCCGGCCTACTTCGGCGGGCCGTAGTTGTCTAGCTTCTGCCAGTCCTGGCTGGCCAGGCCGTTGAGATCCCAGGCCACCTTGCCTTCGCGCAGGGTCAGCTCCGCCACCAGCTTTGAAGTGCCCTTCATGCGCGCGCCGTAGACGTCGACGAAGCCGAAATCGCCATGCGCCAGCCGCAGCACGGCCACATCCGCCGCAGCGCCTACCGACAAGTGCCCCACAACCTCGCGGCGGATCTGCTTCGCCGGCTGCCAGGTGGAGCGCAGGATCACCTCATCGAGCGGCATTTCCATGTTCAGCATCTTCGACATCACGTTGAGCATGTCTTTCATGCCGGCGTTCATGCTACCAGTGTGCAGGTCGGTAGAGATGGAATCCGGCCTGAAGCCCTGCCGCATGGCCGGCACCGCATAGCGAAAAATGAAGCTGCCGGCGCCATGGCCCAGGTCGAACAGCACCCCGCGTTTACGCGCTTCCCATAGATACGGAGCCACGCGTCCGTTTGAATCGAACATCGGCACGCGTTCCAGGTAGAGGTGCGTATACATGTCGCCGGGGCGCAGTTTCTTGGTGATAAGCTCCGCGAAGGGCCGCTGGGGGACGAACTCCCCGAAGTCCACCATCACGGGCAACCCGGCCAGCTCGGCGGCCTGGATGGCGCGGTCGACGGCAACCCATTCCGGCCCCGCGTAATGCGCGGTTTTGATACCGACCACGAAATCCTTGAAGCGGCGCGCACATTCGGCGGCCGCGGCGGGATCCATCTCCGTCGGGTCCTGTTCCGGCTTCCCGCTCATGCCGCGTCCGACGATATTGACGAAAGCGTAGACGCGCGTGCGCGAACGCTTGGCCACCTTCTCGTAAAATTCCGGCATGCCGCGCCATCCGGAACTGCCCGCGTCGGCCACCGTAGTGACGCCGCTGCGCAGTGTGAAATCGTCCGGGTAGACGCCCAACTCGCCGGTGTGCTCGCCCACGGCGCACGAGCCGGCGAAGGCGTGCACATGAATGTCGACCAGTCCCGGCGTAACGTACAACGAGCGGACGTCGATCACACGCTTGGCCTTCGCCGCAGGGATATCGGCTTCGACGGCTGCGATCCGGCCTTTCGCGATAGCCACGTCGCGCACAGCGCTGATCTTGTTTTTCGGATCGATGACGTGCCCGCCCTTGAGCACGAGGTCATACGGCGTCTGCGCCAGGGCGCACCACACCCCGGCGAGCAAGAGAATCCATCGCATGAAAGCTATGTTAGTCGACGGCGGTCAGTCTTTGCGGATCCAGTCGACGATCTCTTTGGCGATCTCGTCCACCGGCATGTCCTTCACCACGCGCGTTTCGCGCTGCTGCTTCGGAAGTGTGACGCTCTCGAATGTCGCACCGCCGGCGGCGGCCGGAGCGGGTTTGGCACGCTGCAGCGCGGGCATCACCGTGCGCATATTGGCCATGCCGACTTGCGGGTTGTTGCGCGGCTCGGGCAGGTTTCCAGTTGCCCAGCCGAACACCGCGGGGGGACCGGCGCACACCGATACCTGGTGTTTGCCGCCTTCCACGCGCTCCAGGATGCGTAGCGTGCCGTCGGGATTCACCTTCAGCTCGTCGACGCCCTGGAACTGGTCAATGATGCCGAGCAGCTCGCCCACCATCTGCATGGTCGTGCTGGCGCCGCGCGAGGCCGATTCCCAACCGCCGAATACCAGCAGCCGGGACATGTCCAAGCCGGCGATGGCTTTGATGGCACCCGCGAGCGCCTGCGCCACGGCCGTGCTCTCCGCAAAACCGCTGGCCGAGCCGTCGATGGCCACCAGTTCGAACGGCGCCTTCTGCGCGACGGTGGTCATCACTTGCTGCAGCTTCGCTTTGGGGGCTTGGGTGACCAGCCACACCTTGCTGCCGGCCACATGCTTAGCCAGGTTCGCGGCCTCATAGAGCGCGTGCCCGGCCCACGGGTCGAGCACGGCGGGCAGCATCATTTCGTTCTTGAGCCCCGGTCCGGTGGGAGTCGAAACAGGCTCCAGGGTTTGCAGAGGATCGGGCACGATGCTGCCACAGACGACTATCTGATATCCGCCAGTCATATGAATTGAAGACTTTCTTCGATTGTAACAGGGCGGGGCAGTGAGGCCCGCGCCTGCCTCTTACGGCTGCGGCGCCATGCCCATGGCGGCCCACTCTTCCTTCGATGGGCCGTAGACGCCGGGCACGCGCAGACCGGCCTGGCGCATCAGCACCGTCATTTGTCCGCGATGGTGGCACTGGTGGCCGATCAGCGCACTGAGCACGCCGGCCTTGGTCCACATTTCGCCGTACATCGGAATGGTGTCGGTGAGCTGCGCATCGGTCCAGGAGGCCCGCACGGCGTCGGCCACGGCCTTGGCGCCTTTCTCGTAAGTGCCGGCGATGGTGGCCGCGGTGGCCGGAACCGGTTGATCTTCGGTTGTCACATGCACGGCCAGACCCGCGGCGCTCATCATCTCGCTGAGCGTCGTAGTGATGTGCCAGGCCAGAAAGCCGAGGGAGCGCCCTTCGGGGCGCACTTTCTGAGCGAGCGAAGCATCGGTCAACTCGCGAAAGACTTTCAGCGTGGCTTTGCTTTCGTAATCCCAGGCATTGAAGAAATCGTTCACGTTGCGGAACATGCCTTCAAGATAGCCCATCGGGCCCGATGATGTTTGCTGTTTCTCCGCGCCTGACTGGCTTTTGTGCTCAAGCTCGGTGTTTCGCTCACATCAAGGAAACATGAAACCCGTTTCTTTAGTGTGAGTTAGCGGGCGTTTTGTGCCAGCTTTTGTGCTATTGACACCAATGGCACAAATGGCAGCAATGACACCAATGACACCAATGACACCAATGGCACTAAGAGATGCCGCCCTTCTAAGTGCTGGCCGGGTACCAGCGAGCGCCTCTCCGCGCGGAGAGTGGCCATACGTGAATCCTGCCCTCGGATTTCAGCTCTTGGATGAGTTTCTGCACCTGAAACCGGGACAACGCGGGCAGCACCTGCTGCAATTCGGCCAACCCACTCCCGTCCGCGGCATTGCGTTCGATATGCCGGAGAAGCAGCATCTTGTTCGTCTCGCGATCTAAGCCGCGCTGACGAGTGTAGACCCCGCTCTTCCCCATGAACCTGTAGAGACCACGCGAGAGAATTAGTTGTGCCCCGCGTCCCCGCCCAATGCGTTCGATGATACCTTCCTCCAACAGGTGAGGTACGCGTGGCTGAAGTTCTTCGGCAATCCGATCTTTCCGTTGGATTGAATCGAGAATTAGTAGATCCTGTGTTGTAAATCTGGCCAGTCTCTCACGATCGATTTTCGCCAGGAACCGCAGAAACTCGGGATTCTGAATCTCCCCTCTCAGAGTGAGCGAAACCTGATAGTTGTCTGTTCCCGTGAAGTCTGGCCAAGGTTTGCCCTCCTTCACGGTCTCCTCAAACATCCGATTAGCGCCCTGACCGGACCTCTCTACCAGACCGCACTTTGCGCAAGCATCAGCGAGACGGCGATTTCTAGGTGATTGACGCCAAAGCATGTTCGCAGCAGTGATTCCAGGCGGAAAGCCACCAGGGCTTACAATCTCCAGCCGCTTGGGGAATTGGCGCACAAAGATCGATCCGGACAGCCGGTAATCGCGATGCGTCAGAGCGTTGAGAACGGCTTCCCTCACGACCCCCTCGTTGAACGCCGGAATATCCCGAACGAAGAAGCCTTCGCTGTACTGGACGATTTCGTTACGAAGGTTGATCGCGTTCCAGAGGTCATCCAAGTGGCCGAGGAAGCCGGAACGAAACTCAATCCGTTGTTGGAAATGTAGCGAAGCCTCGCTCGTCCGGTACTCATAGATCAGTTCGGCTTGGCCAAGGCATCTGCCAAGAACGGATCGGTTTCCCAGGAGGATGAGTGCGGCATTGGTGGGATGTCCGTCAGCCACCAGTTCGGCATCTTCCAGCAGCTGTGCACCCGGGAGCTCCGATAGTCCATGATTTCCAGATTTACGCAACCATAGGTCTTGAAATCGCATTGAGAGATCCCGGTCGAGATCGTCCAGACTCGCCCTTGGATTGGGCTCCGACGAGTAATCAGGACCGGACTCATCGAAGATGCGCCTCAGTTGCTCTGCGGACAGCGGACACAACTCATCTCCGGCCCGACCCCAATAGGCACCTTCAAATTGAACAGGCCCGCCGAGCGGCCTCGGCGGGATATGGAAGACCAGCACTCGCCCGGACGGGTGGACCACCTCGTCGCACTCAACGTTGAGCCGCAAACGTTGGACCAGGCTCGCCACTGTCCTGCCAGGTTCCGCGAACGCGGCTGTGCCAACCACGTTCCGAGGGCGCTTATCGGTGACACCTAGGATGAACTTGCCGCCACCTTCATTGGCCAGTGCCGCGCAGTATTTTGCAAGCTTCTCGAAATGATAATTTGAGCGGGCCTCTTTGAATTCCAAATGTTCCGACTCGGGTTCGTCGAGCCATCGCTCCAGTTCGCTGATCGTTACGTCCATGCGGGAACCTCGCTCGAGTTCCGCCCTGCTGGCGAACTACGAGCCCTTGGAATGAAACCAAGTACCGAAAGCAATCAACGCTCAGGATACAAAGAAAGGCGAGGCGAAGGCCATACATGGCCTCATGCCGGCGCCGGTACGCGGCATGAGGACTCAACACGGCCCCGCCACGTAATCCGTACGTAATGGGGCTAGTGGGAACGGTAGAAGTTCTCACGGCCATGACGCGGGATTGTGATAAACAGTATTGAGGGATGAGGACCCGTACTATGCCCAGTACCGTCAGCCGCCGCCGGTTCGCCGCCGGAGCCGCAGCCAGTTTCTTCGCGTTGACCGCGCGGAAGTCCTATGGATATCCAGCCGAGACGCGCCGCATTGCGGTCCATGCGGATGTCGAAATCGGCGTCATACGGCCCGAGTTGCACGGGCACTTTGCCGAGCACCTGGGCAGTTGCATCTATGGCGGCCTGTGGCTGGGTAAAGGCTCGCCGCTCGCCGATGCCAACGGGTTCCGCAAACAGGCCATCCAGTACCTTAAGGAACTCGGTGTGCCCGTCCTGCGTTGGCCCGGCGGGTGTTTTGCCGACGATTACCATTGGCGGGACGGCATCGGTCCCCTGGCGCGCCGGCCCAAGCGTGTCAACATCTGGTGGGGCGATTACACCGAAGACAACAGCTTCGGCACGCACGAGTTCATCGCCATGTGCCGGGCCATTGGTGCCGAACCCTACTTCGCCGGCAACGTCGGCAGCGGCTCGCCCAAGGAACTTCGCGACTGGGTGGAGTACTGCAATTACCCGGCCGGCAGCACGCTCGCCGATGAACGCGCCTCCAATGGAAGCATGGAGCCGTTCCGTGTGCGTTATTGGGGCGTCGGCAACGAAAACTGGGGCTGCGGCGGCACCATGACCGCCGAGGAATACTGCACGCTCTACCGGCAGTTTGCCACGTTCGTGCGGCCCTTCGGAGGCACGCCGCCTTACCTGATCGCCTGCGGGCCGAACAGCAACGACCTCGAGTGGTCTCGCCGCTTCATGCAGTCCATGGAAGCCGCGAAATTGCGGCGCCGGCCGGACGGCTTCTCCATGCACTTCTACTCAGGAGGAAAGAACACGCCGCTCGCCTACACGGTGGAGAACATGTGCGAGCAGCTTTCCAGCTTCGCCCGCATGGAGCAGGCCGTCCTGCAGCAGCGCGCCCTTCTGGACACTTACGACCCCGACCGCAAGATGGGCCTGCTCATCGACGAGTGGGGCGTATGGGACCGCATGATTCCCGAAGAGGAAAAGCGGCTGGGCCGGCTGTTCCAGCAGAACACCATCCGCAGCGCGGTGGCCGCGGCCATGGGCCTGAACGTCTTCCACCGCCAGGCCGACAAGCTGGTCATGTGCAACATCGCCCAGACGGTGAACGTGCTGCACGCCATGCTGCTCACTGACCGCGACAAGTGCATCCGCACGCCCAGCTATTACGCCTTCCAGTTGGCCGCGCCGCACCGCGGCAAGACGGCGGTGCGCCTGGAGAGCTCGGATGCCGCGCCGCTGGCGATATCAGCCGCCGCTTCGAGGCAGAACAACGACCTCGTCCTGACGCTGGCCAATCCCAAGCACGACGCCGGCGTAAAGCTGGAGTGTCCGGTGGGCGGCGCCCGCGCCGTGAGCGCCACGGCGAGGCTGCTCCATCATGAAGACTTCAACGCCGCCAACACGTTCGACGCGCCGGATCGCATCATGCCGCGCGAACACCCGGTGACGCTTAATGGCCAGGCGATTGCCATCGAGCTGCCGCCGATGTCGGTGGCTACCGTGATCGCCCGCCTCGCATAGCTCTCTATAGGGTATTTATATACTTGACGCAACCAGCGGGGGCGTTGACACGACGCACCATTCCGCCCCACGCTAAATGTAGGTATGCCTCGACGCAAAGTGATGCCGCCGCTGCCCGAGTCCAACGAGTCTGAGTACGACCGCTTCCGGCGATTCGCCAAAGCACTGCTGGCGGTCCCGAAGGCCGAAATCAGCCCCGAAGAGACGTTAGCCAAACTCCAGGAAGAGAAGCGGCGTGTTGACGCCAAACTCGCTGAAGTGCGTCGGGTTCTGAAGGAACGCAAGAAGTCGTAATCGGGTGCCTGAGCAAAGTCAGCTTAGGACTACCGCTGCGGAGCCGCCCATCTGAACGCCCGCCCGTCCCAAAGGATTAGGGCGATACCGTCTTCCCAAATCATCGCAAGAGATTCGCCGTATAGCTTTCCTGGGATGACCGGCACATTGCTAGTGAACGCTCGAAGTGCTTCCGTCTCGGCCTTGGAGTAGACTGCCCAATTCGGTGCGAGAAAATTATCACCCGGCATATCCGAGAAAGGTGGTTTCAGCGGTTGGTCCGCTCCGAGTATGAAGACCTTTCGGTTTCCGGCGCACACTAAGACGCCATTTCGCTTCGTCTTGCGGCCACGGACAGCGACGGCGTAGTCCACTCTGCCGTCTCCATCGAAGTCGCCACGCAGGTAGTATGGATTTGTCTCCAGGTCTACCTCAACGCTCGATGATACCGGCGATTTCAGACACTCAGCGATCTGGTCGGGGTGAATTAGCAAGGGGTCTTCGCCCGCCAACAAGCCAGTGGCGGTAAGAGTCACAAGCGTGAGAAGCACTCGTATGCGGTTCCGGGTGTTCATGTCTAAGCCGTGGCTTTTCCCGTCAGTCTCTTGTAGGTCAACCGCTTTCCGGCGCAACCACGAACGACCCGCCGAAACCGGCCAAGATCGCCACGGTCATTCTCCCGCTCATTGTAGCGGAACGCCTGTTCATCGACGTAGCGGAACAGATGGTAAGCGGCCACCGACACGTCGGTTCCTTTCAGGGTCCGCTTTAGCAAACACCAGAAGTTCTCCATGCCGTTGGTGTGGACGTGGCCTTTGACGTACTCGACAGCGTGATCCACGAATTGATGTAGGTATTCGCCTTCCAAGCCGTCGTAGGATTTCAAAGCATCGGTGAAGATTTCGGCTCCAGGCGCAACGCTCTCCTTGACGATGGCCTGGAGAAGCGCCTTCTTCCGATTTGCAACGACTCTCGTGCGGATCTTCCCGCCACGCTCTAGGATTCCCATGACCGCGGTCTTGTCTTTTCCGCCAGTTCCGGTAATCTTCCGTTCCCGGATGTGCTTGTGCATGTTCAGGGCTTTGCCGCCGATGAACGTTTCGTCAATCTCGACTCGGGCACTGGCTTTCGCAAAGGTGCCGGTCTGCATAGC
This sequence comes from Terriglobales bacterium, assembly GCA_021372245.1. Classification (GTDB taxonomy): domain Bacteria; phylum Acidobacteriota; class Terriglobia; order Bryobacterales; family Bryobacteraceae; genus JAJFUV01. The sequence goes on from JAJFUV010000028.1 coordinate 73,669, forward strand.
GTCACGAATGCGGTGGAGCATGAACCACGCTGTTTTTTGCGTGACGCCGATGGAACGGTGGAGTTCCATTGAACTGATGCCGTTCTTTGCATTGGCAATCAGCCAGATCGCCGTCATCCACTTGTCCATGCCGATGGGCGAGTCTTCGCAGATCGTCCCGACCTTGGGCGAGAACTGGTTGCGACATGCCTTGCATTTCCAGATGCGGCGGCTTGGGGCGTAGTAGTTCTCTTTCGACTCGCAATACGGGCAGACAGGGCCGTTCGGCCAACGAAGTTCCGCAAACGCTTTGGTGGCGATGTCTAAATCAGAGTAGTAACGGGTCGCCTCTAGCAGCGTCGTCGGTCCTGGTTGAGCCTCTTCATCCATGATTTCATTGTAGCTGATCTAGGCGGTTGTGTCAAGTATATCAATGCCCTCTATAGGGCAGCTACTAGTTTCGCTGTAAGGGCCACGCGGTCCGCGATGCGGTCCACCAGGATGCTTTCGTTGGGCGCGTGAAGAGCTTCGCCTACGCCGCCCAGGCCGTCGAGCGTCGGGATGCCGAGGGCGGCTGTGAAATTCCCGTCCGAGCCGCCGCCCGTCGAGGCTTCCTCGAGTTCGACGCCAATCTCTCGGGCGAGTTTCTGCGCCAGGCGAACCAGCTTCGCCACGGCCGGTGTGCGTTCGAGCGGTGGGCGGGTAACGCCGCCTTCCACCGCGATTGTGCAGCGCTTGTCGAAGGGCTTCAGTTTTCGGAACAGCCTCTCGATGCGGGCTCCGTCGCCGGCGCGCCACACGCGCACGTCGCACTCCACCGACGCGGATTCGGCCACCACGTTAGAGCGCGTCCCGCCCTGGACGACGCCCGGGTTGACTGTGATGCCTTTGTCGAGATTCGTGAATGCGGCGATGCGTTCGATCTGGCGCGCCAGCTCCACCACCGCGCTGGCACCCGCGGCGAAGTCCACGCCCGAGTGGGCGGCCTTGCCGCGGACGGCGACACGAAACTCGCCCGCCCCCTTGCGCGCGGTCTTCAGCCGGCCGTCCAGGCCGAGCGCGGGTTCCATGACCAGCACCGCCAGGCTGCGCCGCGCTTCGGCTTCCGTGTGGGGCCGGGACGACGGGCTGCCCACCTCTTCATCGCTGTTGAGCTGCAGCACCACGTTGCGGGCGACGGGAGTGTCCAGGTCGCGCAGCGCGCGCATCGCTAAAAGGAAGAACGCGATGCCGCATTTCATGTCGAACACGCCCGGTCCCCACAACCGTCCATCGGCTTCCTTGAAGGGCATGGTCGCCAGCGTACCCACCGGCCACACGGTGTCCGCGTGGCCGAGCGCCATGATCTGCCCTTGTTTGCGGCGGCCCGGCAATTTGAACTTCAAGCGCAGAATGGGGCCGAACTCGCCGCACCGGATCGTGCGCGCCACGGCGCAATCGGAGGCGCGGGAGGCGACCAGATCTACGAAGCGTTTCACCGCCGCCGGATCGCCGGTGGGCGACTCGCAAGCGACCAATTCGCCGATTAGCGACTTGATGTCGCTCAAGTGTTCGCGGGCATAAGAAAGATAGGGGTCCATCGCTTGGTATAATAACGAAACCGAATGAGTGTATTGGATATTCAAGCTATACGCGAGATTTTGCCTCACCGCTTCCCCATGCTGTTGGTGGACCGCATCCTCGAGATGGAGCCCGGCCGCATCGTAGGCATCAAGAACGTCACGGTGAACGAGCCTTTCTTCACCGGACATTTCCCCGAATTTCCCGTGATGCCGGGCGTGCTGATCATTGAGGCGATGGCGCAGGTGGCCGGCGTGCTGGTGCTCAAGGAAATCGAGGACCGCAACGAAAAGCTGGTGCTGCTGGCTTCGGTGGACAATGCAAAGTTCCGCCGCCCCGTGCTGCCCGGCGACCAGTTGCGCATCGAAATGAAGATGGTGAAGAAGAAAGCCTCGGTGGTGAAGATGTGCGGCCAGGCCACGGTGGACGGCGCCGTGGTGGCCGAGGCCGAAGTGATGTGCAAGCTCGCCGAGCGGCCCGACAAGCAGACCGCCGCGACGCCCGGCGCCTGAGGCGGCCTCCATGCCCATCCATCCGTCGTCCATCGTGGATCCGGCGGCGAAGATCGCGGAGACGGCCGAGATCGGCCCCTGGTGCTACATCGGCCCGGAGGTCGAAATTTGCGCGCGCACGCGCCTGATGGCCAACGTCTACGTCGAGGGCGTCACCACCATCGGCGAGGACAACATTTTCTTCCCCTATACGTCGGTCGGCGTGGCTTCGCAGGATTTGAAGTACAAAGGCGAGCGCTCGTTCACGAAGATCGGCAACCGCAACCGCATTCGCGAATTCATCACCATACATCGCGGCACCGAGGGTGGCGGCCTGGTAACCTCGATCGGCGACGACAACCTGCTGATGGCTTACGTGCACGTGGCGCACGATGTGACTGTCGGCAGCCACACGATTCTGGCAAACGCGGTGACCTTCGGCGGGCACGTGACCATAGGCGACTGGGTGGTGATCGGCGCTTTCAGCGGTGTGCACCAGTTCTGCCGCATCGGCCGTCACGCGATGATCGGCGGCTACAGCGTCGTCACGCAGGACGTGCTGCCATTTTCGACCACGGTGAGCGAGCGCGAGATCAAGGTCTTCGGCGCCAACAAAACGGGACTCGAGCGGCGGGGCTTTTCGGCCGGAACCATCGACGCGCTGCGCAAGGCTCTGCGCCTGCTGACGCACGCCGGCCTGAACACCACGCAGGCGGTGGAGCGCATACGCGCCGAGGTTCCCGCGCTGCCTGAAGTCGAAGAACTGCTCGAATTCATCGCTTCCAGCAAGCGGGGCGTGGTGAAATAGCGGCAACGGGCGGATGCGCTTGTCCGCCGCACAAATATGCGATACGGTCTGATAGCCGGCAACGGACGCTTCCCCATCCTGGCGCTGGAATCGGCGCGGGCGTTGGGCCACGAAGTGATTGTAATCGCCATCAAGGAAGAAGCCAGCGAGAAGGTGGAGCCGCTGGCCGCGCGCTGCTACTGGCTCTCGCTGGGCCAACTGAGCCGCCTCATCGAAATCCTCAAGGACGAAGGCATCCACGAAGTGACCATGGCGGGCCAGGTCAAGCATGCGCAAATCTTCTCGTCGATCCGCCCGGATTGGCGGCTGATGAAGCTGCTTGCCTCGCTGGCGCGGAAGAATACGGACTCGCTTATCGGCGCGATCGTGAAGGTGCTGGCCGACGAAGGCATTTCGGTCATGGATTCGACGGCGCTGCTCAGGCCGCTGCTGGCTGGTGAGGGCGTGCTGGCAAAACGCAAACCGTCGAGCGACGAGCTTGCCGATATCGAATACGGCCGCAAGATCGCCAACGCTTTGGCCGGCTTCGACATCGGGCAGAGCATAGTCGTGGCGGACCATGCCTGCGTGGCGCTGGAGGCCATGGAAGGCACGGACGCCACGCTGCGGCGCGCGGCCTCGCTCGCCAACGGCAAGCCCCTGCGGCTCATCAAAGTGTCGCGGCGAAGGCGGCACATGTTGTTCGACGTCCCGGTGGTGGGCCCGGCGACCATCGACGTCATGAAGGAAACCGGCGCCACCGTGGTGGCCGTGGACGCGGGCCGCACCCTCATGCTGGACCGCGAAGAGATGCTCGAAAAAGCGTGTGAAGCCCAGGTGGCCGTAGTGGGCTACGCTCCAGAGGAGGCGAATTGAGCAAGATACGGATGGCTGTAGTGGGCGCCGGGCAGTTCGGGCGCCGGCACATGCGCGTGATACGCGAGTGCGAGCGCGCCGAGCTTGTCGCCGCCGTGGATACCAACGAGGCGAACGCCGAACAGGCCGCGGCGGAATTCGGATGCAGCCACGCGACGAGCGTCGCGGAGCTTGCCGGCAAGATCGACGCCGCCATCGTGGCTGTGCCCACCACCGCGCACGCCGAGGTGGGCTGCGCGCTAATGGAAGCCGGCGTCGACGTGCTGGTCGAAAAGCCCATCGCGCCGGACCTGGCTTCCGCGCAGCGGCTCGTCGATGCGGCGGCCAAACATGGGCGCATCCTTCAGGCCGGCCACCTGGAACGATTCAATCCGGCCATCACGGCGCTGGCCGCGATCAGCAAGCTGCCGTTGTTCTTCGAAATACACCGCCTGAGCGTGTTCACGCCGCGAAGCCTCGACGTGGACGTCGTTCTCGACCTGATGATCCACGACCTGGACATCGTCCTGGCCCTGGTGGGACAGGCACCCACGGAGATACAGGCTGCGGGCATTTCGATCCTTTCGCGCAAGGTGGACATCGCCAACGTCCGGCTAGCCTTCGCGAACGGCTGCATCGCCAATCTCACAGCCAGCCGCGTCTCCACCGAGCGCGTGCGCAAGCTGCGACTCTTCCAGCCGCGCGAGTACATTTCGGTGGACTATACGCGGCAGGAAATCCACGTGCTGAAAGTGGGCGAAGACCACCAGATCCATTTCCAGCCGCTCACGGTGGAGACGAAAGAACCGCTGCGGCTGGAGCTGGAGAGCTTTTTCGACTCGGTGGAAACCCGCACGCGGCCTCGCGTGGCGGGCGAGGACGCCATGCGGGCCCTGGAAGTCGCGCTCGGCATTCTTGGTAAAATTGAAGAGCACACCCGGCTGGTCGCGCAAACCGTTGCAGCGTATCGCGCCTCCCATGGCGCTTAGCCCGCGCCGGGCAACCTTCGCACTCCGCCGAGCGTCCTGACTAGATGGCCCATGAATACGCCCGTCCAGACCGAGCAGGCTGAGACCACGGCGCCACGACTGTTGTTTCAGTACGAGAAGCCGCGGGATCGGTCCAGCATCTTGCGCGCCGGAGTGGGCTCCATTGGCCTGCATGTTCTCGTCCTGGCGGGCCTCACCTTGCTGCCGGCAGGATCGGCTCTCCACCACCTTCCAGCCCGGGAATTGGCGCAACGAATCACCCCTCTGATCGCGCCTCCAAGCGAACTTACGCAGACCGCGAAGAACCGGGGTCCCATCAGCAAGGAGCTCGATTTGCCGGGCTTGTTGCCACGGCCGTGCATCACGCTGCCCCCGGGGATAGTCTCGACCACTCGTCCGGCCGCCTCCGTGCCCGGTCTCATTGCGCCGCCCTCGCTGCCGGAGCCGCCCAGGATGGAGACCGGGGCGCAGTTGCCGCAGGGGCCGCCCTTGGGCTCGCCCAATATGCCGATGCCGCAGATCCAGCCCGTTGAGAAACCGAAGTTGGCTTTCGAAAAGCCGGGTGCCACCACCGGAGTGCGGCAGGCCCCGTCGGGCAGCCTGGCGCGCACACCCGCCTTAGCCGTCCCCAATCAGTCCGTACAAGAGGCGGGGCGGGCCACAGCCAGGGGGCGGGGCGCCGGCGGGTTGACGATCGGTGACATCGGAGAAGGCATGGGCGGTTTGGGTGACGGACTGAATCTGCCGCCTTCGCCAGGCCGCAACGCAAGTTCACTCGAACTGCTCAGCGATCCGATGGGTATCGACCTGCGGCCGTACCTGGTGCGCGTGCTCTCCGCCGTGCGTCACAACTGGATGGCGGTGATACCGGAGAGCGTACGCTACGGGCGGCGAGGTAGAGTGGTGATCCAATTCGCCATCGCCAAGGACGGCGGCGTGCCCAAGCTCGTGATCGTGATGCCGTCGGGAACGGACGCGCTGGACCGCGCCGCGGTGGCAGGCATCAGCGCCTCCAACCCATTCCCGCCGCTGCCTGCCGAATACCGCGGCAACCAGCTTCGCCTGCAGCTCAATTTCAGTTACAACCTGCGCGGCCAATGAGTGCCTGGCCCGCCCGCCGTGCGACAATGAAGTTTTCCGATGCCGATCCGCTTCTATGCCGCCATGTCCTCGTACGCGATCCTCGCGCTTGCGGCCGGTTTCACGCTTGAAGGCCAGTTTCGAATCGCGGTCTGGATCCTGCTAGCGGCTTTCGGCCTCAAGACGTACCTGGCAGTGCTGAAGCAGCGGCCCTAGCCCCGGGTAGTAAGGTTATTTTCCTGCGGCTATTCCTCTCAAGGTTCCTCCATAACAGCCGATTAGTACTCAGCGAACGACGAGCAGGGTTGGACCGAGTTTCATTCTGAAACATCCGTCGCAACCTAGAACTAGACCGGGCGAGAGTACTGTTCCGAAGTGAGACTCATCCGGACGCGCTCAAGGAATGCCCGGATGCCTCGCTACCATCACCCAGAGCAATTAACTCTTTTAGATACTTTAGATAGCCCCTCACGAGACGATTCCAGACTCGATTCTCCTACACCCCAAATGGGTGTAGCCGGCACCCGCGCGCAACGTGGCGCGGCGCGTGCACTTCCCAGTACGCCGGCCGGGAAGGCCCGGCGACGTCCGGTAGCCGGACGAAACGGGAAGGGAGAACGAGATCCGATGCCAACAACCGCAGCCGCCCAAAAGACCAAGGGCTCAACGGCCAAGAGGGACCGCGTGGTAATGGAACACCTGCCGCTGGTGAAGGCCATCGCCGTGCGGGTGCACGAGAACCTGCCTGTCCACGTCGATCTGGACGATCTGGTGCACGCGGGCATCCTGGGTCTGTTCGACGCCGCCACCAAGTACAATCCGGACAAGCAGGTGGCGTTTTCGAGTTACGCGAAGCACCGCATCAAGGGTGCTATCCTCGACAGTCTGCGGCAGCTCGACTGGGCCTCGCGCGACCTGCGCCGCCGCCACAAGCAGGTGGAGGCCGCCACGCGCGATCTCGCCGCATCGCTGCAGCGCACGCCTACCGAGACCGAAATCGCCGCCAAGATGGGCGTCGAGGTGGAGCGCTGGCGGCAAATGGCGCTCGACCTCCGCAACGTGGGCCTGGTATCGGCCTCCACGCGCGCAGCCGAGCAGGAGGATCTGCCCGCGCCCGATTTTCCCAGCAAACCCGAAACGCAGCCCGACAACATGTGCGCGCGGCGTCAGTTGCGTGAGCTTCTCCAGGGAGCCATGACGCGGCTGCCGGAGCGGTACCAGAAGGTAGTGGTGCTGTACTACACCAACGAGATGACCATGAAGGAAATCGGAGGCGTCATGGGCATCAACGAAAGCCGCGTGTCGCAGATCCACAAAGCGGCCCTGGAGAAGATGGCCACGGCGCTCGAAGAAGCTGGGATAGACTCGATTCGGGCCTTCTAGCAGGTAAGCTAGCCGCGAGCCACGCGGGTGCGCGCCACGGTCTTTGCGGTAGGCTTCGGAGCGGGAATACTCACAGGGTGGTAACGGAACCAACTGGCGATGTAGCGGTCGTCCGCCTTGCGTCGCTTCATGATCTCCTCGCGCTTGTCGAGCACGCGGCGCCAATTGCGGGCCAGGTACCAGAACGCCTTCAAGGAGCTGTGCTCCCAAGCCAGGCAGTAAATCACCACCAGCAAGTCCCGCAGCGTGATGGAAAACCAGTTGCGGCGGTAAAGATCCGGTGTGATGTTCTTCATGCGCATCAGGAAGCGGTTCTTCACCGAGTGCATGTTGATGACAGCCGGCAGGGCGCGGCGGTTTCCGGGCAGGGCGCTGCGAACGTGGTAGCCACGCGCCATCGGCGTGTAGACGCACTTCCAGCCGAATAGCTGCGCTCGCCACGCAACGTCCGCATCCTCGCGGTACACAAAGAAATCCGTATCGAAGAACTCGCCGTCTATGGAAACGTCCTCGATCATTTCACGCCGGTACAGGGCGGCCGCGGCCGAGGCCCCGAAAACGTACTCGTGTTTGAGGAAATGGCCGTTATCCACTTCCTGGCTGCCACGGTCCAGGTGGCGGAGCATGGGCGTGAAGTAGATGCCGGTGGAATCGACCAGCGGCTTATCGGGGAGGTCGAAAGTGGCCGTCATGGTCAACAGCTTGCCGCAGACGGTGCCAACCTTGGGACTGATGCTGCCGGCTTCGACCAGCGCCTGAATGAATCCGGGGAGCAGCAGCAAATCCGGATTCAGCGCCAAAACCCAGTCGCCGCTGGACATGCGAATCGCCTGGTTTTGGGCGGCGGCGAACCCGAAGTTCTCGTTGTTGTAGATGATCTGGCAGCGGTCCTCGAACTGCTCGAGGATGTCCGAGGTTCCGTCGGTGGAAGCGTTGTCGACTACGATGATCTCTTTGGCGGGATACTTCTGGGCGAGCACGCTTTCAAGGCAGCGCTTGATGAACCGCCCGCTGTTGTAGGTGACGATGGTGACCGAGACGAGTTCGTTAGCTGCCATTCACAAACACTCGCACACAGGAGTTTGGTTCCACCCACTCACAGCGCCGGAACCGGTTCTCCATTCTTGCGGCTCTCCGCGCCTGCTAAAACGCGCCGAACCGACAACTTCAACAAGTTGCCACAAACCGATACCGGCCGCAGGCTCCGCTCCGCCAGCATCCCCGCTACTGTACGCGGAATGACACTCAGAGCCGTCGCGGCGCCTACCCCGCGGGTGGCCGTCCCCGAAAGGTGCTTCGCCGCATACCTCAGTAAGTTAGCATACCAATAAATCTGCCGTTGTTCCCACCCCAGGAGTTTCGCCGAATAACCGCCGCGGTGTCTGGCGACGGCATCCGGCACATAAAAAAGCCTGTATCCGTGGGCCCGGGCGCGTTTTGCGTAGTCCACATCCTCGAACCAGAGCGGATAGAATTCTTCGGCGAATCCCCCCAAAGACGCCCAAACATCGCGGCGAAGCATGAGAAGAGCGCCGGCCGGCTGATCCACGTCCGCCGCCCGCTCGGGATCGAAATCCAGATGGCGATAGCGGCGATTCACGGGATTCCCCGGCAGGAACCGGTTCAATCCGAGTACCTCGAAAGCGAGCGTCCACCCCGTGGGGAAGCGCCTGACCAGGAAACCGTTCTGCGGCGCCCCGTTCCCATCGAGCAACTTTCCGCCCGCCGCCGCCACTTTGGGATCGCGGCAGGCCGCCACCAATCCGTCCAGCGGAGTTTCGAGCACGGCGTCCGGATTCAGCAGCAAGACGAACGGGCAATCGAGAGAGCGTATGCCCTGGTTGGCCGCAGCCGCAAAGCCCCGGTTCTCGCCGTTGGCAATCAGGCGGACCGAGGGCCGGGCGCGCACCACGTCGCCGGTCGAGTCCGTGGAGGCGTTGTCCACAACCACCACATCGCTCGAAAAACGCAGAGCGGCGTCCAAACAGGCGCCGATTACGGCTTCTGCGTTCCAGGCGACGATGACGATTCCCGTTTCGCTCATGTCAACGCGAAGTACATCCTCCAATACCAATCCTGCCCAACGGCCTTCTGCAGTTCCCGAATCTCGCCTTCGCTGGCCCGCAAAACTTCATCGATCCGCGGATGATCCTCGCCGCCGCGTACCGCCGCGGATAAGCGAAGACCTTCGCGTTTACCGGCGAGCCAGGCGCGCGCGGTACGGTGCCGCAGCGCCACCAAGCCCCACAACAACTGTCCGGCGATGGCGGGCCAACCGTACCGGCGCAGCCAGTTCCGCGGATAGTGCTTGGCGGCCAATAAAACCTGGTTCCGCGAGATCAGCCTCACCTTTTCCGGATGCCATGCGCCGAGCGTCGCGCTGCCGCGGTGGCTGGCGACGGCCGAAGGCTCATAGACGCCCTGGAACCCGCTCAACGCGCACCGCAGCCCGAACTCCACGTCTTCGAGATAGGATTCGAAGCGCTCGTCCAGTCCTCCGGTCAATTCAAACAGTTCGCGGCGCACCAACGTGGCGGTCAACGGCGCGAAACGGATCTTCCGTCGCCGGTTCCAAACCGGACCGTCGGCCCTGGCTTCGCCGCACCGCCAGGCGCAACCGCTGCGCGCCACTGCGTCAAAACTGCCATCCAGCAGGTCCGGACACTCGGCCTTCACCAGCTTGCCGGCCGCGAACCACGCATCCGGTTCCGACGCCGCGTCCAGCAGCTTCTCGATCCAGCGAGGCTCCGGTTCGACGTCGTTGTTCAGCACCGCCACCCAATCCGTGCGGCATAAGGCTACCCCGTGGTTGACGGCGGCGGCAAAGCCGCGGTTTCGCTCCATGCGGACCACCCGCGCACCGGCGCGTTGGGCTATTTCGATGGAGGCGTCGGTGCTGGCGTTGTCAACCACCAGCACTTCCGACAGCGAAACGGTCTGCGCCGCAAGCGAACGGAGCACTGCGGCAAGAAGGTCCTGCCGGTTCCAGTTCGGAATGATTGCGGTCACCGCTGTCGACACAGAGTCAATCCTTATGCGTGAATGGACGGGGAATACGGAACCGCAGGCGGGTACGTAAATTTGATCTTATCACTACCGGCGCTTGCGAGCAAAACGTTTTCTGGCCAGGAAGAACAAATTGTGGAAGCCGTCGCGCCAGGGATTGAGCTTGATTTCGCCCAAACGCGACGAATACTGGATGGAGATCTCCCGGAAGCGCACACGCGGATTCTTGAGCGCCTCGATTTTGATCTCTTCGCTGAAAGCCATGCCATCGCTGGTGAGATCCATCCTGTCCAGGATGGAACGGCGGACCACCCACATGCCGGACTGCGAGTCGCGCACCCAGCGCAGGTAGAGGATCGACATCGCCAGGGACAGCACCAGGTTGCCAAACTTGTGCTTGAAGCTCATGGCTTGGCGGTCCCGGACGGGGAAGCGCGACGCGTTCAGGAAGTCGGCCTCCAGGTGCAGGAAGGCTTCGAGCAGGTAGGAGATGGCATCCACCGGATAACTGTGGTCGCCGTCCAGCGTGATGACGACATCGCCGGTAGCCTGGGCAAAGCCTCGCTTATAGGCCCGCCCGTAGCCCCGCACTTCCTCCCGGATCACTTTGGCTCCCAGGCTCACGGCCACCTTCGAAGTGTTATCCGTGGAGCCGTTGTCGACGACAATTACCTCGTCGATGAAAGCCGGCATGAGGCGCAGAACCCGCTCGATGCCTTGCTCTTCGTTCAGGCACGGAATGATGACGGTGATCTTGAGGCCCTTATACATGCAGTATGATGGTGGGTGTCATGAAGTGGATCGCCTTATTATTATGCAGCTTCCCGGCATTGGCGGGCTTGACGGACGTTAAGTCGGTCTATCTACTGCCCATGACGCACGGGATGGATCAATACCTGGCGAACCATTTGGTCAAGGCCGGCGTTTACCAGGTAGTGACGGATCCCAAACGCGCGGACGCGGTGTTCACCGACCGCTTGGGCGAGGCGCTGGAGACCCAACTGAAGGAATTCTATCCGGAGCCGAAGCCCGAGGAAGCAAAGAAGGCCGAGGCGACGGATTCAGATTCGGGTCCAGCTTCAAAGGACATCGCCGCGTACGCGGGAGCGCCGACCCGGGCCAGTTCCTTCAGCGCAAGCAAAGGAAACCTGTTCCTCGTCGACGTGAAGTCGCGCGCCGTGCTTTGGTCCATTCACGCGCGCTCCAAGCACAACACACCTGACCAACTCGACAAGACCGCAGGACACGTGGTGAAGGCCTTGAACGAAGCGCTTCACCCGAAACCCAAGAAATAAGCTCGCCGCGGCTGGATCAGATATCCGAGCAGCAGAATTTGCACTTGCTCGCTTCGGCAGCCACGGTCTCCTTGCAGCGCGGACAAACCTTTACCGGAGCCGCGGGCGCCGGGGCCTCTTCCTTGATGAAACTCTTCGTGATCATGTAAATGCAGAAGGCGATCACGATGAAGTCCACGATACTGCCCACGAAGCTGCCGTAGCTGACCGCGTTCACCACTTCCTTGCCGTCGGCACCCACGGTCTTGCTGAGTATCATCTTCGCGGTGCGCCATTCGCCCCCTGGGATCAGCAGGCTGATCAACGGCATGATGATATCCGCCACAAGCGACGAAACCACTTTCCCAATAGCCCCGCCGATGATGACGGCGATCGCGAGGCCAAGAACTTGATTCTTCAACAGGAATTCCTTGAATCCCTTGATCATTACGCCTCCTCCATCCTGCCCAGCTGAAGGGCACCGAAACATCTTAATTCAAGGCTCATGGCAGTTCAATACGAATTCCATGGAGAATCGGCCTGGGGTGTATCCTGGGAGTTAGTGGAATGGCTCCGCGGACCTGGATCCGCGGTGATGACTTCCCCCCTGAGGTTCCCGGAATGAATCTGGTTGTAAACGGAAAGCCCCACAACCACGGCGGCGGTGGCACCCTCGCCGAACTGTTCGAGGAGTGCCATGCAAACCCCGCTCAGGTCGCCGTCATGATCAATGGCGAAGTAGTGCGCCGGGGGCGGTGGGATTCCGTCAGGCTAGCGGAGGGCGACCACGTCGAGATGCTTGTGTTCGCGGCGGGTGGATAGGCGATGCAAGGCGACTTTCGGTTAGGAGATCGCACTTTTACCTCACGGCTGTTCCTGGGAACGGGGAAGTTTTCCAGCACGAACGCCATGTTGCGCGCTGTTCGCGCATCCGGTGCGGAACTGGTAACGGTGGCTTTGCGGCGGTTTCACGAAGGCCGGGCCGAGGACGATGTCTATGGTCCGCTGTCCTCCCTGCCGGGTATCACCATCGTCCCCAATACCTCGGGAGCCATGAACGCGAAGGAAGCGGTCCGGGCGGCCATGCTGGGACGCGAGTTGAGCGGCAGCCCCTTCGTCAAACTCGAGATTCATCCCAACCCGCATCACCTGCTGCCGGATCCCATCGAGACGTACGAGGCAGCGAAAATCCTGAGCCGGGAAGGATTCTTCGTGCTGCCCTACATGCCCGCGGATCCCGTGCTTGCCAAACGCCTGGAGGACGCCGGCTGTGCCGCCGTCATGCCCCTGGGTGCCGCCATCGGCAGCGGGCAGGGATTAACCACGGCGGGAATGGTCGAGCTGATGATTCGCGATGCCTGCGTTCCCGTGATCGTGGATGCGGGTTTGCGTTCGCCGTCCGAGGCGGCCGCGGTCATGGAGATGGGCGGGGACGCGGTCCTGGTCAACAGCGCCATCGCCGTTGCGGACAACCCCGAGTTGATGGCCGAGGCGTTCGCCGCGGCGGTCGCGGCCGGCCGGAAGGCCTGGCAGGCCGGATTGATGCCGAGAGGTGAAGCGGCGGCCGCCACCAGCCCGCTCACCGCTTTTCTTGGAGAGTAACACCGTGGCTGCCACAATCCCGGATTGGCTGGACCCTTCCCCCTGGCTTGAATGGATCAAACGCGCGGATCGATCCATGGTCGCCGCGGCCCTGTCCGCGAAGAATCCCGGGATCAGGGAACTCGCGGTCCTGCTGTCTCCGGCTGCCGCGCCTGAGTTAGAAACGCTAGCACAGCGGGCACGCGCCATCACGCAGCGTCACTTTGGGCGAGTCATCACACTCTATGCGCCGCTGTACCTTTCGAGCCGTTGTTTCTCGGGCTGCGTCTACTGTGGCTTTGCTTCGAACCGTCAGACGCCGCGCCACATGCTGACGCTGGAGCAAGTGGATGCGGAACTGGACGCGCTGAAGCGGAGGGGCATGGAGGAGGTCCTGCTGCTGACGGGCGAACGCAACCCTGCGGCGGGCTACGAGTACGTGTGCGATTGCGTGGAGCGGGCGGCGTCCCGATTCTCCACGGTGCTGGTGGAAGTGTTCCCGATGAACGAGGACGAGTATCGGGGACTGGCTACTGCCGGATGTACGGGGATCACGCTTTACCAGGAAACCTACGATCCGCAGACCTATGAGCGGATGCACCTGTGGGGACCGAAGCGCAACTACACGGCGCGCCTGGAAGCTCCCGCGCGTGCGCTGGCCGGCGGCCTGCGTATAGCCGGCTTGGGTGCGCTGTTGGGTTTGAGCGATCCCTTCTTCGACATGCTCTGTCTCTACCGCCATGCCAGTTATCTGCTGCGGCAGTTTTGGAAGGGTGGCGTCGCGCTCTCTTTCCCGCGCATACGGCCGGAGGCGGGGGGCTTCAAACCGCCGTTCCCGGTGACCGAACGACTGCTGGCCCAGATCATCTTCGCTTTCCGGATCTGCCTGCCGGACGTCCCGCTGGTGCTTTCCACCCGCGAGAGCCCGCACTTCCGCGACGGCATGGCCGGCGTGGGAATCTGCAAAATGAGCGCCGGCAGCCGGACCACCGTTGGCGGCTATGGAGACAGCGCCACTTCCTCCGAGTGCCAGTTCGATGTCAGCGACGGGCGCGACGTGCTGGCGTTTTGCGCCATGCTGCGCGAGAAAGGCCTGCAACCCGTCTTCAAGAACTGGGATGCAGCCTATCGGGACGCCATATGAAAGAAGTGTTCGGCCTTTACCTGGTGCTGACGGAGCCCGTCACCGGATACGAGAAGTGCACCGAAGCCGCCGTCGAGACGGGAGTACGATACGTGCAACTGCGCATGAAGAACAACTCCCGGGAAGAAGTGCTCGACATGGCGCAGCGGCTGCGGCGGATCACGGCGGGCAGTGCGACGCGGTTCATCGTCAACGACGACGTGGAGATCGCCCGCGAAGCGGATGCCGACGGCATGCACCTGGGCCAGCAGGACATGACCCTTGCCGAAGCCCGCAAACGCTGGCCGGAGCCGGGGAAGATTTTCGGCTGGTCGACGCACGACGAAGACCAGCAGCGGCGCGCGGAAGAACTTGCCCCGGACTATATCGGCGTGGGCCCTGTCTTTGCCACCCCAACGAAGAAGGATGCTGACCCTACGCTCGGTCTCGACCGGATGGGACGCATGATCCGCCGAACCGCACTCACTACGGTCGCCATCGGCGGTATTAACCATGAGAATCTGGCGGAGGTTCTCCGTCATGGCGCGGTGAACTATGCCGTGGTTCGGGCTGTGACGCAGGCGTCCGATCCCCGTGCGGCCATCCAGGCGCTGCAGAACATCTGGAGCGAGCACCACGTCACTTAGCGAATCAGTCTACTTAGCTATGTCCCGGTGTGTCGCCTTCACCGTGTAGCCGGCGCGGGATAACCGCCGTCGAATCTCGTCGGCCATCATCACCGAACGGTGCCGTCCGCCCGTACATCCGAAAGCGATCGTCAGGTAACTCTTACCCTCCCGCACATAGTGCGGCATCAAGTAGATCAGCAGTTGCGAGATGCGTTCGATGAATTCGACCGTTTGAGGGAAAGAGCGTATATAAGCCGCCACGCGCGGGTGCCGTCCACTCAAATCCTTGAACTCCGGCATATAGTTCGGATTGGGCAGGAATCGGACATCGAAGACCAGGTCGCTGTCGGCCGGAACACCATAGCGGAAGCCGAAGCTGGTCACATAGACCATGATCCGGGTCTGTTCGCTCAAGCCGCGGAACTTATCCTCGATGGCTTTGCGGAGTTCGTGGACGTTGAACTTAGAGGTGTTGATGATGTGGTCGGCCAGGGCGCGGATCGGCGCCATGTGCCGCCGCTCGGTCGCCAGGCTTCGCGCTACGCTCCGGTCGGTGCCTAGCGGATGAGGCCGGCGGGTCTCGCTGAAGCGGCGCACCAGCGTGTCCTCGTCGGCCTCCAGGAATACGAGCGTTGTTTCAATGTTCTGCCGCAGCTTCCGGTAGATCTCCGGAAAGCGCTTCAATTCCACGCCTTCGCGGATGTCCACCACCAGCGCCGCCCGCCGGATGCTGGGCGATTCCTTGGTCAGTTCGGCGAACTTGGGGATGAGCCCTACCGGGAGATTGTCCACCGAGTAGTAGCCCAGGTCCTCAAGCGATTTGAGCACTGTGGCTTTGCCCGATCCGCTCAATCCTGTCAGGACGACCAGTTCGGCTTTGCCGGAATCCCTTTCCCCAGTGCTCTTCTTGGCCATCGTGGACGCGCCGTCACGCCTCCACCAGGTTGAAATGACCGTCCCGGCGGCGCAACAGGACCAACAGGTGGTTGGACTCCGCGTCGCGGAAGACGTAGTAATCCCGATCTGCGCCGATCGCGATCAGAGCCTCTTCCACCGTCATGGGCTTGCGGTTGGCGTGCTGATCGATGTGGAATACTTTCACCACATTGCCCTCCTCCGCCTCGACCTCGGCGGCCATAGGGCCCGTGCTCTCCGCGCCCGTCTCTTCCTCCTCGTACTCGCCGTGCTTGGGCACACGCTTGGTGTCGCGCCACTTGGTGCGCAGCTTGAGTACCTGCTTCTCGAGCTTGTCCACGGCTGTCGTCAGGGCGGCGAACTGGTCGACGTCGCTGGCCAGGCCCACCAAGGGATGATCTCCGAATTGAATGGTTACCTCGGCGTGGCTCAGGTGGCGTTCGACGTTGAGCACGACATGTGCTTCCCTGTCGGCGCCGCCGTGCCGGTCCAGCAGTTTGCCTAGCTTGTCGAATCGGGATTCGATCTTGCGCTGCTGTGCCGGTGTGAAAACGCCCTGCTTCCCTTTGTAACTGATGATCATGCGTCCCTCCGTGAATATGGAAAGTTCACTTGCGAGTACGTCTTTGATGCGTGGATGGGATGTTCATGTCTTCGCGGTACTTGGCCACCGTACGCCGGGTGACCTGAATACCTTCCGCGCGAAGCCGTTCGGTGATCTGCTCATCGGTGAGTGGATGAGCGGCATCTTCCTGCTCAATCATCTTCTTCACCTTGCGTTTCAGAATCAACAGGGGAGTCATGCTCCCCAATGGCCCCTGCACCGCTTCGGAGAAGAAGAAGCGCAGCTCGAACACTCCCTGCGGGGTGTGCGCGAATTTGTTGGCCACCGCGCGGCTGACCGTCGACGGATGCACGCCAATCTCCTCGGCTACATCCTTGATCATCATGGGCTTCAACTCGTCGATGCCGCGGTCCAGAAAATCGGTCTGCCGGCGCACGATGGCCTGGCAGACGCGCAGGATGGTGTTCTTGCGCTGCTCGATGTTCTTCATCAGCATCAGGGCCGACTGGAAGCGCTCCTTGACGTAATTGCGGACTTCCTTGCTGGGCTCTTGCGTACGGTCGAGCATCCGGCGGTACTGCGAGTTCAGGCGAAGCTGCGGGACGTCGTCGTCGTTGAGCTGGATGAGGTACTCGTCGCCTTCCTTTGAAATGAAAACGTCCGGCTCGACCTGGCGCGCGCCGGGTCCCGAATAGCGCAGGCCGGGACGAGGATCCATGTGCTTGATCACTTCGACGGCGATCTCGATATGCCGCATCGGACGGCCGAGCACCTTTGCCAGTTCCTTATATTGGCGGGTCTCAAGCAGCTTCAGGTGATCGGAAACAATCTGCCAGGCGACGCTCCCCTCACCGTTCCGGTTGGCCACCTGGAGCAGCAGGCACTCGCGCACATCGCGCGCGCCCACACCGGATGGATCAAGCGATTGAACCGCCTTCAGCGCGGCCTCCAGGTCCTCCAGCTTGTACTCACCGGTGGCGGCCATCTCTTCCAAAGTCGTGGTGAGATAGCCGTTCTCATCCAGGTTGCCGATGATCGCTTCGGCCGCATCGCGCACAGGCTCGGTAAGGACCACCAGGCTCAACTGACTGTGCAAGTAGTCGGCGAGCGTAACCGGAGCCGAGAGGAAGGTCTCGAACGACGGTTTGTCCGGAGATTCCGCGGCCGGGCTCTTGTAGCCGGGGTCCAGGTAGTCGTCGAAGAAAGAACCGAAATCGATCTCGTCGAAGGGATCGGTGGTTTTCGGGGCCTCCGGGGCGTCGGGCGCCTCAGCCGGCTCCGGGGATTCGCTTTCAGCTCCGGCAGCTTGCGTCTGTTCGGCCGGGTTGGCAGTCTCCTCCATGGCTAGCTCGGAGGCCTGTTCGGCGGCTTCGGTTTCACGCTCGCCGTCGGAAACGGCCAATACGCCGGCATCCGCGGGGTCGGCTACACGCTCGGCTTCAAGTAGAGCCTGCACCTCTTCAGGGGTAAGTTCCTCGCCACCCTCGCCGCTTTCCTCCAGAACCGGATTGGCCGCGACTTCCTGCGCGATCATATCCTTCAGTTCCAGGCGGTTCAACTGAAGAACCGTCACCATCTGCACCAGGCCGGGCGTCAGGATCTGCTTCTGCGCCACTTTCATCTGAAGCTGCGGCCTCTGAGAAAGCAAGCTCATCTGGCTTCATAATAGCAGACCTGTTTTTGAATGAAGCCTCTAGATCGAGGGGTTCGGAGGGGGGACCGAACGCGGCTCTGGACTCGGGATGGTCCTGCCTATGCCATAATCCCCATTTATGCGCTATCGTAACCGGGTTTTGGCTCTCCTCTTCTTCCTCTCGGTCGTAACCTACATCGACCGCGTGTGCATCGGCGTGGCCAGTCCGCGCATGCAGGAGGAATTGGGGATCACACCATCCAAGTGGGGCCTCGTGCTGGGGGCGTTCGCCATTTCCTACGCCGCTTTCGAATTGCCGAGCGGCGCGTTGGGCGACCGCATCGGCCCGCGCAAGGTCCTGATGCGGATCGTGCTGTGGTGGAGCGCCTTTACCAGCCTTACCGGCGCTGCCACGAGCTACATTCACTTGCTGGTCTGCCGGTTCCTGTTCGGCGCGGGCGAGGCTGGTGCGTATCCGAATTCAAGCGGCGCTATCGCGCGATGGTTTCCGGCGCATGAGCGCGGCCGGGCGCAAGGTGTAGTCTGGATGGCCAGCCGGGTGGGCGGCGCCATCTCGCCGCTGGTTGTGGTGCCAATCCAGGCGCACTTCGGCTGGCGAGTCGCATTCTGGGTCTTCGGGGCCATCGGGCTCGTCTGGGCGGCAGTCTGGTTCTGGTGGTTCCGCGACAATCCGGCCGAAAAGCCAGGTGTAACCAAGGCCGAAATGGAAGAGATCGGTGCCAACGGCGCCGCCGTTCAGGTCCACCACAAAGTGCCGCTCGGCAAGCTGCTCTCGAGCGGCAACCTGTGGCTGATCATGGCCATGTACTTCACCTACTGCTATGCGTCGTTTTTCTACCTGAGCTGGATGCCGACCTACCTTGTCAAGGGACGCGGCTTTTCCGAAGCCGACATGGCATGGTTCGCCACGCTTCCCTTCATCCTGGGGGGCACGGCGAACTTCTTCGGCGGCTGGGTGAGCGACGTGGCGGTGCGGCGCATAGGCTTGAAGTGGGGGCGCCGTGTGTGCGCCGCGGGCGGCCTCACAGCATCGGCCATCTTCACCATCGCCGCCGCTATCACGCCGGACAAGATCTGGGCCGTTGTTTTCCTTGCGCTGGGTTATGCCGGAAGCGACTTCATGCTGCCTACGGCCTGGGCCCTGTGCCTTGACATCGGCAAGAAATACGCCGGCTCGGTCACCGGGGCCATGAACACGGCGGGCCAGCTCGGTTCCTTTACCACGGCGTCGCTGTTCGGCTTCCTGGTGGAACGGTTCCACAGCTACAACCTGCCGCTGGTGCCCATGTCGCTGCTTACGCTGGTGAGCGCCATCCTCTGGTTGAAGATCGACGCGACCCGCCAGCTTGTCCCGGAACCCGACGAACCGAGGTAAGATCGCTTCGAGCATGTTCGAGATTCTCGAGCACACGGCTGACATCGGCTTCCGAGCCTGGGGACCGACCGTCGCAAAGATGTTCGAAAACGCCGCCCTGGCGCTTGAATCCATCGCCTTCGAGATCGACGCGGTCGAGCCGCGCGAACCTTACCCGTTGGCGGTCACTGGGGAGGACTACGAGTCGCTGCTGGTCAACTGGCTCAGTGAGGCGCTCTATTACATGGACGCGCGGCGCATCCTGTTGCGGCGCTTCGAGGTCGAGCGCATCGAGCCGGAAACCGTAGTGGGGCGTGGCTGGGGCGAGCCTTTCGACGCCGTGCGGCACCAGGCCAAAGAGATCGTCAAGGGTGTCACCTATCATCAGCTCAAAATCGAGCGCGCCGGCGATGTGTGGCGCGCCACCGTCTTCCTGGATGTCTGAACTGCCATGAGCCGAGAACCTGCAAAACAAGATGCCATCCGGATCTTTATCACCGGAGGGACCTTCGACAAGGAATACGACGAGCTGACGGGCCGGCTCTATTTCAAGGACTCGCATCTCGGCGAAATGCTGCGCCTGGGCCGAGCGAACCTGCCGCTGGAGATCCGCACGCTGATGATGATCGACAGCCTGGATATGACCGCAGGCGACCGTGCGCTGATCGTCGAGCAAGTGCGCGGCGCCGCCGAAAGCCGCATCGTGATCACGCATGGCACAGACACGATGGTGGAAACCGCGGACGTCCTTGCGGCGAGTATCCACAACAAAACCGTCGTGTTGACGGGGGCGATGATTCCGTACAAGTTCGGCAGTTCGGACGGATTGTTCAACCTGGGCAGTGCGCTGGCCTTCGCGCAAACCCTCCCGCCGGACGTCTACATCGCCATGAATGGCCGTTGCTTCCCCGCCGGCCACGTCCGGAAAAACCGCCAGACCGGGATGTTCGAGGACGTATTGTAGGGGCGGGATATATCCCGCCCCTACACATGGTTATCCGAGACAAATTGACCCAACAACGCACAACCCTGTGTGATTCCGCTGCGCCGGCGTTCCATCCGCCTGCCTGGCTACGACTACAGTAAAGCAGGCGCGTACTATGTAACTATCTGTGCCCGCAAGGGATGCGACCTGGTGCGCGACACACTCGGTGATCTGGTGAAGTCATGTTGGTTCGCGATACCGCGCCATTTCCCGCACGTCACCCTGGATGCCTTCGTTCTGATGCCGGATCATCTACACGGGATTTTGGTGTTCGACGATCCTGTAGGGGCGGGATATATCCCGCCCCTACACGTGGTGGTCGGTACGTTCAAGGCAGCCGTTAGCCGGAAATTGGGTTTCGGCATATGGCAGCGGAATTATTACGAACACATCGTCAGAAATGAGGATGATCTGAACCGCATCCGTCATTACATCGACGACAACCCTACCGCGGCTCCTCGGCGGTAAGCCAGGTTTCCGAGGTGCGCGGCGCGGGCGGCGGCTACCGCCGGCTCCACCGGGCAGTTCGGGTCCTTGCGGGCGCGGATAGACTCCAGCCAGTTGGCGACGTGCGCGATGGTGCCGTCACCCTTTGATGGCAGTTGAATCAACGGCTCGGGGTAGGTGGTCCTTTCCGAGGGCACGACGCCTTCCGGATACACTTCCAGTCCGTCGCGCGTCACGCGCATCAGTGCCTTGCTGCCGCGGAAAATGATGGTTCCGCCGTGCAGCGAGCCGTTCAACGTTCCCGTGTAAGTGATGCCGAATCCCGGGTAGTCGTAAGCGGCGGTGATGGTGTCGGGACAATCGCCGTAGGTCAGGAAATACCGGCCACCGACGGCTTGGACCGACTTGGGCATGTCGGAGGCCATGTACCAGTGGATGACGTCGCCGTAATGCGAGTACAGGTCGGTCAGATGCCCACCGCCGTAATCGAAGAACATGCGCCAACGCAGGAAACGGACCGCCTCGAAGGGCCTTTCGGGCGCGTTGCCCTGGAATGCTTTCCAGTCGAGCTTGGCCAGGTCGGCGACAGCGGGCAGGTTCATCCGCGCCATGTAATTCTGGTACCAGCTCGCGAGCACCAGCGAGACCTTGCCCAGGGTCCCCTTGGCGACGATTTCGCGCCCCGCGATGAAGTGTTCCCAGGAGCGCTGTTGATAGCCGATCTGGACGACCCGACGCGATGCGCGCACCGCCTTGATCAGGTCCTCACCTTCCGGGATGTTGTGGGTGACGGGCTTTTCGACGTACACGTCCTTGGCGGCGCGGACGGCGTCGATGGTCATGGGTGTGTGCCAGTGGTCGGGGGAGCCCACGATCACCGCGTCCACGTCCCGGCGTTCGAGCACCTTCCGGTAATCGACGTAGAGTTGCGCCGCGGGATTGAGTTCCTTCTGTGCCTGTTCGCGGCGCGGCTCGTAAACGTCGCAAATCGCCACCAGGTCCACTTGGCCGGTTTTGAGCGCCAGGCTCGTGACGTAACGCCCGCGGCCTCCCGAGCCGAGGAGCGCGACGCGGATGCGCTCGTTCGCCCCCCAGGCCCTGTTGCTAGCAGCGGCCGTCGCGGCCGCCTGTAGAAATCGCCTCCGGTTCTCCGGCATCGTTCGAGACCCTCCCCGACATGGTATCTTACACGAACAGGGCTCTCGCCCGGCTGGAAAGGTACCCAAAATGAAGCCGATCAAGATTCTGCTTGTAGCAGTCATCGCGTTCGCCGCAACCCTGTCTCTTGTCATGGTCAAGGCGCAGAAGAAGAAGCTGCCCGAAGCCGATTGCGGGCGCACGGCGGGTTTGGGCTACGACGACACGCCCATGCTGCCTGACCAGCCGTGGCGCGTGCATGATATCAAACGCCCGCAGCCGCGCACGATCACCCCCGGCACCGAAAGCAGCCAGCAAAGCGCCGGCAAGGCCCCCAGCGACGCCGTCGTGCTCTTCGACGGCAAGGACCTGTCGAACTGGACCAACCATCCCAAGAAGAAGGAACTGGGCAACATTACCTGGAAAGTGGAAAACGACTATGTGGAAGTGGTCCCGTATGCCGGCGACCTGGTCTCGAAAGAGAAGTTCGGCGACGCGCAATACCACATCGAGTGGGCAGCACCCGCCAAGCCATGCGGCACCAGTCAGTGGAGGGGCAACAGCGGCGTGCTGATCATGAGCAACTACGAGATACAGGTGCTCGATAACGATAACAACCCCACATACGCCGACGGCATGGCGGGATCGATCTACGGGCAGTGGCCGCCGCTGGTAAACCCGGCGCGCGTGCGCGGCGAGTGGCAGATGTACGATATCGCCTTCGAGGCGCCCGTCTTCGAGGGGGAGAAAGTCGTTAAGCCGGCTTACGTCACCGTCTTTCTCAACGGTGTGCTCGTCCAGCACCACCAGAAGATCATTGGGAGGATGACACACCGGCAAGTGGCCCAGTATCGCCCGCACGGCGCCACGGAGCCCCTTTCGCTGCAGGATCACGAGGTCCCGGTGCGGTACCGGAATATCTGGGTGCGGCCGCTCAGGGGCTACGACCAGCCGTAATCTCCAACGTTGCCATGCACTTGCGGCCGTCCCGTGCGTGCCCATCCGTAGGGCGGGAACTTTCCTCGCATAGCCGGAGTCAAATGTTGTGCAGGGCGGTTGGATATCTGGTAGGTTGAAGGGGGGATTCCCCCAAAGGCACTGCCGTGGCGGAGCCAATCGTCGATATCGAATTAGAACATGCCCCGGAGGAAGCCGGAGTTCCTCCGGAGGAGCGTGAAGTATACCTGGAAGACGACCGGCATCTGGTGGAGCGTCTCCAGTCCGGAGACCAGGCGGCATACGAAGCGTTGATTGCCCGATTCGAGCGACCCGTCTTCAATTTGATCAGCCGTTTGCTTAATGATCCGGACGATGCCTGCGACGTAGTCCAGGAAGTGTTTTTGAAGGTGTTTCGGAATGTGTCTTCATTCCGCGCCGAGAGCAGCTTGAAAACCTGGATGTACAGGATCGCGGTGAACGAAGCGTACAATCACCGCCGCTGGTTCGTCCGTCATCACCGCTCCGAAGTGGGTTTGGAAGATCAGAGCGAAGTCGGTACTACTTATCACGACCGGCTTGCCGACCCATGCCGGACACCCTTCGACCTGGCACTGGGAAGCGAAGAACGGGCCCTGATAGAGAACGCTTTAGACAAGCTGAATCCGAAATTCAGGACCTGCGTAATCTTGCGGGATATCGAGGAGTTGAGTTACGAAGAGATCGCCGAAGTTGAAGGTCTCTCGCTCGGAACGGTGAAATCTCGAATTCTGCGTGGCCGTGAAGCATTGAGGAAGGCTCTGGCGGGCCGGCTTGAGCCGGGACCGGCCCTGAATTGGACGCCGCAACCGGCCGAGTAACGCCATGAATTGCCATTCTGTGCAGCGAGCACTGTCGGCTTACATGGACGGGCAGCTTGATCAGCCCGTGCGGGGGCGGATATCCGGGCATTTGGCTCATTGCCAGGAATGTCATCGAATTTCCGCCGAGCAAGTCAGGATCAAGTCTGCCCTTGGCATGCTTCCGGCGCGGGTGCCGCCGCCCGATCTCCGCATTGCGCTTCTCTCGTTGGCTTCCCGGGAAATCGAGAGGCGGCGCGAAGGCGTGGGCCTGAGGGCGCGGCTCGGCCGGTGGGTGGAAGATTGGCAGTTGCGTCTGGACGGCCTGATGAGGCCCATCGCCCTGCCGTTCGCGGGCGGCCTGCTTTCGGCTGTTCTGCTTTTTGCCTTGTTCGTGCCCATGTACACGGTTCCAGGAAAGACCCTGGTCCAGGACGTTCCCACCATGCTCTTTACCGAGGCCACGGTGAACAACATACCGAACTTCGACATGAACGAGGACGAAGTCCTGGTTGATCTCGTTGTGGACGGTCAAGGACGCATTGTGGATTATTCGGCGCCCCACGGCCAGGACTGGATGCGGAACCTGCCGCTGCGGCGGAGGCTGGAAAATGCGCTGCTTTTCACCGACTTCACGCCCAGCACCATGTTCGGCTACCCGGCCTCGACCCGCGTGCGGCTCACTATCCGCCGCAGCCAGATAGACGTGAAGGGCTAAACGGACTCGCAACTCTCGTGAAACGCCCACCGCTGGGGCAGCACTTCTTAACGCGTGAATCCATTCTGGAGAGGATTGCCGCGGCAGTTTGTCCGGACCCCGAGCCGCTGGTTATCGAGATCGGACCGGGGCGGGGTGCCCTGACGTCGCACTTGGCAGCGCGCGCCGATCGCCTGATCGCCATTGAGTTGGACGCAGCGCTAGCCGAAGGCTTGCGTGCCCGCTTTGCCGGGCGCCGTCACTTCGAAGTGATTCAGGCCGATGTCCTGGAAGTCGACCTGGCCCAATGGGGGTCGGCGGTGGTTGCCGGGAACCTGCCCTACTACATCACGTCTCCGATCCTCAACCACGTGCTCGATATGACGCCGGACTTAGTGCGGGCTGTCTTTCTGATGCAGAAAGAGGTCGCCGACCGGTTGAGCGCCGCGCCGGGAAGCCGCGATTACGGCTATCTCACTGTGCGCACGGCATTTCATGCTTCGGCGCGAACGCTGTTTCCCGTCCCGGCATCCGCCTTTTCTCCTCCGCCCAAGGTGGAATCCGCCGTTGTCGAACTGGTTTCGCGAGCGCCGGACGAGGATCTGCCGGTGGACGACAGCGCGAAGTTCCTGGAGTTCGTAGGCCGATGTTTTCGGCAAAAGCGCAAGACCATCCGCAACAACCTGGCCGGCGCGTTTCCGCGCGAAGCGATCGACGCGTGCCCCGAGGCGGGCCTGCGAGCCGAGCAATTGACGTTGGAAGGATTCGCGGACCTCTATCACCGGCTGACAGTGTAGCCGGGGTTCGGTTGCGGCATCTGAACGGAGACGGATTCTCGCCAGGCGTGCAAGCGGCCCCGCAACTCGGCCGCCTTTTGCGGCATCCGGCTGGCCAGGTCGTCCTTCTCGCCGAGGTCTTTTTCGAGGTTGTAAAGCTCGACGCGGTTGTCTTCAAGAAACTCGATCAACTTCCAGGGTCCGCTGCGCACGGCGCTTACCGGGGTGGTGGTGGGGTAATAGTGCGGATAGTGGAAGTAGAGGTCTTCGCGGTCGAGCTTGGCCGACGGGTCGCGAAGCAGGGGAGTGATGCTGACGGAGTCGACGGCCCGTTTGCGCGAATCGCTTCCGCCGAGTCCCGTCATTTCGAGCAGCGTCGCGTAAAGATCCATGGAGACGACGGGCGCATGCGACACGGCTCCTCGCGGCGTCACTCCCGGCCAGTACACGATGAGCGGCACTCGCACGCCGCCTTCGTAAAGTGCGCCCTTCCCCGACCGCAGCGGCGAATTGTTTGTGATCACCTCCTGGCGCGAAGTGCGCAAGGCACCGCCGTTATCGGAAAAGAAAACGATGACGGTTCGATCCGCGATGCCGCGCTCGGTGAGCTTCTGCATGACCCGCCCCACGCTTATGTCCAGGCTCCAGGTCATGGCCGCGTAGGTGGGATTGCTGTGATGCATGGCGGGCCGCAGGCGGGCCTTGAAACGATCCGTATCGGCTGGTTTCGCCTCGATGGGCGTGTGCACGGCGTGGTGCGCAAGGTAGAGAAAGAACGGCTGCGCGCCGGCGTGATCGATAACCCGCAAGGCTTCGCCGGTGAGCCGGTCGGTCAGGTACTCGCCGGGCTTGCCGAATTCCAGATGCGGAACGTAGCGTAATTCGCCGCCGTAGTAACGGCTGCCCCTGTAGGGATAGAAATACGACTGCGGCGCGCCCCAATGCGTGCCTCCGATGTTCACGTCGAAGCCCTGCGTTTCCGGGTAGTAGCCGGCTTCGCCGAGATGCCACTTGCCGACGAGCGCGGTCAGGTAGTTGCGCTCCTTGAGCGCCTCGGCCAGCGTTACCTCTTCGTGCGGCAGGTTCCCCACCGTGACGGGCGGGATGAGCTTGCGGTCCCTGGCCGGCGTTGCGGCGTTCTCCAGCCACGTGGTCATGTGCAGGCGCGCCGGGTGCTTGCCGGTGAGGATCGAGGCGCGGGTCGGACTGCAGACGGGCGCGGCGGCGTAAGCGTCGGTGAAGCGCACGCCCATGCTGGCCAACCGGTCGATGTTGGGAGTTTCGTGCAGGTCGGCTCCGTTGCAGCCGACGTCCGCCCAACCCAGATCGTCGGCAAGGATGAAGACGAAATTCAGTGGTGGCGCGGCGGCACGGGCAAAGGCGGCGCCGGCCGCGCAGCCGAGAAACCCGCGACGGCTCAGGGTTGCGGCTCGCATCTATTTGTCTCCGGTTCGCACTTTCGCGATGTAAATGCCCGCCTTCCCGTCTTGGGAAGAATGATAACTCACCCACAGCAGTCCTTCGTTCCAGGCAAGGCCAGGGTACCCAGCATCGCCGGCGGAGGGAAGTTCCAGGAACTCGCGAAGCTTGTCGTCCTGATCCTCCAGCCAAAACAGGGCGAGGCGCGGTTTCCCACCGGTAGTCGTGCGCCCGGCGACCACGATCCTGTCATCCGGCAACATCAGCATGGCGGGCGTTTCAATGCTCACGTTGAGATCCGTCCAAATCCAGCCGCGGTAGGGTGGTTTCGCCCTGCCGAGCGCCGCCATGGTTCCTTTGGCATCGCGCTGCGCCAGGCACAGGGCGCTATCATCCGCCAGGAAGAGGAGCGCCGCCTCGCCGGGGGCTTGGCCCGAAAGAAGTTTCGAGGTCAAGGGGACGAACTTGTCGGCCCTCGGCCCACCGTAGATGCGGAGGAACTCTTCGCGTACGTTTGAGTAACCGGCGGCGAAGGCGAGGCGGTTGTGCCAGGCCAGCCGCCCGAGCTGAAGATTCGGCTCGCACACAGGGATGGGCGCGCTCCAGTTGCGTCCGTCGGGAGAAGTCCAGACGGCGGACTGGTGACGCTCCCAGACAATGCCCTGGCGCTCTTCGACGGCCACCAGGATCAGGCGTCCGTCAGGTGACACGCTGAGCTTAGGGTATCGCAGGTCCCCACCGGTGGATGTGATGCGCGAGGCGGGTTTCCAGACTTCGCCGTCAAGAGAGGTCAGGATCCGGATGGTGCCGTCGGCGGAGCGGTACGACGCTCCCTCGCGCAGCGCGCAGAACCAGCGGTCCTTATAACGCACCAGGTCCGTGAAGCCGTTGTGCGGCGCGCTGGACCAGACCTTCTCGCACCAGACGACCTGCGGTGCCGCACGGGGACTGACACCTTTTTCGCCGGCACGCCCTGCTCTTGCTATGCCAACATCCCGGGGCGAAAAAGGCTGTCTGTCCCCTTTTTCGGCCGCGAGACATGCGAGCGCAATGAGTGCGATTCCGGTAATCTTACTTCTATGTCCCATCGTCAGTGGCCGCTTTTGGCGTTGTTGACTTGCTTTCTGCCTTCTCTATTCTATGCCGCCGAACCTGAAGAACTCTGGAAGCAAGCTTCGGCAAACGGAGTCGCAGCAAACGACATTTTCGCCCGCACGCGCAGGATGGTGCATGTCTGGCTCTCATACGCGGACAAGGAGACGCTGCTGCTTCCGGACCGCTTGCCCGGCTTGATCCGCGGCAAGCAGAACACGCAGCTTCTCTATACGCCCGAGAATTCCGGCGCCGACAACTATCCCTACCTCATCATCACGAGCTGGTTCACCGATCCTGCACTGTACCACGGCCGCATGATGGACATGCTGCGCAACGAGATCCGTTACACCAACGTGAGCGGCGCCATTCCGGGCAACCTGGACTTCAAGACCAGACAACTGGGTCCGGCGACTCTCTTCGGAGCCGGCGAGTACTGCAAAGACGGCCTGCTTTCCGTTACCGAGTTGCTCGGCCGCACGCCCTGGTACTACCGCATGGTGGATATCACCGAGGATTACATGCGGAAGGCGCCCGTCAAAACCCGTTGGGGCAATTTGCCCGACACGGGTGCCGAATTGAACGGCGATGTACTGCAAACCCTGGCCCGGCTGATTCCCATGACCGCCGATCCGCGCTTTCTGGATTGGGCCACACGCATCGGTGACGCCTACGTGGAGGAGATACTGCCCGCCAACAACTACCTGCCCGGCTACCGCTACGATTTCGAGAAGAAGACCGACTCGGGTACCACGCGGCTGCGCGACCACGGCAACGAAACCATCGTGGGCCTGGTGCTGCTGCACGCGCTCGAAACGGACCTGGGTCTGAAACGCGCGGAAAGAACGAGGCCGGTGATTCGAAAGATGCTCGACAATGTGCTCGCTTCGGCCAATCCGGACGGGATGCTGTACAACACCATCGTCAATTCCGATCTTTCGCCGCGCGACACGAGGCTCAGCGACAACTGGGGCTACGTTTACGGGGCGCTTTACGCCTTCTATCAGACAACGGGAGAAGAGAAATACCGGCAGGCGGTCCGCAGGGTCCTGAGCAACCTGCCCAAGTACCGCGGTTACGACTGGGAAGCCGGCAGCGCGGACGGCTACGCGGACTCGATCGAAAGCGCCATCTACCTGGTGGCCCGCGAGCCGGTTCCGGAAGCCCAAAGCTGGATCGAGTCGGAAATGAAGACCCTGCTGGCTTATCAACAGCCGGACGGCACCATCGAGCGCTGGTACGGGGACGGCAACTGGAACCGCACCCTGCTGCTCTACGCCATGATGAAGACGCAAGGCTGCTACCTGAAAGACTGGGCGCCCGGTGTCGAGTTGGGCGCCGTCCAGCAGGACGGCACGCTGTACGTTTCGCTGCGCAGCGGCAAGGCCTGGACCGGCAAGCTGGCTTTCGACTACGCGCGCCACCGCCGCGAGCTGAACCTGCGCAAGAACTACGTGCGGCTCAACGAATGGCCTGAGTGGTTCACCGTCGACGAAAATACGCTTTACACGGTGCAGAAAGCCCGGGGCGCCGCGCAGTTGTTGCTGGGCAGCGAACTCAAGAACGGACTCGCGCTGCAACTCGCCGCGGGCGAGACGGTGAAGATCGCCGTATCACGCTGACTTAAGCTTATCCTGCCGCTCCAGGAGTTCGTGGACCTGTCCTTCGAGTTGCTCGACGCGAGCGGAGAGCTGTTCTATCTCCTGAGCCTCGGGATCGGGCAGATGGCCGTGCTCTAACTCGTCGTCCACAGCCTCGCCTTTGGTGCGGACCACGCGGCCCGGGATGCCCACCACGGTCGAATCGTCCGGCACCGAACGGATTACCACGGAACCTGCACCGACCTTGACATGATCGCCGATAAGAATATTTCCCAGCACCTTGGCTCCCGTTCCGACAACCACGTGATTGCCCAGCGTCGGGTGGCGCTTGCCTTTTTCCTTGCCGGTGCCGCCCAGCGTCACGCCCTGATAGATCAACACGTCGTCGCCAATTTCCGACGTTTCGCCGATCACAACGCCCATCCCGTGATCGATGAAGAACCGCCGGCCGATGGTGGCGCCGGGATGGATTTCGATGCCCGTGAGCGACCGGCTGAGCTGCGAGATCATGCGCGCGGGCAAACGGAGACCCATCTTGTAGAGCTTGTGCGCCAACCGGTGCAGCAGGATGGCATGGAATCCCGGGTAACAGAAAAGGATCTCCAGCACACTGCGAGCCGCCGGATCTTCCCGGAATATAGTGTCGATCTGCTCTTTGATGGTCCGAAGCATCCCTGACACTATTATCCACCGGCCCGGCTGTGAATGCCTGCGGGTGCGGTAATCAGTGCAAGGCGTCCACGCTGTGGCTCAGGGCGGGGCCCGCTTGATAGCGCCGTTGCAGGCTCTCAAACCGGCGCCGTTTCCAGACTCGAGTATGGTGCAGTACGTATCGCGCCAGGACCAGAAGGATCGATAGGCCGTAAAGCGAACTCTGCCAGAACGAAGCCGACGATGCCTGCGGGAAATAGCGTGTGGGCACCGGCACTTCGGCGAGGTGCAGACCCTCGCAGACAAACTGGGCCATGATCTCCTGGTCGAAGATGAACCGGTCCGCGTTCATCTGGTAGTTGACAGCTTCCAGAGCCTCGGCGCGATAGGCGCGGTAGCCTGTATGGTATTCGGCGAGGTGCAGTCCGAAGGTCCAGTTTTCCAGCGCCGTGAGGAATCGGTTAGAGCCGTATTTCCACCACGGCATGCCCTGTTTCATGGGATCGCCGCCAAGCAGGCGTGAGCCGAGCACCACATCGGCGCGGCCCTCCTGGATCGGCCTTACGATTTCCGGCAACAGCGTGGGATCGTACTGGTAATCCGGGTGGACCATCACAACCACGTCCGCTCCGGCCTTCAGGGCTTCCCGGTAGCAGGTCTTCTGGTTGGCTCCGTAGCCGTAATTGCGATTGTGGACGAAGAGGGTCATGCCCAGTTCACGGGCGATCCTGGTGGTTTCGTCGCGGCTGCCATCGTCAACCAGGATGACCTCGTCCACAAGGTTGTGAGGCAACTCCGCGTATGTCTTGTGCAGGGTCCGCGCGGCGTTGTAAGCCGGCATGGTGACGACGAGTTTCGGTTTCACGCGCACAACGACTCCAAATGCGATGTGCGAGTTCCCCGGTGCATTCGCCGTAGTTTGCGACGCGGCCACGAAGCGGCGGGTTACCATGAAGATGCACGGAGCAGTGCCCCGGTGGGAACAAAAGCCACCGGGCC
The DNA here is from genome assembly GCA_021372245.1 of Terriglobales bacterium. Classification (GTDB taxonomy): domain Bacteria; phylum Acidobacteriota; class Terriglobia; order Bryobacterales; family Bryobacteraceae; genus JAJFUV01. The sequence goes on from JAJFUV010000028.1 coordinate 104,473, forward strand.
ATCGTCACTACCTAAGATGCAGTCCAGAGCCAGCTTTGCCGAAGCCGCCAGTGTGGCGGTGGCCTCCTTGCGCTCGAGCAAGTTGCGCAGTTTCTTAACGTTGCTAGGGATCATCCTGGCCACCACGACGTTGATCGCGGTGATGAGCGTCATCCACGGCATGGACGTCTATATCGCCCAGAACCTTTCCAACATGGGTTCGGAGGGTTTCAAAGTGCGGCGCATCGTCATGATCGGACAGTTCAATCCGAAGAAATTCATGGAGATGCAGAAGCGCAACCCGCAGCTCACCGAGGAGGAATACCAGTTCATCCGCTCGCGCGCGACCATGGTGCGGGATTTCGGCATGGAGGCGTATCGCTCGGCTAGCGTTACCTGCGCCCACGAGCGTATCGAAGGCGTCCAGATGCAAGGCGCCACTTCGAACGTAGGCGTCATCCAGAACATACAAGCCGTCAACGGCCGTTTTCTGGCCGATTCCGACGACCAGCGGCGGCAGGCGGTCACCTTCATCGGCAACGATATCCGCGAGCGCTGTTTCACGGGTGTCGATCCCATCGGCAAGTACGTCGAGATCGAGGGGCGCCCGTTCCGCGTGGTCGGCGTGGGCAAGCCGCAGGGCAGCGTCTTCGGCGAGTCGCTCGACAACTACGTCATCATCCCCATCCAGACATTCTTCAAAATGTACGGAAGCCGCAACGGTATCGGGTTCTGCGGCGTGGCGATGGACCAGACCCACCTGTTCCAGGCACAGGACGAGGTGCGCATGCTTATGCGCGCGCACCGCCACATGCGGCCGAACCAGGAAGATAATTTCGGGCTGGCCAACTCGGACTCGCTGGTCTCGGCCTGGGACCGCCTGACAGGCGCCATCGCCGCCACCGCCATCGCTGTAGTCTCAGTCTTCATGGTCGTGGGCGGGGTGGTGATCATGAACATCATGCTGGCGGTGGTCACCGAACGGACGCACGAGATCGGGATCCGTAAATCCGTCGGCGCGCGCAAGAGGGACATTTTGAACCAGTTCCTGGTTGAATCCAGCCTGCTGGCGGCCGTCGGAGGCGCCGTAGGTGTTGGAACCGCCTGGATTATCGGCTTTCTGGTGAGCAAATTGACCCCGGTGCCGATGTCCATGCCGTTGTCGGCCGTGCTGATCTCGCTGGTGCTGTCGACGGCGGTGGGATTGTTCTTCGGCATCTACCCGGCGCAGCGCGCCGCGCGATTGGATCCGATCGCCGCGCTAAGGATGGAACGATGAGCTGGTTCACATTCAAGTCGAGCGCCTGGCTCGCGCTGAGTACTATCCGTGCGCACAAGATGCGGACTTTCCTGACTGTGCTCGGCGTCATCATCGGGACCAGCACGATCATCGGCGTCGGCTCCATCATCGCGGGCCTGGACGGCGCCATCACGGACATCATCCGTAGCTTCGGGCCGAACACGCTGATCGTGTTCAAGATCCGCGGCACCATGCGCTTCGGCGACCTGACCCCCGAGGAGCGCCAGCGCAAGCCGCTCACTTACGAAAACGCCCGCGCCATCGCCGAGCGCTGCCCGTCGGTCAAGCACGTCAGCCCCTACATCTTCCCGATGTTCGATTTCCGGACCGTCTACCGCGCCAAGTATAAAGGCAATGAGGTCTATCAGATCCGCTTTGCCGGCACGACGGAAAGCTACGCTTACGGCGGATTGGTGGAAATGAAGTACGGGCGCTTCTTCACGGACATGGAGAGCCAGCACCGCATGCCCGTGGTGGTCATCGGCGAAGACATCCAGAAGACCTTCTTCCCGAATGTGGACCCGGTGGGCAAATGGATCGATGTGAACGGCCGGCAGTTTGAGGTGGTGGGTAGCATGGCGCGGCCCTCCGTAATGATGGCGGCGCAGGACGACACCCGGGTCCTGATCCCCTACTGGACCCTGCGCAAGATGTTTCCCAATGCCAAGGAACACATGCTGGTCATCGTGGGCGAAGAGGGCAAGCTGGCCCAGGCCATGGATGAGGTGCGCGGGGTGCTGCGCCAGGAGCGCCGGGTGCCGTACGACAAGCCCGACAATTTCTGGATCTCCACCGCCGAGCAAATGGTGGAGGACTTCCGCAAGACTACATCGGTGGTGGCCATCGTCATGGTGGTGCTCAGCAGCATCGGGTTGCTGGTGGGCGGCATCGGCGTGATGAACATCATGCTGGTTTCCGTGACCGAGCGCACGCGCGAGATCGGGGTCCGCAAGGCCCTCGGCGCGCGCCGGGCCGACATCATCCTGCAGTTCCTGACGGAGGCGACCGTGCTCACTGGAACGGGCGGTCTGATCGGCATCCTGCTCGGCTGGCTCATCGCCACCGTGGCGCACCTGGCATTCCCGGCGCTTCCCACCGCGGTCCCGGTCTGGGCGGCGGTGCTGGGCGTGGTGGTGTCGGTGGGCATCGGACTGTTTTTCGGCATCTGGCCCGCCAGCAAAGCCGCCCGCCTTGACCCGGTGGACGCACTTCGGTATGAATAGATACTAAGGCCTGAAGTTCCGCCAAGTCTGTCGTGTTCCGGGAGAGTGGATGAACCTACTGCAGTGGAAACACGTCGTAGCGGCAGCGGTTGTGCTTGGGGTTACGTTTCCAGGGCTGGCGGCGGAATCAATCTCCGGCCAGGTGGTACACGCCTTGACCGGTAACCCCTTGCGGCGCGTGACATTGACCGCCACGCGCGTCGATGGTAAAGGCGAGCCGGCAACCACGCAGGTGGATGACTTCGGCCGGTTCGTCTTCCAAAATCTCGCCGCGGGAGGATACCTGCTCTCAGGCGAACGCAACGGCTTCGACCGGCAAATCCACGGCTCACGATTGAACCCCAACACCGGCACCGTGCTGGCGGTTAAGGATGGCCAGCCCGTCACCGGCGTGGTTTTCCGGTTATTTCCGAACGCTGTCCTTTCCGGGCGCGTATTGGATGCAGACGGCGAACCGATGCCGAATGTTGCAGTGCGAGCGTACCGGCGTGAGTACCGCAACGGAAAGCTCGGCTGGTATCCGGCGGGCGCTGCTCAGACGAACGACCGCGGCGAATACCGCCTGGGTGGTCTCCGCGCCGGACGCTATCTGGTGAATGCCACAGATTTCAACTTCACCGTCGCTATCGCCACCAGCAAGGGGCCGCTGCCTGATACACCCGACCGGGTCAACGCCTCCACTTATTACCCAGGTACGATTGAATTCCAGAGCGCCGAGCCGGTGGCTGTGATGCGCGGCGAGGACCGCCGCGGCGTAGACATTCAATTGGTCAAGGGCGTCGCGGTGCGCATTCGCGGGCGGATTGCCGTCGCGGCCGTCAGCACCATAATGGTGGTGCATCTGCTCCCTAAGTCCGCCGCACCTTCACCCGTCACCGCAGGTAGCGCCGCGGTGGTACAACCTGGCGAGCGGGCATTCGAGATCCGGGGCGTCATTCCGGGCGCTTACATCCTGGTCGCGCGCTCCATGGACGGCTTCTCAGCCGTGAGCACGCCGGTTCCGGTAGAGGTAGGCGGGAACCACATCGAGGGCGTGGAGCTTCCGCTCAATGAAGGCGGCGAGGTTGCCGGCCGGATCTTGTTTGACGGCAGTGCCAAAGGTGCATCCGTCACGCTCGAGATTCCTGAAGCCACCTGGATGGGCCCGGTTTCCGGCACGGCGAACGAGGCAGGTGAGTTCAAGTTAAGAGGCGTCTTTCCCATCCAGTACCGCCTGCGGGCCGCCAACCTGCCCGAGAAAACGTACTTGAGAGCGGTGAAGTTGGGCGGACAAGTGGTGGACCCCGAGGGTGTGGAATTCAGCCCGGCCTCAGGTGCGAAACTTGAAATCCTGCTGGGCAAGGCGTCGGCTGAGCTGAAGGGTGTCGTGCTGGGGGCGGATGAGAAGCCTGTTCCCGGCGCCACCGTCGTGTTGATTCCTGCATCCGGCCGCGACACGCTTTATCGCACGGCCACCTCCGATTACGACGGCACGTTTTTGCTCAAGAGCGTCCCAGCCGGTCGTTACAAGGCGCTGGCCTGGGAGGACCTGGAGCCAGATGCTTACCGCGACGCCGAGGTGGTGAAGCCTGTGGAGGATCGCGCCGCGCAGGTCGCGCTCGAAGAGAATGGACGCGGCGAAGTCACCTTGAAAGTCATACCGATCACAAAGGAGTGAGGCACTCCCATGTCACGCTTTTCGCTGCTTACGAAGTGCGCATTGGTTCTGTCTTCCGCCGCGCTGTTGGCGGGTGCGTTTCAGGGCAAGCCGGAAGTACAGACCAAACCGGAAGAACGGGCCAAACCCGCCGTTGAGGAGAAGAAGGCGTCCATCGAAGGGACGGTCGTGGACGCGGCGTCGGGGAAACCGCTGAAGGACGTCAGCCTGATGCTGATGGGGGCCGCCGCTGCCGGATCTCCCAGCGCCGCCACATCGAACGAAGCCGGACATTTCAGCATCAAGAACCTTGAGGCGGGCAGCTACATGCTGTTCGCCACGCACCCGCGCTATGCCCGGCAGATGTACGGCTCTCGCGACGGATTAATGGGCGGCACGCGTCTGGCTATCGCCGCCGGCCAGGAACTAAGGGAGATCATCTTCAAGTTACAGCCGAACTCGGTGATTTCGGGCAAAGTGGTCGATGAAGAGGGCGAACCGCTCAAGGATGTGATGGTGAGCGCGTTGAAGTCCATCTACCAGCGGGGCCGTCGTCAACAGGTGCCGGTAGGGACTGCGACCACGAACGACCTGGGCGAGTTCCGTGTCGGCAATCTGGCCCAGGGGAAGTACCTGGTCGCCGCAATGATGATGAAGCAGGGCGGCGGCACGCCCGCTCAGGACGGAACCGAATCCGGCTATCTGACCACGTTCTATCCAAACTCGCCGGAAGCGAGTGGGGCGGCGACGGTGAGTGTGGGAGCTGGAACCGAAACCGGCGGCACGGACATCCGCCTGATCAAAACGAAAGCCGTGCGGGTGAAGGGCAAAGTGATGGGCATGACCGCCGGCCAGAGGTTGACGGTCCGGCTGTTTCCAAAGGACGGTGGGGTGCTGGGGCTGATATCGGCCCGCAGTGCAAGCGTCAAGCCCACCGACGGTAGCTTCGAAATCGCCGCAGTGACCGCGGGCACTTACGAGTTGCGCGCGATGGACCTATCCGCCTTTCGGGCAGCCAGTCCGGGTACTCCTCTTGAGGTGCGCGAGAGACCGGTTGAGGGTCTGATCGTGGAGGTCGTGCAGGCCCCAGACGTGAACGGCGAGATCCTCCTCGACGGCGAACAGAACCCAAAGCCGTCCTTCAAGGCGCAGCGCATCTATCTGGAGTCGCTTGATGGCCTCACGACGATGCCCCCAATGACCAATGCGGCCGAAGATGGGACTTTCCAGCTGAAGGCCGTCCCTAAAGGTAAGTACTTCGTGCGCGTGATGCCCGCGCCTGATGGCTCGTATGTGAGTGCGATCACTTTTGGCGATCAGAAGATGGGCGAGGATGGGCTGGAGATCGGCGCGGCGGGCACGGCGAAACTTGAGATCAAGCTACGGCCGGCTGCGGCACAGGTGGAAGGCGCGGTGCAGGACACCGAAGGCAAGCCGGTGCCCGGTGTCACCGTGGCTCTGATCCCAAAATCGAAGAGTTATCTCCTATATCAGGCCGCCATGACGGACCAGAAGGGCACATTCAGTTTCAAGAGCGTTACCCCGGAAGACTACTTGCTGCTGGCGTTGGACGGGGGCGAGCCCGGCTCTTTCTACGATCCCGAATTCGTGAAGCCTTTCGAGAGCAAGGGTGAGAAGATTACGCTCAAGGAGAACGACCGCAAGGGCGTGACGCTGAAGCTTATTTCGAAAGACTAGGCCCGCGTTGACCCGGTGGACGCGCTTCGTTATGAATAGATACTAAGGCCTGAAGTTCCGCCAAGTCTGTCGTGTTCCGGAGGATCGGATGAACCTACTGCGGTCGAAGCTCGTCGTAGCGGCAGCGATTCTTCTCGGAGTTTCGCTTCCAGGGCTGGCGGCGGAATCAATCTCCGGCCAGGTGGTACACGCCTTGACAGGCAATCCCTTGCGGCGCGTGACATTGACGGCCAAGCGCATCGATGGCAAAGGCGAGCCGGCAACCACGCAGGTGGATGACTACGGCCGGTTCGTCTTCCAAAATCTCGCCGCGGGAGGATACCTGCTCTCAGGGGAACGCAACGGCTTCGACCGGCAAATCCATGGTTCGCGCTCGAATCCGAACACCGGCACCGTGCTGGCGGTTAAGGATGGGCAACCCGTCACCGGGGTGGTCTTCCGCTTGTTTCCCAATGCCGTCCTGTCTGGGCGTGTGCTGGACTCGGACGGCGAGCCGATGCCGAATGTTGGCGTGCGCGTCCTCCGCCGTGAGTACCGTGACGGCAAGCGAGATTGGTACCCGGCGAGTTTCGGCTCGACGAACGATCGCGGCGAATACCGTCTGAGCGGACTGCGCCCCGGTAACTACCTGGTGATTGCAGCCGACTATAACTTCGGACTCGCCATGCTCACCGCCACCAAGGGAGCGCAGCCGGAGGCGCCCGACCGGATCAACGGCACCACTTACTACCCAGGCACCCTAGAGGCGGAGCGCGCCGAGCCGGTGACGGTCGTGCGCGGTGAGGACCGCCGCGGCATCGATATACAACTGCTCAAGACCACTGCCGTGCGAATTCGCGGGCGGATTGATGGCGGCGATTCCGGCGGGATGATGGTCGTGAGCCTGATGCCCAGGAGCGCCGCGCCTGTGTCCGCTCTTGCTGCGGGTGGCGGCGCGATGGTACAGCCCGGCGAGCGAACCTTCGAAGTCAAAGGCGTAAGGCCCGGCGCCTACTGGCTGTTTGCGCAATCCATGGGTGGCACTCCGGCGATGACCACACCACTTCCGATCGAGGTGAGCGACCAACACATCGACGGTGTTCGGCTTCCGTTCAGCGAAGGTGTCGAAGTCGCGGGCCGGGTGGTATCTGAAGGCAGCGTCGATGGCACGTCCGTGCATTTGGCAAGCGTGGAGTTCTCGTTGAGGCGGTTTTACTCCGCCACAGCGGACCAATCCGGCGAGTTCAAGGTGAAAGGCGTTCTGCCCGTGCCGCTCCGTCTGCGCGTGGCAAACTTGCCCTCCGGCAGTTACCTGAAGTCGGTGAAGTTGAATGGCCAAGTCGCGAATCCGGACAACCTCACCCTCTCACCGGGGGCGAAGCTTGAGATTCTGTTGGGGAAGGCTTCGGCCGAACTGAAGGGCGTCGTGCTGGGGGCGGACGAGAAGCCGTCCGCCGGCGCCACCGTGGCGTTGGTCCCCGAATCCGGCCGCGACGCGCTGTACCGCGCGGCGACGTCCGGCCACGATGGCACGTTCCTGATCCAGAATGTCGCGCCGGGCCGTTACAAAGCGCTTGCCTGGGAAGACCTGGAGCCGGAAGCTTACGGCGACCCCGAAGTGGTGAAGCTGGTGGAAGACCGCGCCGCGCAAGTAGTGTTGAAAGAGAACGGCCGCAGTGAAGTTAAGTTGAACGTCATTCCGATCACAAAGGAGTGAGGTGCCGCAATGAAATGGCTGATGATTCTCATTTCGGCCGCGCTGCTGGCGGGCGCGTTTCAGGAGAAGCAGCAAGAGCAGGCCAAGCCCGCCGTCGAGGAGAAGAAGGCTTCCATTGAAGGGACCATCGTGGACGCCGCGTCGGGAAGTCCACTGAAAAACGTCAGCGTGGCATCGCTGCTCACCACTTCTGGCGGATCGCGGACCGGAGCCACCACGGACGAGGCCGGACATTATGTCCTCAAGGACCTGGACGCCGGTAAGTACATGGTGTTCGCCCGGCACCCACGCTACGTGCCCCAGATGTACGGCTCGCGCGACAGGCCGATGGCCGGTACACCCTTGAGTCTGGCCGCTGGGCAGACGCTCAAGGGGATCGACTTCAAGCTGCAGCCGAACGCGGTGATCTCGGGCAAGGTGCTGGACGAGGAGAACGAACCGCTCAAGGATGTCATGGTGAGCGCCCTGGCGCCCGTCTATCAGCGCGGACGGCGGCAGTACATGCCCACGGGCGGCATGGCGAACACAAACGACTTGGGCGAGTTTCGCATCTCCAACGTAGCCGCGGGGAAATACCTGGTGATTGCGGTCATGAGGATCCGGGGCGGCGGCACGCCAGCGGAGGATGGGACCGAGCCCGCGTACCTGCCCACTTACTATCCGAATTCACCGGATGCGAGCGGCGCCGCGCCAGTCACAGTGACGGCGGGAACGGAAGCGGGCGGCACGGACATCCGCCTGATTAAGACGAAAGCCGTGCGGGTGAAAGGGAAGGTGCTGGGCGTGACTGCCGGGCAGAGGTTGTATGTCCAGCTAAGCCAGAAAGACGGCGGCATGCTTGGAATGATGTCGGGGCGTGGTGCGCCGGTCAAACCCGCCGACGGAAGCTTTGAGATTCCCGCCGTGACGCCGGGTTCCTATGTGCTGCGAGTGATGGACATGTCCGTTCCCCGGTCTAGTGGAGTGAGTGTCCCGCTGGAAGTGGGCGACAAGCCCGTCAGGGGCGTCACGGTGGACTTCGTGCTGCCGCCGGATGTGAACGGCGAGATCGTCTTCGACGGCGAGCAGAGCCAGAAACCTGCTCTCAAGGCTCAGCGTGTCTTTCTGGAAGCCATAGAGGCGACCTCAATGCCGGCCATGGCCAATGCGGACGAAAGCGGTGCGTTCCAACTGAAGGCCGTCTCGCCGGGAAAGTACTTCGTACGTATGATGCCCATGCCGGAGGGTACCTACGTGAATTCAATCACGCTCGGCGGACAGCGGATGGCTGATGACGGGCTGGAGATAGCGGCCGGGGGCGGGGGGAAGCTGGAGATCAAGCTGCGGGCAGGCGCGGCACAGGTCGAGGGCACGGTGCAGGACGCCGAAGGGCAGCCGGTGTCCGGTGCCACGGTGGCCATGATCCCGAAATCGAAGAGTTATCCGCTTCATCAGCTCAGCGGGGCCGACCAGAAGGGCGCATTCACCTTTAAGAACGTCACGCCGGAAGATTACCTGCTGCTCGCGGTGCAGGACATGGAGCCGGGCGCCCACATGGATCCGGAGTTCGTGAAACGTTACGAGAGCAAAGGCGAAAAGCTTACCCTCAAGGAAAACGACCGCAAGGGCGTGACGCTGAAGCTGATCCCCAAGGAGTAAACCGGGCAAGCTCCTCCGTTAAGTTCGCACACGTTTCGCGATATATTGGAACATTCCGCGATCTTCAGGAGGTAGCTTGAACCGACGCAGTTTCCTGGGAACCATGAGTGTGGCCGGACCGGCCGCAAGTGCCGCCACCGGCGCCCCCGCGGCGCCATCGCGAAAAGGGCTGACAAAAGAGCGCTATCGAGGCGTCTTCGCCTACCCGCCGACCCCGTTCGCAGACGACCTGTCGCTGGACGAGGAAGCGCTGCGCTCCAATATCCGCAAGCTGGTGCGCCTGGGCGTGGACGGCATCGTACTGGCCGGCTCGACCGGCGAATTCTACACCCTCACCGACGCCGAGCACCGGCGCATCGCCGAAATCCTGGCGGAGGAGACGCGTTCACACGGCGTAGTGAGCGTGATCGGCGCGCAGGGGCTCAACCCCAAGGAAGTCATCGATCGCGGCCGGGCAGCCATGGACGCCGGCTGCGAAGCCGTGCTGGCCATGCAGCCGTTCTATTCCACACTCAAGAAGCGCGAGCTGATGGCCTTCTGGGAGCAGTTCTCCAAAGCCTGCCCCGATCTCGGCATCATCATCTACCACTTCGATTGGATCCGGCAGGAGTACACAGCGGAAACTTTCCGCCAACTGGCGCAACTGCCGAACATGGTGGGCAGCAAGGAAGCGCACTTCGACTTCCGCGCGTGGCGCGCGCTGCAAGGCGCCACGGGGCTGGTACACATGAGCGCCACCGACGCCGGCTGGCTGGTGGAAATGTGCCGGCTCGGCGCGCCCGGGGTGGGCAGCGTGAGCCTTACCCTGATGCCTCATCTCGAGCAGAAAGCGTTGAAGCTCTGCGGCGAAGGCAAGTACGAGGAGGCCGAACGCGTCTGGGCGCTGTTCACCGAAGTGGTGGGCCGGTTGCGCGCGGGAGCCGGACGGCCATACCTCGCGCCTCCCGAGTTAAAGGGATGGGACGAGTACGGCGGAGCCGCGCGCGGCAAGGCGCTCAACGATGCTTTCGGATTCATTAAAGCCGGCCCGCCGCGTCCTCCGGGTCTGCCCGTTCCTAAAGATTTGCAGATGCGTTTGAAGGATTTCATATTGGCGCGGTACCCCGAGGCCGTTCCTCCGGCCGACTTCCTGGACACGATTCCTCCGGGCACGAAAATGTGGCCGCGCCGCGAGAAAGCGTAAGGTTCATTCGATGCTTCAACGAACTGCTGTGTTGATCACGGCCCTGTCGGGCCTTGCCTTGGCTGCGCACAATCCACTGTTGCCGCGTCCTGTGAAGGTCCGCTACGGTGAAGGCTCGGTTCGCGTTTCCGAGCTTTCCATCCGTTTCGCCAAACCGGCGAGCGCCGAGGACCGCTTTGTTCAGAAACTGCTCTCAGGCCGGCTCAAGTTCGCCGCGAGCGGGGCGAAGCAGCTCACCCTGAACCGCACGGGCGAAGGGGCGGCCCTGCCGGGCGTGGACGAAAAGGCCGGCCCGGAGTCCCGCGAGGCTTACTCGATCAAAGTTGCTCCGCCAGGCGTTGAAGTCCGTGCCAAATCGAGCGCGGGTTTGTTTTACGCTGCGCAGACGATTCTGCAACTTGCCGAGGGCTCGGGCGCGGCGGCCGCGCTGCCGGTGGTTGAAATCGAGGACTACCCGTCGCTCGCCTATCGCGGCTTCATGATGGACATGAGCCACGGCGGGTTGCCGACCGAAGACGAAGTGAAGCGCCAACTCGACTTCCTGGCTCGCTGGAAAGCCAACCAGTACTACTTCTACTCGGAAGCCAGCATCGAGTTCAAAGGCTACCCGATCCTGAATCCCACTGCGCGGTTCACGCAGGACGAAGTGCGCCGCATTGTCGCCTACGGGCGCGAGCGCCACATCGACATAGTCCCATGCGTGGAACTCTACGGCCACCTCCACGACCTGTTCCGCCTGGAAAAGTACGCCGACCTGGCTCCGTTGCGTTACGGCGGCGAATTCGATCCGCGCAATCCGGCCGTCCGGCCTTTGATCCAGGACTGGGTGCAGCAACTGGTGCGGATGTTCCCCAGCCCGTTCTTCCACATCGGCATGGATGAGACCTACGAACTGGAGAAGGTGGCCAGCGTCGCCGCCGGCGGCACGGATCCCGGGCGGCTTTACATAGACCACTTCAAGCAGGTGGCGCGCATTGTCCAGGCTCAAGGTAAGCGTCCCATGATCTGGGCCGACATCCTGACGCGCTATCCGGAAGTGATCCCGGAACTCAAGGGTGGTACCATCGCCGTGCCCTGGGTTTACGGGCCGGAGAAGGATTACACGCGACACGTGGCGCCGTTCGCGGCTTCGAAGGTGCCTACGTTCATCGCCACGGCCGTCACCAACTGGGAAGACATCACACCAAAATTCACGCGCACTTTCGATAACGTGGACCAGTTCCTTGCGGCGGGCCGCAAGTACGGCGTGCTGGGCATGCTGCACACCGGCTGGACCGACGATGCGCACGTTCTGTACCGCCCGTCGTTCGCCGCCGTGGCCTATGGCGTGATCGCGCCGTGGCAGGCCGCGCCTATCGATCGTGCGAGCTACTACTCGGATTACGCGAAACTGATGTACCCGCACGACGCGGCCGCGCGCGTCGCCTCGGCGCTGGACGCGCTGCAGAAATCGGACGACTTGCTGTTCGAAGGCCTGGGTGGCCGCACGCGCCACCAGATGTGGCTCGATCCGCTCGATCCCAAACGGCTGAAGTTTTTCGCCGCGCACCGCGAGCAATTGCGCGAAGGCCGCATACGGGCTGAAGAAGCCCAGGAGCACCTGTTGCAGGCCATCGCCAAGGGCGGAGATCCGGCGACGTTGGACGGCCTGCTGCTGGGCGCGCGCACGCTGGACTATGCGGGGATGAAGCCGCTGTTCGCACTGCAGATCGCCGATTATGTGGAACGCTGCCGCGTGGAAAAAGACGCCGCTTCGGTGCGCCTGTTCCTGCGCATCGAGACAGTGGATAAGGATCACAGCCTGCTTGCCGATCTGTCCGACGCTGCCATGGAACTCAAAGAGGAGTTCCAACGCAACTGGCTCAACGAATACACGCGCTACCGCCTGGGCTCGGCGCTTGGACGCTGGGACATGGAGTACCAATACTGGCGCAAGCTGCAGAGGAACATCGAGCTGTTTGCTCGCGAGTACAAGCAAGGTGACCCGGTGCCCGCGCTCGAATCGTTCCGGCCGTAGGCCACCTTGCCCTACGGAGCAGCTTTCAGGTTACGGTTCTCCATAAGTTTGGTCAGGACTGTCCTCTCCCAGTCCGTCTCCGCAGGGTTGAAGCCCATCTGGACCCATTGCCATTTACCTTGGGCGTCGATGATCCAGTTCTGCGGCACGCCCACGCTTTCGAGCAGGATGGTCACATAGCGCTCGGCCGGCAGCACCGGGAACGTGTACTTCTTCTCCTTCACGAACGGCCCCACGAGCCCGATATCCGAGTCGATATTAAGACTCAAAATCGCGATGTCGCTCCGGTCTTTCACCTGCTCATAGAGCTTTTGTAAATGCGGAAGCTCAGTCTGGCAGGGGCCGCACCATGTGGCCCAGACATTGATCAGCACGGCCTTCCCTTCCATCGACTTCAGCTGCCAGCGCTTGCCGGTCAGGTCGGGCAAATCGAAGCCAACAATCCGCTGCGTGGGACGTTCCCAGGTTCCTTTTTCGGAACTCTGGATGTTCACAGCCGGTTTGCGCCACATTTCCCAGGCCACGTCCGTGCCGCCTGTGGATTTCCAGAAGCGGCGGGCGTCCTCCATCAGGGGGTCCACCACACGGCCGTACACCGGGTCGGGATCCTTCTTCCGCGAATGGAGGGCGGCCTGATAGTAAGCCAGGGCGTCGGCCGTGCGGCCCTCCACCTCGGCCAGGCGCGCAAGGTTAGCCAGCCGCTCGGTCTTCAGCCCTTCCGGGGCGGGCGGTTCGATCTGCGCCCTCACCCTGGCGGCCAGTTCAGGCCGTTTCAGCAACCGTGCAGCGCGCAAGGTCGCCTCGGCCACCAACTGCCGCTGCCGGAGCTTGTAGTCAATCATTATCTTGCGGGCCTGATCGGAGGTCTCGTCCATATCGAGCATGATGTTGGGTGCGTCCAGTGACTTCGCCGCCGTCTCCAGGAGCACCGGCACACGGTCGAGCGCCAGGCCGCGTTGCATCAGCACATCCGCAACGGTCACCGCTATGCTGGAGGAAACGTCCGGGTTCCGGGCGTTCCGCTTCTCCCACTCGTTCACGATCTCCAGCACACGCGCGTCGGGCAACTTGGGCAAATAGCGCAGGTACGGTAACAGCGAGTCCTTCAAATACGGGATGCCCGGATACTGGCGGAGCATTTCCTCCTGCCGGGCGAAGTTCTGCTCCAGCCAGACGTCCCACTCGGCCGCAGTCGCCGTCGGGGCCGGCGGCTTCTTCTCCTCGTAAGTACGGCGGGAGGCCAAGGAGAACGCTCGCTGGCTGGCGGGTTGCTCGCGAATCAGGCGGTCTTCAAGCGCCGTGATAATCTCCTTCGAGGAGCCGACCTGCTTGTGGCCGTTGATCAGCATGTCGTACCACTCCGGGCTGGCAGGCTTGGGTGTCAGCTTCTCCAGCCGCTGGAGGTCGGCGGCGATCTGCTTGCGAAGTTCGGCGTGCTCGGACATCGGCCGGATGCGGAACTCCAGCCGCCACAGCCGTTCATAGAAAAGCAGTTTGCGCGGCGCGGTCTCGGCTTCGAGCGCCTGGCGCAGGTTGTGCGCCACCCGGGCCTGTAATTCGGGCGTTCCGGCGCGGAGCAGGATGTACAGCGGATTGACTTCAAAACCGGTCGGGCAGAGCTCGAAATACTTGGCCATGTTCCCGGCGGCTTTGGCTTCATCTTTGAACTTGGCCGAACGTGACAGGATGCTCGAAAGCGACACGTAGGGGTAGGACAACTTAGGGTCCAGCTCCTTGGCCCGCTCCAGTTGGCGCACCGACTCCGCCGTGTTGAAGCGCTGCAACAGGAACCCGTAAAGATAGACCGACACCGCGTCCTTGCGCGTCTCGGCCCGCTGGCGGTATCGCTCGCGCAGCGCGGGAAACTCCCGGTAGAGCCGGACGTCCTGGGTGAAAAGCTCAATGTAACAGCGGTGGAGATCGATGTCCTCGGGGGCGGCCGCCAACCACTTCTCCAGTTTCGGCCGCGCCCAGAGGGCATACTCGTACGACGGTATGGTTTCGCGGCCTTTGTCGAGCGCGTCCAGGTGCGCTTGGGTATCGGGGCTTATGCTGCAGGAGGGTTGCGCCGCGAGTGCCGCGCAGCCAAGAAGTAAAGCGGCAAGGAACCGTTTCAGAGTAGGCATGTTTCCTCTGATGGCTTGACGCTGGATCCGGCCGGATAGTTTAGATAAGTTGGCCGGACACGAGGTGGCCAGCCTATGGCTGCTTGACCTGTGTCATTCTCACCAGCTTGTAATCCTGGCCCTGGAATTCATAGGTGGTGGTACCTTCACGCTTTTTCGAAGGGTTATAGCGCCAGCTTTCACGGAATTCGGCGGGATGAGACTCGACTTCGTCCGGTGGCCCATCCTGGATGTAAATGCGACCGCGCGAGGTGCGCCATCCGGGCACATCGCCCTCGAACCGCTCGTTCGCGTAAGCGATCCGGCGGTAGTGTTCCTCCTTGAATTCGTTCACCGCTGTGCCGGGCGTCGGGTCGCGACGGAGCCAGAACTGCACGATGAACTTCTCCCGCTCTTCGTCCGTGCGGAGCCGGTCGAACGCCTTCCGCTCCTCGGCGGTGATGATGTAGACAACATCCTCACTCACCCACTTGCGGTAAGGGGTGCCCAGTTCCTTCCTGAGTTTCTGTTCCTTCTTGAGGCTCTCCGCCTTGGGTTTGTTTTCGCTACGAACCGCCTGTGGTGCCAGCAGCAGCCCGCCCAGCGCGATCAACGGCAGCAGGAGCAGCACAGCCGGCCAACCGCTCGCCGGGGTGTGCCGGGGATCGACGAGCAGGCGAATGCGATCCTTCAAGGAGCCTCCGCCAGCCGCCGGAGCCAGCGATGCGCGGCATTCCTCCAAAGCCACGAGCGCCCGGGAATACTCGAATCTGTCTCCACACAACTGGGCAGCCATGGCATCCGCACACACTTCGCGCTCCTGGCGGATGCGGCCGGAGAGCCACCACACCGCGGGGTGATAGAACAACAGCGTCTCGACCACAGTCTGCAGGAGGTTGACCAGGAAGTCGTGGCGGGCAATGTGGGCCAACTCATGCGCCAGGATGGCCTCCACCTGCTCCGGTGGCAGATTCGCCAGCGCGCTGAGCGGCAGGACCACCACAGGCCTCCACCAGCCGTACGTGCACGGCGTTTCGACGTGCAGTGCCCGCAGGAAACGCACGCCGCGCGTGATGCCGAGCCGGTCCGTGATTTCACGGCCGCGCCGCGAGGGTTGCTCCGGCATCGGGCCGGACTGACGACTCATTCGGACGCGTATCCAGGCCCAGCCTCCGGCCGCGCGCAGCGCCAACGCCAAAACTCCGAGGAGCCAGAACGGTATGACCAATTTCATCCAGTCCTGCCCGGCACCTTGCCCGCCGTCCTGCCACGGGAGGTCTTCCAGAAGGAGCGGCTGCAACTGGACAGTGCGCGTCCCGGCGCCCGATGCCCCATCGAACCAGAACCACGCCCAGGTCAAAACGGGGGCTGCCGCCATCGCGGCAAGCGCGAGACAGGCAACACCGTACCGTCGTTCGGCGGGCTCCCGCGCCGCGAAGCGGAAGTACAGCGCGGCCAGAACGCCGATCGCGGCCCCCTGCCACAGAAAATGCAGCAGCGCCTTGGCGATGGGCTCACAATCTGGAGACATCAGCCAACCCGGCAGCGAACTCATTGTTTGCCTCCTTCCATTTCATCCAGCAGTTGGCGAATCTCGGCCAGTTCCCGCTTCGACGCGCGCTTCGTCGAGAGGGCCTGCATCAGCAGAGCGGCCGCCGACCCGCCGAAGACCTTGTCGAGCAACTCCCCGGCCAGTTGACGCTGCGTCTGTTCCCGGCGCAGCGCCGGGCGGTAGACGTGCGTCCGCTCCGTCTCGTCACGAGCGAGCAGGCCCTTCTCCGTCATGATCTGCATGAGCTTCAGGACGGTCGTGTAACCGGTCGAGGGTTTCTGCGCCCGGAGGTGTTCCAGGACCTGCCGCGCCGTCGCCGGACCGAGGTCCCAGAGCGCGCGGAGGATATCGAGTTCGGCCTGAGTAGGTTTGGGAACCGTCACGAGAACAGGATACACGAAAGTCTTCGTACTATCAACGAAGAACTTCGTAGTCTAATTTGATATCGAGTTCGCGGCCCACATCCGTTACAATCGACTACATGAAGATCGCAAGATGCGTGGCTTTCGTGTGCGTGTGCATGCTTATAGTTTCGGTTGCGGCCCAAGGCGCGCCGAAGCCCGGCAAGTGGATCAAGATGTTCGACGGCAAGTCGCTGAAAGGCTGGCAAGCGGGCGACAACCCGGAATCCTGGAAAGTGGAGGACGGCGCCATTGTCAGTTCCGGCAAACGCAGCCACCTTTTCTGGATGAAGAAGCAATGTGAGAATTGCGAGTTCAAAGCCGAGGTGATGACCAAGCCCAAGACCAACTCGGGCATGTATTTCCGGACCCAGTTCGGCCCCGGCTTCCCGAAAGGCTACGAAGCGCAGGTCAACAACAGCGGCGGCGACCCTGTGCGGACGGGCAGCCTGTACAACTTCGTGAAAATCTTCGACCAGTTGGCGCAGGACGATGTCTGGTTCACGCAGCACATCATCGTCGAGGGCAATCACATCATCATCAAGGTGAACGACAAGGTCGTAGTGGACTTCATCGACCAGAAGAATACGTACACCAAAGGCTACCTGGCGATGCAGCAGCACGATCCGGGCGGGTCGGTGCGCTACCGCAATCTCATGATGCGCACGCTGCCGGTGAAGAAGTAACCGCCATGAACAAGCGAAACAGTGAGCTGATAACGCGGCGGGCCTGGCTCGCCGCGCCGCTCATCGTGCCGGCATCGGCGCTGGGCTTGGGAAAGCCGTCGCCGTCGAACCGCATCACGGTGGGCATGATCGGCGTGGGACGGCAGACTGTCCAGGTCAACCTGAAGCAGTTGCTCGCCATGCCCGACGTCAACGTCGTGGCGGTCTGCGACGTGGATTCGTGGCGACTCGAACGCGCCAAGGCGCAGGTCGAACAAGCGTACAACAAGACGGGTTGCCGGACTTTCCGCGATTACAAGGAACTGCTCGCCGACAAGAGCATCGACGCGGTGATGATCTCGACGCCGGACCACTGGCACGTGCCCATGTCGCTCGAAGCCGTAAAAGCGGGCAAGGACGTGAGCTGCGAGAAGCCGCTGACGCGCACCATCGCCGAAGGACGCGCGCTGGCCAACGCCGTCGCGAAATACAAGCGCGTGTTCCGCACCGACAGCGAGTTCCGTTCGCACGACTATTTCCACCGCGCCATCGAACTGGTGCGCAACGGCTACATCGGCAAGCTGCACACGATCCGCACCGGCGTGCCGGTCGGCGATGAGGGCTGCCCGCCGCAGCCGGAGATGCCGGTGCCGCCGGAGCTCGACTACGAGCGCTGGCAGGGGCCAGCGCCGCGCGCGCCGTACACCGAAAAGCGCGTGCACAAGCCGAAGTCTTACGAACGGCCCGGCTGGATGCGCAACCTCTACTACTGCGACGGCATGGTGACTAACTGGGGCACGCATCTGAACGACCTGGCGCAGTGGGGCAACGGCACGGATCGCACGGGTCCGGTCGAAGTCGAAGGCCGGGGTGTGTATCCGCCCGCGGACAGCTTCTGGAACGTGCTGCTCAGCTTCGAGATTCAGTATCGTTACGCGAACGGAGTGCGGCTCTACTACAAGATCGATCAGCCCTACGTGCGGTTCGAAGGCAGCGACGGGTGGATTCATGCCGAGTACGGCAAAGCACTGGTCGCCGAGCCCGCGTCCATTCTGAAAGCGGAGCTTGGTCCCAATGCCATCCGCTTCCCGCTGAAGAGCGACAAGCAGGATTGGATCGACGCGGTGAAGACGCGCGGCCGTACGCTGGAAGACGCTGAAGTGGGCCACCGTACTACGTCCATGTGCCACCTCGGCCACATCGCCATCCAACTGGGCAAGCGCCTGGAATGGGACCCGAAGCGCGAACGCTTCACAAATAATGAAGCAGCCAATGAGTACATTGCGAAGCCCATTCACGCGCCGAAGCGTGCGTAGCGCGATACTGACGCTTCTCGCGGTTTCCCTGCTTCCAGCGGCCGATTTCTATGTGCTCGACAATTGCGTCGGGCGCGGCCGGCTGACCACGGCCGAGCAGGCTGCGCTGCTCAAGAAGGTGGGCGTTCAGGGAATCGGGTCCACGCGTCCCGCGAGTGTGGCGGCCGCGCTCCAAGCGTTCGAAGCGAATGGGGTCGCAGTGCGGGCGCTTTACACCGTGGCCGACATTTCTGCCGAGGGCGTGCGGATTGACCCGGAAGTGGCGCCCGCAATCCAGGCGCTGAAGGGGCGCCCAACTATCGTTCTCTTGGGTGTCAATGGCAAGGCGCCCGAGGGCGACAAGCTGGCGCTGGACATCATCGACCGGGTACACCGGATGGCCAAGGCGTCCGGGCTCAAAGTGGCGCTCTATCCCCATTACGGCTTTCACATCGCCAGCATCGACGACGCCCTGCGATTGGCCGACAAGTACAATTCACCCGAGGTCGGCATCTCCTTCAACCTCTGCCACTGGCTTCGTGAGAGCGGCGGCAAGGAGCCCGTCGAAAACGTGGTACGCCGTCTGCGCCGCCTGCAAACCATCGTCATCAACGGCGCCGACTACGAGGGCGGGTGGGATCGCCTGATCCAGACGCTCGACCGCGGCCAGTTCGACATCTACCGGCTCCTGCACCTGCTGAAGGCTCGCGGACTCGACGTGCCGGTTGGCTTGCAGTGCTACAACGTTCCCGGCGAGCCGGAGGAGAACCTCACGCGGTCGTGCGCTGCGTGGCGCGCCTTCTCCGAGCGCCTGGCCGCGGAAAAATAGCCCGCCGGCGGCCCTGGTATGCTGTACACCATGACACGCCGGACCTTTCTGGGAACAACAACCGCGCCAGCCTTCCTGAGAGCGCAAACGCGGAGCCGTCCGAACCTTTTGCTGATCATGACGGATCAGCACCGCGGCGATTGTCTGGGCGTCGACGGCAACCGCGCCATCCAGACGCCGAACTTCGACCGCATCGCCAACGAAGGCGTGCGTTTCCGTTGCGCCTATTCTTCTACGCCAACCTGCACGCCGGCGCGCGCGGCGCTGCTGACCGGCCAGTCGCCCTGGAACCACGGGATGCTCGGCTACGGGCGTGTGGCCGAGAAATATCCGGTCGAGATGCCGCAGATTATGCGCGACGCGGGCTACTACGGCCTCGGGATCGGAAAGATGCACTGGTATCCGCAGCGCAACTTGCACGGCTTCCACCGCACCATCCTGGACGAACAGGCCATGCAACTCACGCCGGATTTTCGATCAGATTACCTGGGATGGTTCAACAGCATGGCGCCGAATCTGGATTTCGCGGCCACGGGCCTGGATTGGAATGGATACGAAGCCCGTCCCTACGCGCTGCCCGAGCAACTCCACCCCACCAATTGGACCGCGCAGACCGCGGTGAATTTCATCGAAAGCTACAACCGTCCCGAACCGTTCTTCCTGAAGGTTTCGTTTGTGCGCCCGCACAGTCCCTACGATCCGGCGCCGCGTTTCTGGAAGATGTATGAGAGTGCGGATCTGCCCAAGGCCACGGTGGGCTCATGGGCCGCGAAGTACGCGCCGCGCAGCGACGACGGACGATCGATCTGGCACGGCGACCTTGGCGCGGAAGCCGTGCGCACGGCGCGCCAGGGCTATTACGGGTCCGTCTCGCAGATCGACGACCAACTTGGCCGCATCTTCGCGGCGCTCGAAAAGCGGGGCTGGTATGACGAGACGCTGATCCTCTGCACGGCGGACCACGGCGACATGACCGGCGATCACAACCTGTGGCGCAAGTCGTATGCCTACGAGCCTTCGGCGCGCATCCCGACGCTGATGCGCTGGCCGTCGGGGCTGGTTTCGGCGCGCCGCGGCCAGGTGCTCGACCAAACCGTGGAACTGCGCGACGTTCTGCCAACGCTGGCGGAAGCCGCGGGCGCGACGGTGCCCGCGTCGGTGGACGGCAAGAGCATGCTGGCTCTTGCGCGCGGCAAAACCGATGGCTGGCGCAAGTGGATCGACCTGGAGCACGACGCCTGCTACGACCCCTCGAACCACTGGAACGCGCTCACCGACGGCCGCACGAAGTACATCTTCCACGCCCCCGATGCGAGCGAGCAGTTGTTCGACCTCGTCCGGGACCCGCACGAATTGCGTGACCTGACGGGTGATCCGGCCCACACAGCGCTGCTCACGCAGTGGCGCTCGCGCATGGTCGAGCACCTCAGGGTGCGCGGGGAAAAGTGGGTGAAGGGCGGAAAGCTGCAAGCGCGTCCCGAGCGCCAGCTCTATTCGCCGAACTACCCGGGCAAAGTGTGAGAGCGGCGGTCGACGTCAGCCGACATTCGACTCTTCGATGATATCCAAGACCTGCTTGATGATCTTGGGGTGAAGCGTGGCAATTGAATGAAAAGGGACTACCACCCGGTGATCGGACTTGCCGTAGATGCGATGACTCCCTTTGGTCCGCAACAGTCGGAAGCCGGCCGCGACTAGAGCCCTCTCCGCATCAAGAGCGGCCCACCGAGGTTGTTTAGGCATTTACTTCAACAGCGGTCGTCAGGATCTCCCGGCTGAGGGCCAACTGCCGTTCTTCATCGGGCAGCGTTTCAAGGTACAGTTCAATTGCTTCCTTGATGTTCGCGATGGCTTGTTCCAGCGTTGCGCCCTGGGACTGACATCCCCTTAGCTCA
>JAJFUV010000030.1 GCA_021372245.1 Terriglobales bacterium
GAGTTTGCACGTAAACCCAGCCATCTCACTTCCCGTGTAGACGGGCGATGCGGGCATCAAAGGCCATGTCGTAAGCCCGCCCTTTTCCGCCGTGAGCGCGCTACCCCAACGGTCCTGGCCGAGCACCGCGTAGGAAATGAAGTCAGCCGAAAGATCCGCGGTGTCCTGCCCGCCAGAGAGCACTAACTTGTTCACGATGGAGCCGAACACGCACACGCCGCGCTTGCCCGCGCTGTTGAAGCCCCACAGTTCGAGCGGTATGAGGGCGGCATTCTGCGCGGCGCGCGTGTAGGTGACGCTCACCCCGGCCGATTCAGCCACTGCCCCGAAAGCCGATTCGAAGATCGGGCCGCAATCGGGTTGCACGCCTGCGCCGGAAGCGGAAAACAGCGGCATTGTCACCGATGCCGCGCCAGAGATCCGGCCGGCGCGCGACTGCTCAATGAATACCTGCGCGGAGCCAGCCTCTTTGTAGCTCGGGTTGATGCGCGCCCGGTTCGGCGTTGCGGTGAATGTGCGGTGTCGGCAAGCGTCAGCGGCGGCCAGAGACGCCGTGCCGTCCGTGTGGCGAATGGTCTTATAGTCGGCCTGCTTCGCCAGAAAGAAGTAGTCGTTTCGTCCGTAAATGTAAGCCATTGGCGTCTCCTAATTGGCGTCGATCTTGATATTCAAGTGGAGCGGAATAACTTGCTCCCATCCGTCCTCGCTCAACTCTGCGTCGGGCAACTGCGGGCAGTCCGGAAGGCTGCCGTATGACAGGCCGGGGTAGTCATTCCAAGGGATTGTTTCGCGCCCGAACACCGCAATTACGGCATCCTCGATGATTTGCACCCAGCGCTCGATGAGGTCTCCGCTCTCGATGCCGTCATTGGGGTTTTCCGCATTCGAGTAGCGAACCGTGATGATGATGTTCCCTTCGATGCGGCCGGACCATTTGGAGCCCTTGGTTTCTCCGGTCCACATGCTGCCGCCCGTGGATAGTTGCAGCGTCACGCGGCCCGTCAGCGCCGTGCGGGAAGCGTCGGATGGGTTGATCTGCCCGACGAAGATGGACTGCGATTCGGCGGACCAATCAATCTCCACGGAATCCGTAATCGCGTAGGTATCCCGCAGCGCGGCAAGCATGGCGTTGAAGCCATACGTCGGCTCGGCCATACAGTCGCGCATGAAGTCGAGGGCGAGTTTGCGAGTGAGGGGCATTAGGGAATTCTCGTGATGAGGCGGAGTTGCAGCGTTACGCCGCCGGTTCCATCGAGCACTGCGGGCGGGTCTCCCACCACGCGGTAAATGCGGCCATTGCGCGTGATTTCATCGTTCTTGCGCGGCTCGGCATACTCGCCAGAGTCGAGCAGTGGGAAGCCGGATAGTGCAGTCCAGCAGGTAGTCGGATTGCCCGTGCTCTCGGACCAGATACAGGTGAGCGCGAATGGCTCCAGGCCGGGCTGGCTATAGGTGACGGACCCGCCGATCTCATCGAGCAAGTCCGCTTGCCCGGCTGCGATATCGGCAAGGAAATCAGCTTCGGCCATTACGCGCCCGCTTCAACACTGATCGAGTAGGAGATGCCGGTCGCAATCGTCCCGGCGACAGCAAGTTCGTACCCGAGCTTTTCGCCCCAGGGGCCATGGCGAACAACGCCAGCGCCGAGCGACTTGATGGCATCGGTACCGCCAGAGGCTACCGCCAGCGTGGCTGATTCCGTGGTAGCAACGCCGGGCGCCGCCGTCGTTACCTGCTGCGGCAAGAGGTCACGGCGAATCCTGGCGACAAAGGTCTTCGCCCCGGTGGACGCGACTTGCGGGAAATGAACCAGATCCCACTTCGCGCCAGCGGCGTTTTCGGTGGTGATGTAGAAGTCGTACGTC
Source organism: Terriglobales bacterium (assembly GCA_021372245.1). Classification (GTDB taxonomy): domain Bacteria; phylum Acidobacteriota; class Terriglobia; order Bryobacterales; family Bryobacteraceae; genus JAJFUV01. Next base: position 1,866 of record JAJFUV010000030.1, read on the forward strand.
TCGTTCCCCGACTCGCGCTCGGCTTCGGTGACGGCCAGTGTGACAATCAGATACCGATAGCGATTGAGGTTGTATGCGGCGGGCGCGAGCGAGACCGCTTCCTTTTGGGTGGTAGCGGCTTGAAGGGTGAAGGCTTTGAACGGCGAT
>JAJFUV010000049.1 GCA_021372245.1 Terriglobales bacterium
TACTCGTTGGCCGCCTTGTTATTGCTGAACATCCGCTTGTTGGCGTCCCATTCGAGCTTGCCTTCAAAGTTCATGGCAATCACGCCGAGCAGCATCCACTGCACGAACGGGCCCGCCACGCTGAAGTTCGAGCAGGAGCGCTCGCCGCCCTTGCAGGCGCGAATCCAGTCGCGGTAGTGGCCGGGCGAACGGGTGAGAAGCTGCGGGGGCAGTTTGTAATCCTTCATCTTCTCGTCGGGCACCAGCCGGGTGTCCTCGCCGTAGCAGCCGGTCGTCACCATGCCCTTGCTGCCGATGAACAGGCTGCCGTTGTTGTCCTTGTCGCCGATCAGCGTGCCTTCGGGCAGGCCGTCGACCTTGAGCGGCGCGGTGAGGCGGTCGTGCCAGAAGATCTGCACGGGCGGCATGCCGGGCCGGGCCGGGAAGTCGAAACGGATGACGGTCTGCAGCGGGAACGTGTACTTGCTCTTGCCCACCAGCTTGATGCACTCGACGCTCGACGGCGCGACCAGGCGCATGGCCATGTTGGGCGTACCGAGGATGTGGCAAGCCATGTCGCCGATGGCGCCGCAGCCGAACTGCGGATAGGCGCGCCACTTGATGGGGATGTAGCCAGGGCTGAAAGGCTGCGGCTCGGCGCCGCCCAGCCACGCGTCCCAATCCATCGTGGGCGGAACTGGACCCGGAGTTGGCTCGACGTCGGGGCCCTGCGGCCAGTACTTGCCGGGCCGGTCGGTCCAGGCCAGCACTTTGGTCACTTCGCCGGCGTCGCCGTTCCAGATGATCTCGCAGCACTCTCGGGCACCCTTGGTCGAGTAGCCCTGGTTGCCCATCTGCGTGGCGACGCCGTACTTGGCCGCGGCTTCAGTGAGCTGTTGGGCTTCCCAAACTGTTCGCACCAGCGGCTTCTGACAGTAAACGTGCTTGCCGCGGACCATCGCCCACATGGCGGCCGTGCCGTGCATGTGATCGGGACAGGAGACCGTCACCGCGTCGATGTTGTTGGTCTCCTTGTCGAACATGCGCCGGAAATCCTTGTAGCGGGCGGCCTTGGGGAACTGCTTGTAAGTGCGAGCCGCGCGCTCATCGTCCGGGTCCACCAGCGCCACGATGTTTTCGGTGGAGCAGCCCATGAGGTCGCTGTAACCTTTGCCGCCCGCGCCAATACCGGCGATGTTCAACTTCTCGTTGGGTGATTTGTAGCCGAGCCGCTTCAGCGAAGGGACGCGGCTGAAGCCCGCCTGCGGCACCGCGCCCGCCAGCAGGCTTCCATAAAAGAAGTACCGTCTACTGAATTCATGAGACATGATTTACCACTCTCCTAAGAACGCGGTCTAGCGCTGGATGCGCGCCGATCCGCCCTTTGCGAACGCCCGCACCTGCTCGACCGTCGCCATGCTTGTATCTCCCGGGAACGTGGTCAACAGCGCACCATGCGCCCAGCCCAGGTTCACGGCTTCCTGCGGCTCCTCGCCGGACAACAGGCCATAGAAGAAACCGGATGCAAATCCGTCGCCGCCGCCGACGCGGTCCAGCACCGTGAGTTCGGCGGTCGGAGCGACGTAAGTCTTTCCGTCGACCCAGGCCACCGCGCTCCAGCTGTGATGATTGGTCGAATGAACCTCGCGCAGCGTCGTGGCGACAACCTTCACTTTGGGGTACTTGGCGATGACTTTGTCGATCATGCCGAAGAACGTGCTCGGGTCGAGCTTGGACTTCTTGGCGACCTCGGGACCGGGGATACCGAGACCCATCTGCAGGTCCTCTTCGTTGCCTACCAGCACGTCAACGTTCTCGACGATGCGGCTGATCACGCCCAGGGCGCGCTCGTGGCCGCCCCAGATGTTCCAGAGCTTGGCTCGATAGTTGAGGTCGAAACTGACGATGGCGCCGGCGGCCTTGGCCGCCTTCATACCTTCGACGATCACTTCGCCGGTGGTCTCCGACAGGGCCGCGAAAATCCCGCCGCTATGGAACCAGCGCACGCCGCCCGCGAAAATCGTCTTCCAATCGAAATCGCCCGGTTTCAACTGCGCGGCGGCTTCGTTACAGCGGTTGTAAAAGACCACTGGAGCGCGCACGCCCTGGCCGCGGTCGCTGTAAACGGTGGCCATGTTGGGGCCGCTCACGCCGTTGTGCTTGAAGCGCTTGTAGAAGGGTCTCACGCCCATGGCGCGCACGCGCTCCGCAATCAGGTCGCCGATAGGGTAATCGACCATCGCCGTGGCGATGCCGGTGTTCATCCGGAAGCAGTCGGCCATGTTGGCGGCCACGTTGAATTCACCGCCGCTTACATGGATGGCGCACTGGGTGGCTTTGCGGAACGGGATAACTCCCGGGTCCAGCCGGTGAACAAGAGCGCCGATGCTAACCAGGTCCAACGCCGCGTCCTGACGTATATCCAAACCGTATTTCATTCCACTCTCCTGTATGATCCAGACTTGCTGGCGTAAATCTAACTGTATCAAAACCGCCGCCATGGCCCGTATCGTAGGGGTCGCATATATGCGACCCCTACCATTTCGGGTAGGGCGGCTTGTGGTGAACCGGCAGCGGGTTCTTCTTCAAGTCGTCAAGCAGAACCTGAACCGCCTTTTCGAGTTGCGGGTCGTGCCCCTGGCGAACCAGGCTGGGATCCTGCTCCACTTCGACGTCCGGGTCGATCCCGTGGTTCTCCACCTCCCATCTGCCTTCCGGGGTCCAGAATCCGCGGTTGGGAGCGCTGACGGCGCCGCCGTCCACCAGCCTTGGCGTAGGAGCATAGAAGCCCACCAGGCCGCCCCAAGTGCGCTTGCCGACCAGCGGGCCCAGCTTGGCGCGGCGGAAGTAATACGGCATCGAATCGCCGCCCGAACCCGCGTATTCGTTGATGATCATGGCCTTGGGGCCGAAGATGCCGGCGATGGGCGTGGTCATGTCCTGGCCTTCGCGCGTGGTGCGATAGTTCTGCAGCTCGTGGCTCAGGTAGTCCACCACGTAGTCGGCCGAGAGCCCGCCCCCGTTGAAGCGTTCGTCCACGATGGCGCCCTCCTTGCCTGCCTGCGCAAAGAACCAGCGTGTGAAGTTCGTGTACGCGCCGGAGGACGTGTCGGGCAGGTGCATGTACGCCAGCCGGCCGTTGCTGAGCTTGTCCACCAGGCGGCGATTGTCCTCCACCCAGGCCATGTAGCGCAGTTGCCTCTCGTCGGCGACTGGAACGACGGTCACCTCGCGCGAGCCATCGGTTGCCGGGTTCGGCCCCACGCGGAGGACGACGCTCTTGTTGGCGGTGCCCTCCAGGGCCTTATAGAGGTTGCTGGAAGCCGTGATGTCGCGGCCATTCACGGCCAGCAGGTACTCGCCTTCGACGACGTTCACGCCCGGAGGCGCGAGCGGCGCGCGCAACTGCGGAGTCCAGCTTTCCCCGTCGTAAACCCTTGCGAAGCGGTAGCGGCCGTTCTCGATGCGATAGTCGGCGCCCAACAGCCCGCCCGGTACCTTCCTGGCTTCGGGCATGTCCCCTCCCACGATGTAGAGATGGCCCACCGTGAGCCGGCCGTACATTTCCGTGAACAGGTAGTTCAACTCGTACCGCGTGGTGATGGTGTCCAGGTACGGCGTGAATTCCCGCTCGAGCGCCTTGAGGTCCAGGCCGTGCAGGTTCGGATCATAGAAGAAGTCGCGCTCGATGCGCAGCGACTCGCGGAACATCTGCTTCCATTCCTGGCGCGGTTCAAGCCACATTTCCATGCCGTCCAGCCGCAGTTCACCTTCGCCGGCCTTAAGCGGAGAGGACGACGGCGCGATGATCGTCTTCGCGCCCTGCCGCACCAGCATCTTCTCGCCGTTCGCCGAAAGGGCAAACGCGCCGATGCCTTCCGCCAGCTTCGTGGCCTTGCGAGTGGCCAGATCGAAGCGATGCAGGACGTTTACGCTCGAAACACCCACGGGCATCGCAATCGGTCCGCCCTCGATCAGATAAAGGATGCCCGCTTTGCCCGCCACCAGCTCGCGGTAATTTCGTGCCGGAATCGGCAGCGCCAGTGTGCGGCGGCCGATGCGGTCGAAGTCGATAGCGACTTTTACCGGTTCCTTTTCCTTGGATGAAGCGGCGGGCGAGGCCTTCTCCTTCTCCTCGTCGCTTTCCGGGGCGAGCGGCGTCGACAGGTCCTTGCGCAGCACCAGAACGTACACGCTGCTCGACACCGGACGGTTAAAGCTCCACATCGTGCCCTCCACCACGGGGCCGATGTTGGTGCTGGCCATGAAGAAAATGTACTTGCCGCTCGCATCGAACACCGGATCGTTTGCGAAGCTCATGCCGTCGGTCGCCTGATGCGTCTTGCCCGTCTCGAGCGAATAGAGATAGACCGCCCGCATGTGGCTGGGCAGGAACTTCGTATAGGCCAGCCAACAATTGTCGGGAGACCATTTTGGAGCCGGCATGCCATCGGGCGACTGGAACAGGTCTTTGTCCACCTCTACCGGCGTCTTTTTGTCGAGATCGATGTACCAGACTCGCAGGGACTTGTCGGTGTAGGCGATCTTTTTCGAATCCGGCGACCACTCTAGCCGATCATAAAAAGACGGCGCACCGAGGTTGAACTTACGGACTTGGCCCCCGCCATTCTGTGGGTGCACGTGCAGTTGATATTCGCCCGATTCGTCCGAGAAGTAGGCAATCCACTTACCGTCGGGCGACCAAGCTGGGGAGCGCTCCGCCACGCCCGACGTGTTCGTGAGGTCGCGCGCGTCGCCCTTCTCGGCCGGGACCGTGAAGATTTCGCCGCGGGCTTCAAACACAGCACGCGCGCCGGTGGGCGACAGGCCCACGTTGCGGATGTTCGCCGCGGTCTTTATCAGGCGTGGGCGTACTTCGGGGAAGTCCGCCGCGATCCGGATATCCACTCGATGCGCTTTGCCCGACTTCAGATCGTAGAGCCAGATCTCGCCGAAACGCTCATATACGATCGCGCCGGGGCCCAGGGAGGCCGAACGGATGTCGAGGCCGTCGTTCACCAGCGCCTGGGTGACTTTCTTCGTGCGCGTGTCGTAATAGAACAGCGTGACGGCGCCAGCGCGGTCCGAGAGGAAGTAGATACGGTCGCCAGCCCACATGGGATTGAAGTCGTTCGAGTTCTCGCGCGGGATCTTCTCGATGCTGGAGTCGGCCAGCGTGGCGATCCAGATTACCGCCATGCGTCCGCCGCGATAGCGCTTCCACGATTCAAAAGCGCGCGCCAGCGGCATGTAAGCCAGCTTGGAGCCGTCGGGCGAGAAAGCCCCCTCCTCGGCCATTGGCAGAGGCACCTGTTCGGGAAATGCGTCGTCCGGCGCGATGGTGAAGAGGTTGTTAAAGCGCGTCTGGCTCGCGCGGCCCGAGCGGAACAGGATGCGTTTCCCATCGCTTGACCAGCCTTGAACGATGTCGATTGCCGGGTGGTACGTCACACGACGGGGCACCCCGCCGGAGGCCGGCATCAAATAGACGTCCGGGTTGCCGTCGTACTCGCCGGTAAAAGCGATGCGGGAGCCGTCGGGTGAGAAGTAAGGATCGGTTTCGGTGCCCACGCCCGTGGTGAGGCGCACCGCCTCGCCGCCTGAGCGCGGCACGCTCCAGAGATCGCCGGCGTACGAAAAGACGATGTGCGTGCGGTTCACGGCCGGCCGCCGGAGGAGCGGCCGAGGTTCGGCCGCGGCCAGAGCCGGCAGGGAGGCGCAGATCAAAAGAAGGGAAAGAGAGAAGTGACGCATAGCTACCAACCATTCCATGGTAGCTATGCCGGGCCGTGTGCCGCTATTCGCGGGGGCCGAAAACGCTAAGGCTTTGGCTGGGCCGGAGGCTCGAACCTCACCTCGATCGTGGTCGCGACCTCCACAGGCTTGCCGTTCAGCAGCGTGGGTTTGTACTCCCACTGCTTCACGGCTTCCATGGCTGCTGGAACAAGCACGGGATGGCCGTCCATGGCTTGGATCTGCTGTACTTTGCCTTCGGTGGTCAGAATCACGCTCAATGTGACAACGCCAGTCACCTGGGCCTCGACGGCCGCTGGCGGATAGACCGGCTCGACGCGCTTGGCCAGCATGGCTTGCTGCACGTTGCCTCCAACGCGTATCCGCATCGGCTTGGACGCGGGCTCGGCGGTTTTAGGGACGGGGGCAGGCGAGACGTTTCTTGGCGCCGTCGGCAGGAGTATCCTTGTGCCGGGCGGCAGTATCTTGCGGATCAGACCTAGATCTTCGGCTCGTTTCCAAAGGCGGTCGCCGTATTCGAAGACAGGCGCAAGTTCGGGATGCTCCTCACGGAACAGCGGGTGAGGCCTGCCGGCTGGATATAATGCGGCAGGCCCTGCGATGTTTCTCAGGGTAGAGGCCACGCCCATAAGAAGGGAGGTGTCCGAACCGCTTTCCACCTCTTGCCTGATCTTCTCCGCCAAGGCAGGATTCCGGAACGGGTCTTTGGTACTGAGAATCCCGAACGACAAATTGGTAACAGTGTCACTTGTCATCAGGGTGGCGATCAGAATTCGTGAGTACAACGAGGTAAGCTTCTGGCCAGTCAAGTAAGTCGCAGGTGGTTTGCTACTCTCTCGCGAACGCTTGTACAACTCAATCGCCAGTTCCAAATCGCTTCCAGTCGAAGAGAAAAAGTCGGCGGCGTTAGAAAGGACCTGGGGACTATCGGCGTGCCGGCGCACCTGTTCGCGCCAGAGCGTTTGCGCGCGCTCGAAGTCCGCCTCATCGTTAAGGACGGACTTGCGCGGCAGGATCGCCATCGAGTACAGGCAAGAAACTTCGTTTTCCGGGTGGTGTTCGATCAGCCAGA
>JAJFUV010000059.1 GCA_021372245.1 Terriglobales bacterium
GCCGTTCTTCTGGCTGGCCGATACGTGGTGGATGGGACTATGCAAGCGACTGGGCTGGCCCGACGACTTCGACCGCCTGCTGGCGGACCGCTTGGAGAAGGGCTTCACGGTGATCCAGATTATCGCAGGTCTATATCCCGATATGCCGGCCTTCGATCCGCGCGGGGCGAACGAAGCGGGGTTCCCCTGGGAGAAGGATTACACCCGCATCACCCCGGCGTACTTCGACGCGGCGGATCTCCGTATCCAGCGGTTGGTGGACCGCGGAGTGGCGCCCTGCATCGTCGGTTGCTGGGGATATTTTCTGCCTTGGATGGGCGTCGAGAAGTTGAAACGACACTGGCGCTACCTAGTGGCGCGCTGGGGCGCGTACCCCGTGATCTGGTGCCTGGCGGGCGAGGGCACCATGCCGTACTACTTGTCGAAGGACAAGCAGGGCGACGCCGCGCTGCAAAAGAAGGGCTGGACCGAAATCGCACGCTACGTGCGCTCGATTGACGGCTACCATCACCCAGTTACGATTCACCCAAGTTCCAGCGCTCGCGAGTGCGTCGAAGACCAAAGCGTTTTGGATTTCGAGATGCTTCAAACCGGCCACGGCGACCGGCAGAGCATCCCGAACACGGTTCGCCTGGTGACTGGCGGTCGCGAGCGCGAACCGCGGATGCCGGTAATCGACGGTGAGGTCTGCTATGAGGGCATCCTGGAAGCAAGCCGCGAGGAGATCCAGCGCTTCATGTTCTGGGCCTGCATGCTCAGCGGCGCGGCGGGGCACACGTACGGCGCCAACGGCATCTGGCAGGTGAACAGGCAGGATCAGCCGTTCGGCCCGTCGCCGCATGGGCGTAGTTGGGGCGACCGCGCGTGGGACGAGGCCATGAGGCTGCCGGGTTCGGGACAATTGGGGATTGGCAAGGCCCTGCTCACGCAATACGAATGGTGGCGCTTCGAGTCGCACCCGGAGTGGGTGGAGCCTCGATGGAATGAGAAGAACTATATGCTGCCGTTCGCGGCGGGCATCCCAGGGAAGGTTCGCGTCATGTTCCTGCCGACGCGCTGGGACCCGCCGAAGCTGAAGCAACTCGAACCCGGCATCACGTATCGGGCGTTCCTATTCGATCCACGCAACGGCAAGCGCAGGACGCTAGGCGAAGCGACGGGCGACGCCGCGGGCGATTGGCAAGTCCCCGTAGTGCCTACGGTGGCGGATTGGGTGCTGGTGTTGGAACGGTAGTTGCCGCCTTTCCAGAAGAGAGGATTTTTTTCACATGCTTTTTGGCTTTAAGAAGATCGCGCCGGTTTTGGCCGCCATTCTCACGTGTCTGCCTTTGGCTGCCGCGGATTTGGGCGCAGCGTTCGCCGATCCACCGCGGGAAGCGCGCCCGCGCGTCTGGTGGTTGTGGCTCCACGCGAATACCAGCAACAGCCGGATCACCTATGACCTCGAACAGATGAAGGCGAAGGGCATCGGCGGCTTCCTTCAGTGGGATCCGGGCCCGGGGCCAAGCCGGTACGGCACGCGCGCCGTCGATCTGCCTCCTTCGGCGGCTTGGATGTCGCCGGAATATCGCGCCGCGATGCGGCACACGTTTGCCGAGGCCGACCGCCTGGGTTTGGAGGCGGCGATCGCGCTCATGCCGGGAGCCAACTGCGGCGGGCCATGGATCACGCCGGAGTTGAGCGCGCAGAAGTTGGTGATCGGCGTGACAAACATCATCGGCCCACGGCACATTTCGGAGGTGCTGCCGCTGCCGGACGGCGTGCCGCGCGGCGCCGACGGCAAGCCGATCTACTACAAAGACATCGCCGTGTTTGCCGCCGAGCCCTTCCGCGTGGGGCACGGACGTTCGAGTTCAGAGGTCGCGCAGGTGTTTCCGACGGTGGATCTCGAAAAGATTGAAATCGGCGATCCGTGGGTGGATATCACCAAGTACATGGACGCGAGCGGGCGTCTCAACTGGGATGTGCCGGCGGGTGCGTACCGCATCCTGCGGATCGGCCATTCAACCACCGGCCAGAAAGCCGACTACTCCAACCCGAAAGCTCCGGGCTTTTACGCCGACCACATGAACGCGAAGGCCATCAAGTACAACTTCAACACTATGCTCAAGGAGTTATTCGGGGACGGGCCGCTGCCTTCGAGCCTCAAGTACGTGCACTGCGACAGTTACGAGATTTACGGCTCCGATTGGACGCCGAACCTGCTCGACGAATTCCGCCGCCGCCGCGGCTATGATCCCACGCCGTTCCTACCGACCCTCGATGGTGGTAGCATCCGGAGCCGGGCCATCACCACTCGATTTCGCAACGACCTGGACCGCACGCGCGCCGACTGCTTTGCCGATTACCACTATCAGCGCCTGCTGGATCTCACGCACAGCCGTGGGCTGAAGTTCCACAGCGAATCGGCGGGCCCGCGCGTCATCGCGTTGGATGCCCTGGAAGCGCTGGGACGCAACGACTACCCGATGGGCGAATTCTGGCTGGAGTCCGAGACGCACCGCGTGACCCGGGAGGAGCGTTTCTATGTGAACATGACCGCCACGGCCGCGCACGTTTACGGGAAACGCTATGTAGCCGCGGAGGCTTTCACCAACATCGGCGCTCACTGGGAAGAGGACCCGTGGCGGCTGAAGCCGTCAGGCGACCAGGCATTCCTGGACGGCGCCAACCGGCTTTACATACACACGTTCACGCACTCGCCGGAGAAGTTCGGCAAGCCCGGCATCGAGTATTTCGCGGGTACGCACATCAACCCGAACCTCACGTGGTGGGATCAGTCGCGGGCGTGGTTCGATTACTTGGCGCGCTGCCAGATGCTGCTTTCCGAAGGCCTGTTCGTGGCCGACGTGCTGTACTTCTATGGAGATCAGACGCCCGCCTACGCGCAGTCCAAGCACGTGGATCCTGCGCTTGGCGATGGCTACGATTACGACGTGACCAACGGAGAAGTGATTCGAACCCGGTTATCGGTGAAAGATGGGCGGCTCACTCTGCCTGACGGCATGAGTTACCGGATTCTGGTGATGCCGGAAGGGAAGCCGGTCAAGCCGGAAACCATGCGCAAGATCGAGGAACTGGTGAAAGCGGGCGCCACAGTGGTGGGGCCTCCGCCCAGTGAAGCGCCGGGGCTCACGAATTATCCAGCGAGCGATCAAGAAGTGAAGGCCATCGCGCGGCGCATCTGGGGCGCAACGGACGGGAGGAAGGTCACGGAGAACCGTTACGGCAAGGGCCACGCGGTCTGGGGGCGGACTCTCCGGCAGGTATTGCACGCTTCCGGTGCGGGACCCGATTTCACGTTCTCAGGCGGAGCACCGGATGCGAGGTTCGAGACGATCCACCGCCGCTCGGCCGACGCCGACATATACTTCGTCGTGAACAAGCTCAACCGTTGGGAAAGCCTGGACTGTACCTTCCGCGTAAGCGGGCGCGCGCCGGAATTATGGGATCCAGCGACGGGTGAGCGGCGTCCGCAGTTGCTCTATCGGACCGAGCGCGGCCGGACCATCGTTCCGATGCGGTTGGCTCCGCACGGTTCGGTATTCGTGGTTTTCAAGAGCGCCGCACCGGCGAATCATGCCGCGGCGCTGATCCGTCAGGAAGGGTCAGTGAAAAGTGCGGAGTTGGTTGCCGCACCTGGCGGCGGGACGCGCCTTCGCTCGTGGGAGCCGGGTCACTACACGGTGCGCGACGCCGCGGGCAGGATGGCCGAGGTGAGCGTTCCGGCACCCGCGAAGGCGCACGTGATCGAGAGTCCTTGGACCGTTCGGTTCGCGCCCGGCTGGGGCGCGCCGGAGTCGGCCGCCTTCCCCAAGCTGGTTTCCTGGACTGAGCGCGCCGAAGACGGCATCAAGTACTTCTCCGGCGCGGCTGTTTACGAGACGACCTTCGATGTGTCCAAGGGCCTGCTGGAATCCGGCCAGCATCTGGAACTCGATTTGGGCGCCGTGGCGAATCTGGCCGAAGTGCGGCTGAACGGCAAGCCGCTGGGCGTTCTGTGGAAGCCCCCGTTCCGCGTGGATGTGACCGGCTTGGTTCGCGAGAGTAGCAACCATCTCCAGGTGAAGGTGGTGAACCTTTGGGTGAACCGCATGATCGGCGACGAGAGACACCCGGAGGTGCCGCGCTACACGCACGCGAACATGTACAAGTTCACGAAGGATTCGCCATTGCGAACTTCCGGCCTTTTGGGGCCGGTGC
>JAJFUV010000080.1 GCA_021372245.1 Terriglobales bacterium
CTGTCCCGCGTGCTTGAAGGTTTGGCCGCCGCCAAGCGGCTCGGGTTCAACCCCATCAAGATCAACGCCGTCGCGGTGAAAGGCCTGACCGAGCCCGATATCGTGCCACTGGCGCGGTTCGGCCGCGAACACGGTTTCGAAATCCGCTTTATCGAGTTCATGCCCCTCGATTCGCAAGGGCTTTGGAACCGCTCCCAGGTCCTTACGGCTGCCGAGATCGTGGACGTGCTGTCGAGGGAAATCTCGGCGCTTCTACCCATCCCGGAGGAGAATCCGCGTGCTCCGGCCGCCGAGTATCGCTACGCGGACGGCATCGGGCGCGTCGGGTTCATCGCTTCGGTGAGCCGGCCCTTCTGCGAGAACTGCAACCGCATCCGCCTCACCGCGGACGGCAAACTCCGCTATTGTCTGTTCGCCATCGAGGAAACGGACCTTCTGGAAGCGTTGCGCGGCGGCGCCAGCGACGAAGAGATCGCCGCCACCGTTCGGGCCACGGTGTGGAAGAAGTGGGAAGGCCACGAGATCAACACCGCACACTTTGTCCCTCCTCCTCGCCCCATGTATGCCATCGGCGGCTGACCGGAAACCACACTTTCTTGCGCCGGTAATGTGAAAGTGATGTAGAATCTCTGTTTCGGTTCCGGCCGTGGGTGAGCGGCGCGGAACTCGTAATAGGGGATAGTTGTGAAAACTGAAACTGTCCGCGGCGCGAACCTGTCAACCCGCGCCGAGGCGAAACAACCTAGCATTAGTGTATTCTTTCCTGCCTACAATGACGCCGCGTCCCTGCCGCGCTTGATTGAAAGAGCTTTCGAGGTGCTGGAGGACTACGCGGACGATTATGAAGTGATCGTAGTCAACGACGGCAGCCGGGACGCCACGGCGGAGGTTCTCCAGCAGCTTGCACGCCGTTTCAGCCCAAGGCTCCGCGTGATAACACACGAGGTCAATCGCGGCTACGGGGGCGCGCTACGGAGCGGATTCGCGGCGGCCACGAAGGACCTGGTCTTTTACACCGATGGCGACGGCCAGTACGACGTCGGTGAACTCCCACAACTGTTGGCGCGGATGGACGAGGGCGTCGGGCTGGTGAACGGGTACAAGCTCGAGCGGCACGACCCATGGCACAGGATCTGGATCGGGCACGCCTACAACCGGTTCGCACGCCTGATTTTTCGCATCCGCATCCGCGATATCGACTGCGACTTCCGCCTGGTCCGCCGCGAACTGGTGGATCGCCTCGATCTCACGTCCACCAGCGGTACCGTCTGCGTCGAACTGGTGCGCAAGCTCGAACTCGCCACGCCGGGCGTGGTTGAGGTAGGCGTACACCATTACCCGCGCCTGCACGGGCGCTCGCAGTTCTTCCGTGTCCGCTCCTTGCTGACCACGTTTTGCCAACTGACGCGATTGTACTTCACGGCTGTCGTCTGGCCCGCCGTCACCGGGCGGCGGCCGACGCGGCCATGATGAATCCGGCCGAGTTCGCGAACATCGCCGCGGCCGAGCAGAATCACTGGTGGTATCGCGGCATGCTGCGCATCCTGTTCGG
>JAJFUV010000085.1 GCA_021372245.1 Terriglobales bacterium
TCGCGCGTGCGCTCGGAGCCGAGCGCGGATCGGAGCGCTTCCAGTTCGGCGATGTAAGCGGCGAGCGCCTGGTCGATCTCGCGCGCGTTGGTCGCCAGAATGTCGCGCCACACATCATAGGGGCTGCCAGCCAGGCGGGTCATATCCGCCAGTCCGGGGCCGGAAACCATAGCCTCCCGATCCGAGGCGAGCTCGCCGGCAAGCAGCGCGGCCAGTGCGGTCGAGGCAAGTTGCGGCAGATGCGACGTGAAGCTGACGATGCGGTCGTGCTCCTTCGGCGTGAGCGTCAGAAGGCGGGCGCCGATCGCGCGTAGCCACTCGATAAACTCGCGCGCGGCGGGCGTCTCGAGTTCCGCGTCTTCCGCCGGCGTGAGCACGTAAGTGTGGCCGTGAAACAGATCGGGATCCGCCGAAGCCGCGCCGCGCGTCTCCTTGCCGGCGAGCGGGTGGCCGCCGAGAAACTGCGCACGACGAATCGCGGTGCGCGCACAGGTCACGATGCCGGCCTTGGTGCTGCCCGCGTCGGTGACCAAGGCGCCGGGTTTGAGCATCTGGTCGAGCGAGCCGATGGTTTCGATGATGCGCTGGATGGTCTGCGAAAGATAGACCACATCGGCCTGGGGGACGGCCTCGCTCAATGAGAGCCCTTCGTCGATGGCGCCCACGTCGAGCGCTGTTCGCACGGCGCTCGGGCTACTGACGCCCAGGATGCGTCCGCGGAAGCCGGTCTTGCGGAGCGCCAGCCCGAACGACGCTCCGATCAAGCCCGTACCGACGATGGCTATCGTTTGCATGGCTACATTTCGCGGCCCACGGCCTGCGCAATCATCCGCAATTGCCGCATGAGTTCGTCGAATTGATTTGGCCGCAACGATTGCGCGCCGTCGCTGAGCGCGCGATCCGGATCGGGATGCACTTCGATGAGCAGCCCGTCGGCTCCCGCTGCTACCGCCGCGCGGGCCATGGGGATGACTTTATCGCGGCGTCCGGTGCCGTGCGAGGGATCGGCGAACATGGGCAGGTGAGAGAGTTGCTTCACCACGGGTATAGCCGAGAGATCCATCGTGTTCCGCGTAGCGCTTTCAAACGTCCGGATGCCGCGCTCGCACAGAATCACCTTCTCATTGCCGCCGGACAGGACGTACTCAGCCGAGAGCAGCAATTCTTCGATGGTGGCGGAGATCCCGCGCTTGAGCAGAACCGGCCTGTCGATATGGCCGAGTTCTTTCAGCAGCGTATAATTCTGCATATTGCGCGCGCCGACCTGCAGGATGTCGATGTAAGGGAGCATGGCTTCAATCTGCGCCTGATCCATGACCTCGCTCACCGTGAGCAGGTTGTGACGGTCCGCGGCCTCGCGCATCATCTTGAGGCCGTCCTCGCCGAGTCCCTGAAAGCTGTACGGTGAACTGCGCGGCTTGAAGGCCCCGCCCCGGAAGATCCGCGCGCCCGAGCGGGCCACGGCGGCCGCCGCGGCTTCAACCTGCGCGGGGGTTTCAATGCTGCAAGGTCCGGCCATCACGACGACCTTGGGGGTGCCGATCTCCACATCCCGAACTTTGATTACTGTGCCTCCGGGGCGGAGTTGCCGGCTGGCCAGCTTGTACGGCGACATGATGCGATGGCATTCCTTCACGCCATCCATCACTTCGAAATCGGCCAGTTCGATGTTCTCGACTGGACCGATGCCACCCAGCACGGTGTGCACAACGCCTGTGGACCGGTGCACGGTGAAGCCCAACTCTACCAGCCGGTCGATGACACCCTGTATCTGCGCCTCAGTGGCGCCCGCTTGCATTACGACAAACATCGCTCTGTCCTCTTCCTACTTCTTCTCTTGATCCGGTTCCTTTTCAACCATGCGCAACTTCTGTACGTTGCGCATCTCGTCGATGATGCGCTCGAAGACGCGCTTGACGGCGTCCGGCGGCAATGGGCCCGAGTTGTGCTCGGTCACGTTGCGAAACACTTCGTCCTCACGCTTGGGCTCGTAAATAGGCCAGGCGAGTTCGCGCTTGATGCGTCCGATCCGCTCGACGATGCAGGTCCGCTCGTTCAACAAGGCCAGAAGGCGCAGATCCACATCGTCAATCTTCGTGCGGCACTCGCCGAGAGCTTGCAGGGCTTCTTCACGGTTCATGCTCATTTGGCTCGTATGGCGCTCCGTAGCTCTCGCGTCGCGGATTCGAGATTCGCTTCGAGCGACGCGGAGCCGGAGCTTTGTTCAATTACGCGGACAAGGGCGCTGCCGACCACCACACCGTCGGCCAGCCGCGCTACGATCTCCACTTGAGGAGGCGTCGAGATGCCGAATCCAACCGCTAGAGGCAAGTCCGTCGCCTTGCGCATGGAGTCAACCAGCGGCGCCGCGGAAGAAGACAGCGAGTCGCGTTCTCCCGTTACGCCGGTGCGGGATACCAGGTAAACAAAGCCCGATGAGTACCGGGCGACCAACTCCAACCGGCGCGCCGTACTGGTGGGCGCGGCCAGGAAAACGGTGTCGAGCCTGCTGGCGTGCATGACAGACACGATCCGTTCAGCTTCTTCCACGCTCAGATCCGTCAGCAGACAGCCGTCGATGCCGGCACTCTTGGCGTCGGCGGCCAACTTCTCGACGCCGTAGCGCAGCACGGGATTCAGGTACGTGAACAACAGAAGCGGAATCTCGGACCGCGTGCGGATTTGCCGGGCGATATCGAGGACGCCCGCGAGCGTGGTGCCGGCATCGAGCGCCCGCATGGCGGCGCGCTGGATGACCGGGCCATCGGCGAGGGGATCGGAGAAGGGAACTCCCAGCTCGATCAGGTCCGCGCCGCCGCGCTCCATGGCCTCGACCAAAGCCGGCGTGCGGTCCGGCGTGGGATCTCCCGCCGTCAAGTAAGGGATGAAAGCGGCGCGGCGCTCGGCGCGCGTGCGCTCGAAAAGGCGTGCTATGCGTGTCTGGCTCATTCGGCCTCCAGATCGCGCATGTTCTCGCGGTAGATGTCGATGTCTTTGTCGCCGCGTCCGCTCACGTTCACCAGGAAGATTTGTCCTTTCGCTCCGGGAGCGCGCTTGAGAGCTTCCGCCACGGCGTGCGAACTTTCGAGCGCCGGGATGATGCCTTCGATGCGCGAAAGCGTGCGTGCGGCATCGAGCGCCTCGGAGTCCGATACACAGACGTATTCGGCTCGGCCCTGGTCGTGCAGCCAGGCGTGCTCGGGTCCGATGGAGGCGTAATCAAGACCGGCGGAAACCGAGTGAGTGGGCGCGATCTGTCCGTCGGAATTCTGCAGGACGTAACTGTACGTGCCCTGCAGAACGCCCGGCAATCCACCGCGGAAACGCGCCGCATGTTCGCCGAGGCTCTCGCCGCGGCCGCCCGCCTCGGCGCCAATCAGCCGGACGTTGGCATCGTCCAGGAAGGGGTGGAAGATCCCGATGGAGTTCGAGCCGCCGCCCACGCAGGCGAATACGGCATCGGGAAGACGGCCCAGACGTTCGAGCATTTGGGCGCGCGCCTCCTTGCCGATGACGCTCTGGAAATCGCGCACCATCATGGGATACGGATGCGCTCCGAGCGCGGAGCCGAGCAGGTAGTAAGTGCCGGCGACGTTGGTGACCCAATCGCGCATGGCCTCGTTGATGGCGTCTTTTAGCGTACGGCTGCCCGAAGTGACGGCCGAGACCTTGGCGCCCAGCAAGCGCATGCGGAAAACATTCAATCGCTGCCGGCGCATGTCTTCCTCGCCCATGTAAACGACGCACTCCAGGCCGAACAGCGCGCAAACGGTGGCGGTGGCTACACCGTGCTGGCCCGCGCCGGTTTCGGCGATGATCCGCCGCTTGCCCATGCGCCGGGCGAGCAGGATCTGCCCCAGGCAGTTATTAATCTTGTGCGCGCCGGTGTGCAGCAGGTCTTCGCGCTTCAAGTAGATCTGAGCGCCGCCCGCGGTTTCCGACAAGCGCCGCGCGTAGTAGAGGGGCGTGGGGCGACCGGCATAGTCGGCAAGCAATTGATCGAGTTCGGCCTGAAAAGCCGGGTCGCGGCGCGCCTCCTGGTAGGCCCGCTCCAGTTCTTCGAGCGGCGCCATCAGCACCTCGGGGACATAGCGGCCTCCGTAAGGGCCGAAATGCCCGCCCGCGTCAGGTAGCGGCGTGCTCATCTTTCCTCCGCGAACGCGGCTTGAATGAATGCTCTCATCTT
Organism: Terriglobales bacterium; assembly: GCA_021372245.1. Classification (GTDB taxonomy): domain Bacteria; phylum Acidobacteriota; class Terriglobia; order Bryobacterales; family Bryobacteraceae; genus JAJFUV01. The sequence goes on from JAJFUV010000085.1 coordinate 4,187, forward strand.
TGCATGGTCTTTCTTTCCAGGGGAACTCTCGATGCGCGAGCAGGCGTCCACGCCCCAGGGCCGGGCCTTCCGGATGGCCTCCCGCACATTGGTTGCATCGAGCCCTCCGGCCAAAATGATGCGCTGTTTGGCGGCCGCGGCGAGCGTCCAATCCCAGGTGCGGCCCGTGCCGCCCCAGGCGTCGCCCGCGAACGCGTCGATCAGAAAGGCTTCGGCGTCCAGCACATCGAGCGATGCGAAATCGAAATCTTTGGTCATGGGCACGGCGCGCCACGACCGCATCCCTACGGGCGCGAATGCCGCGCCGTGCAGTTGCACGACGTCCAGTCCGGCCGTGCGTGCGATGCTTTCTACTCGTCCGGCCGGCTCGTTCACGAACACCCCGACCTTGAGAATGCCGGGTACGAGGCCAGCTATGATTTCGGCGGCGTGTTCTGGCTCGACGAAACGCGGGCTCTTGGGGTAGAAATTGAATCCAATCGCCGATGCGCCTGCTTCCACAGCGGCCGTCGCGTCTTCAGGATTCGTAATGCCGCAGATCTTCACCATCATGCGATCAGTTCCTCGATGGCGGCGGAGGGATCGGGAGCCAGCATGAGCCGCTCGCCAATTAGGAAGGCCTGGAAACCCGCCTGGGCGAGACTGGCGATGTCCGCGCGTGTGTGAATGCCGCTCTCGGCTACTTTCACAACGTTGGCGGGAATGTGCTGCGCAAGTTCTAGCGACGTGTCCAGAGTAACTTCAAATGTTCGCAGGTTGCGGTTGTTGACACCGATGATGGCGGCGCCGCTGTCGATAGCGGCATCGAGTTCGCCGCGGTCGTGCACTTCGACGAGCGCGGACATGTCGAGCTTGCCGGCAAGTTCCCGAAAGTGCCGCAGCTCATCGACTGTGAGAATGGCCGCAATCAGCAGAATGGCGTCGGCGCTGTGCGCGGCCGCTTCTATGATCTGTGCCGGGTCGATAATGAAATCCTTGCGGAGCACGGGAAGCTTCACAGCGGCGCGGGCCGCTCCGAGATAGGCGAGCGATCCCTGGAAGAACTGTTCGTCGGTTAGGACGGAGAGCGCCGCCGCGCCCCCGCGCTGGTAGGCTTGCGCCGAGCGGACCGGGTTGAAATCGGGAGCCAGCAGCCCCTTACTGGGTGACGCCTTCTTGATCTCGGCGATGATGGCCGGGCCGTTGCGGACAAGCGAGCCTCGAAAATCGCGATGCCGCGGCAGCATTTCTACCGCGCGGTGCTCCAGTTCGGGCAGGCGAGCGCGGACATCGCCCAGCTCAACCCGCTTACGGGCGACAATTCGAGACAATATGTCCGGCAGCTCTTCAACCATCTGGGAGAATTCCATCGTAACATTCCGTCGCGAGCCGGCGGCGCTTCGTATATGCTGGAGCGATGATAAAACGCCGGTCGTTCGTGACCTTGATGGGTGCTGCTGCTTGCCCCGGGGCGCTTGCGTACGTGGGCCAGGCGGCGGCCGCCGGCGAACCCTACCGTGCGCCGAGTCCGTTCGATATCGGTACGAAGCCGCAGTTGTTCGTCGACCGTGTGCTGGTGCGCGAGAGCCGCGAGGTTGCCTTTTCGCTGCATCCGGCCGAGAGGCATCCGGCGAACGCGCTCATGGTGGCGGACAAGCCGTGGGAAGGCTGGCGGCTGGAGCTTTTTGGCAGCGTTATCTACGACGCTGAAGAGAAACTGTTCAAGATGTGGTACGTCGCCGAGCCGCTGGGCCTGTTCGGGCCCGCCGAGCGCGGCCCTTCGTCGGACAATTCAACCTGTTACGCGACCAGTACCGACGGCATCCACTGGGAGAAGCCGCTCATCGGGACACTGAAGGCGCACGATGGTTCCCGCCACAACGCCATTCTCTATGCGACGCACCTGCCGAGCGTGACCAAGGATCTCAACGAGCGCGATCCGTCGCGCCGTTACAAGATGATCTGCTACATTCACCACCCCAAGGAGTCGCGCGGGTATCAGACCATGGTGTCCAGAGACGGCATCCATTGGACGCAGTTGAGCCGGGCGCCGTTCTGTCCGGGGGCCGACGTGGTGACGGGCTACTTCGACGAATACCGCGGTTGCTGGGTGGCGCTGGCGAAAATCGGCACGAATATCCGAGGCCACAATCGGCGGGTCTTCTACTCCACTACCAGCCGGGACTTCGAGACGTGGACGAAGCCGGAACTAGCCATTTACCCGGACCTGGAAGACGATGCCGGGTCGCTGGCGCGCATTGAGGAAGTGCGGCAGATTCTGGATGTGCCGGACAGCGTGGACGAGATGCGGACGGAATTCTATGGCACGGGCTTCCATCCGACGCCGTCTGTCGCACTGGCCTTCCCCTGGGTGTTCACAATCAATAACCGGGCGCGTTACGGCAATCAGGAAGGGCCGTTCGAATTGCAGTTGGCCGTTTCGCGGGATCTGAAGAGCTGGCAGCGCCCGTTCCGCATCCCTTGCGTTCCGCGAGGCAAAGCCGGTGAGTGGGACTGCGGGCTGCAATTGACGGCGGCGCGCACCGTCGAGGTCGGCGACGAGGTGTGGCTCTACTATTGCGGCGCCAATTATACTCACGGCACTCCTGTGCTTTACAAACCCAATCACCCGGATCGCAAGACCAAGTTCACCAGCAGCATCGGCCTGGCGAAGTGGAAACGGGACCGCTTCGTTTCGGCGGACGGCTTCACGGCGAACGCCACGCTTACCACCGTGCCAGTGGTTTTCTCCGGCGACACGCTGAAGCTCAACGCACGCGTGCGCAAGGGCGGCAGCCTGAGGGTGGAGATGCTCGATCCGGCCGGGCGCGTAATCGGGAACTGGAAACCGTCGGCGCCGGTGCACGACGATTCACTCTCGCACACGGTGCACTGGGCGGAAGGCGCCAACGTGGGTGCGATGGCAGGCAAGCCCGTGACCCTGCGCTTCCACCTGCAGGGCGCGGAACTGTTCGCGTACAACTTCGACCGCACGTCATGATCGACTACGTCGAGAGTCACATCATCTACGAAAACCCGAAGCCCCACGTGCACAGCCGGCACGGGTATTTCCCCGGCTTGACGGTGCTTGGCTCGGGCGAGATTCTGGCGATGTTCATGGTCGCCGAGGCGTTCGAGGCGCCCAACGGCACCACGTATGTGACGCGCTCGACCGACGGCGGCAGGACTTGGCGGCTAGAGGGACCGGTCTATGACAAGCGGGTCGTGGGGCATGAAACGACCGATGTGATGAAGCCCACGTTGTTGAGCGGCGGCCGGCTAATTGCCATCGGCTATCGTTATGACCGGTACGATCCGGAACAGGGAATCGGCGTGGAAGAAACGGGCGGACTGCTCCCCGGCGACGACATCGTGTGCTTTTCGGAAGATGACGGGAAGACGTGGAGCGTGCCCGCCGTGATCCCGCGCAGCCGCCCCGAACTGATCGAGATATCGGGGCCCTGCGTGGAACTACGTTCGGGCGAACTGGCGGCTGTGGGAGCCCTGCTGAAGATGCCGGATGGCGGTACGCCCTCAGGACAGCAGGGCGTTTTTCTACGGAGCAGCGACGGCGGGCGAACCTGGGACGACCGCACCGTTTACTTCCGCGCGCCAGGGGGTAACCTGACGCCGTACGAATCGCGCCTGGCAGAGATGCCGGACGGGAGGCTGGTGGCCCTGGTCTGGGCTTACGATACCAGCCGCAACGAGCACCATCCGAACATGGTGGTGGTCTCGCGCGACAGCGGCTGCACGTGGTCCGCGCCGATCGACACCGGTGTGATGGCGCAGGCCTCGAACCTGGTTCCGTTGGGGGATGATCTCCTGCTCACCATTCATGCGCACCGGGGCGATGATCCAGCTATTCGGGTCCTGATCGTGGATTGCGCTCGCGACCGATGGCGCGTGGTTGAGGAGAAGGCCATCTGGGGTGCCGGCGTGGGACCGCAGACGCGCGCGGGACAGAACATGGCCGCCATGTTCACATCGCTCAAGTTCGGGCAACCGTCGCTGGTTCACCTAGGTGGCGGCGAGTATCTGGCCGCGCACTGGAGCGTGGAGGACGGCCAGGGCAAAATCCGTGCGCATCGCCTGATGGTGAGGTGAGGATGAAGACCTTCTCGGCCATCGACTCCGGGGTGGTGATCGGGTACCTGCTCGTGATTGCCGCGATCGGCAGTTCCTTCTATCGCCGCAAAACAACCGCGAAGGAGTATTTCCTTGGCGGGCGATCCATGTGGTGGCTGCCGGTGGGCATCTCACTGATCGCGGCGGACCTGAGCGCCATCAGCGTGATGGGCAGTCCGGCCTGGAGCTTCAGGAACAACATGATGCTGCTGTGGCTGAGCGTGGGCTACCCGCTGATGGCCCCGGTGGTCATCAAGGTGTTCGTGCCGTTCTATGCGAGGCTGAACCTCTACACTGCGTACGAGTACCTGGAGAAGCGCTTCAACGTCTCGGTCCGGGCGATCACGAGTCTGCTGTTCCAGTTGCTGCGCGCGGCCCACGTTGCGCTCGTGATCTACGCCCCGTCGCTGGTCATCAACCTGGTGACCGGGATGCCGGTGTGGCAGTGCGTGCTGCTGATGGGCGCGTTCACGACGTTCTACACCACGCTTGGCGGCATGAAGGCGGTGATCTGGACCGACGTCATCCAGTTCTGCACGGTGTCGCTTGGCATAGCGCTGATCTTCGTAACGGCCGTTGGCAGCGTGGATGGCGGTTTGCCGGTGGCGTACCGAACGGCGCTGGAAGGCGGACGGCTCGAGTTCTTCAACCTCTCGACCGATCCAAAGGAACTCACGTCGCTATGGGCGTGCCTGATCGGCGGAATGGTTTTGTGCATGTCGCCCCTCACTACGGACCAGGCGATCCTGCAGCGTCTGTTTACAACGAAATCGGAGCAGGATTGCCGCCGCTCCATCATCCTGCAGTGCCTGCTTATCATCCCGATTGGCACGCTGCTCTATCTGGCCGGTGTGGCGCTGTATTCCTTCTACAAACTGAATCCGTCTCATCTCGAAGGTCTCCCCAACCCGGACGCGGTGATGCCACTGTTCGCCGTGCGCGAGCTGCCGGTGGGAATCTCGGGACTGATCATCGCAGCGATTTTCGCGGCGTCGATGGCGGTGATGTCCGCGGGCATCAATTCCCTGACCACGGCGACGATCGTCGATTTCTACCAGCGCATGCTGCGGCCGGGGCGCTCGCCGGAACATTACGCGATGGCCGGGCGTATCGGTACGGCGCTCTGGGGTGCGGCCGCCACCCTGCTGGCACTCCATGCCGGGCGGCTGGGGGATCTCGCCCTGGCCTACAACAAGGTGAGCAGCTACCTATCGGGTCCGCTGCTCGGTATCTTTCTGCTGGCCACGCTCACAAGGCGCGCGAATTCGGCGGGAGTTCTCATGGGGGCCGCGGCCGGTTCTGTTGTTGTCGCCTACGTCGGTATGACGACAAAGTGGAGCTTCTTCTGGTACGGGCCGATCGGTGTGGTCGTGACGTTCGCCGCCGGGTATGCGGCAAGCCTCCTATGGCCTGCGCCGCCGGCTGCGAGCATAGTCGGTTACGTGATCGGCAGCCAGCCCGCCGAAAGGCGTGAAGCCGTCCAATCAAATTGATAGAGTAGGTACGCTATGCGCGCGCTTGTTCTGCTCCTGATCTCCTCCGCGTTGTATGCGGTAGGCATTGAATACTCCATTGATCCGATCACACGCTATGTCCATGTGACCTACAGCGTCCCCGCGTCTGCTCCGGCTCGAGTGGAAGTCCGCGCCGAATACCGCACAGATGGCGCAAGCGCCTGGCTGCCGGCCGGTGTGTGGCCACACGTGAGCGATACAGCCATCGAGCTGATGCAGTCCGAAGATTGGAACGCGGGGACCCGCGAAGGGCGCCTCACGGAACGGCGCGCGGCGGGCCTGCGCCGGACGCTCATTTGGAACCCGGCGAAGCTCGGTGCACGGAAGTTGCCGGTGGATTTTCGCGTTACGGTGTCGGACGAAGGGAGGAATCTCTCGGTAGCGGAGGCGCGCATCAACCTCGACAACTCCGACGTGATCCTGCTGAACGACTGGTCCAAGGTCGTGCAGCAGAGTGCCATCTCAGAAAATCCCGCGCCGGGTGCGCACACCTGGTGGCTGAGACGCGGTCCTTCCGGCACCACGTTGGAAGTAAGAGAGAAGCGCGTCGAGCTACCTCCGTTGACCTATCCGCTGGATCTGCACGGCTGGTACGCGATGTATGTTTCGACACCGGCGAAGCTGGGTACCATCGAACTGCGGCTGACCGGAGACGAACGGCCGGAGAGCTTCTCGATCCAGCAATCGGGGCGCGAAGTGTTCTGGCGCTGGTCTGACATGACCCGGCAGCACCTAGTAGTCCGTCAGCCCTACAGCACGGTGTATGAGTACGAGGATAACTACCGCGCGCACCTGGACACGGTCCGGTTGGTGCCACTAACCGCCGCGCAGGTGGGATTACTCAACAAGCAGTGGGGTGTGGATGATGACCGGCGGCTCCTGATCGGCTACTACGAGCCGTACAGTTGGGCCTTCTATCAGAAGATTGAAACGAACCAGCAGCACTGGGAGCCGCTGCATGCGTTTCACGACGCGCGGCTCGATTATCTCGACATACAGATCGGGCGCGGCGGATCGCGGATGGTTTTCGAAGGACGCAAGGGAAGCCAACTGCTGACCGACACATTTGGTGATCCGGTGCGGGGCGTGGTACCGCGCACTTCGAACGTTGGGCGCATGCAACAGTACACGAACACGCTGACCACTGAGTTGCGCTATGCGAAGATGCTCGGCCTCAAAGTGAGGGCCAACATCGGGGCCACGAACTGCTACCCAGGCACGCCACTCGAAAGCGACTTCTCGCGTCTGCATCCGGAATGGCGCAAGGGCAGTAGCTTGCGATACGAAGTGCCCGAGGTGCGCGCTTACGTGCTGAGCATGTTCGAAGAGGCGCTCGAAATCGGAGCAGAATCGATCTCCCTGGACTGGTGCCGCTATCCGAATTCGGTGACAAGCAAAGAAACCGTGACGGGCTTCTTCCGCGAGTTGCGCGCCCTGGCGGACCGTTACACACAGAAGCGTGGCAAGCGGGTCGGCATTCTCACACGCTTTCCCGCACGCGGCGTGACAGGCTGGCAGTACATGGACTACGCGACGTGGGCGCGCGAGGGTCTGGTCGATTATCTTGCGCCGTCGAACATACAAGGCCGCCACCTGACTTTCGACATCGGCGAATACATCGAAGGCGTGAAAGGGACGCGGGCCAAACTGCTGCCCTGCGTCGACGCCCTTGGCTGGGGGCTTTCGAAACCGGGAATGTTCCTAAATCGGATCCTGGCAGCCTATGAGTTGGGCGTTCCCGGCATTTACATCTACCAGAGCGACGCCCCCGTGCTGGAAGGTCCCGAGCCGCGCCGCTACCTGTCGCTGGCGGCGTCGGCCGGTTCCCTGCGCCGCTGGAAGGCGCACGAGAGCGCCGAGCAGGGGCGCTACAGCAAGGACCTTTACATCAACCGTCCGGA
>JAJFUV010000153.1 GCA_021372245.1 Terriglobales bacterium
ACAGCGTGGTGACCATGGAGGACCTCTATTACGGCCAGCACGTGCACCGGTACGAGATCCAGGCCCTGGTGAGTGGAAAATGGAAGACCCTGGCTGCGGCGCGCACTATCGGACACAAGAAGATCGACCGTTTTGCGCCGGCGACTGCCAGCGCCGTGCGGATCCGCGTGATCGAGTCATCCGACACGCCGCGCATCCGCGATTTTGCGGTGTACAACACAACCGCCGGGGCAAAATGATATACTGACAAATGTGCGGCGTTCGCAAGGTGGTCTAGCGCGTCTCGCACAGCCAAGTCAACCCAAATCGGGCGCGTAGCTCAATTGGCAGAGCAAGTGACTCTTAATCACTAGGTTGAAGGTTCGATTCCTTCCGCGCTCACCATCCATATCAATCACTTAGCCGTCATTGGATCGCGGAGGGTGTGTCGGTTGTGGGGGAATTTGTGGGGACCCCATTTGAAACCGCGCCTTCGGCCCCGTCCGCTTCGGGCTTTTCCTCTTTCGGCTTCGGTGTCAAGGCAAGCGCTTCCACCGCGCCGCGTTTCGCTGCCATCCGAATGTGGCTGTAGCGTTCCAGCATGGCGCGGCTCATGTGACCCATGAGAGCAAGCATGGTGCTCTCCGAAACGCCGGCCTCTGCCATTTTCGTAGCCGCCGTGTGCCTCAGGTCATGAAGTCGGCAGGGTACTTTCGCTTCTTTTCGGATGCTTCCCCATACGGTCTTCAGTGTGGAAGTCGGGCGCGTCGGGTCTGTCGGTTGCGGCTTGCCGAAGGGAAACAGGTAATACTCAGGGCGCGTCTCGCCGAATTTCTTGGTGAACCACGCCGCGTGCATGGTGAGCAGGTTGAACAGATCGCTATTCATCGGGATCTGCCGCCCCGTGCCAGAAGACGTTTTCGCGCGGCCCACCGTCAGCACCTTACGCTCGAAATCAACCTGTCCCCAGGTCGCGCCGGTCAGTTCTCCACATCGCATCCCCGTCAGTAGCAGGGCGCGTATGATCGTTGCGGCCAATTGCCACCGCTTCTTCATCGCCGCCGCCTCAAGCAGCCGCTTTTCCTCCTCGGGCGATAAAGCGCGGCCCGCATCTTTCCGCTCTTCGAGTTTCCGCACCTTCGGCCAAAGGACGGACCATTTCCGCCCGATGGCCCGCGACAACTCGCCCAGTTCCATGTTGATAGTACGCCCGCACGCGCCCTCATTGAGCCGGGTCCTGATGTAGCGCCGGATTATCTCTTCCGTCAGATCGGGAAGAAGTGCGCCGCCAAGCAACCGCGTAACGTGCGCCAACCGCCCTTCCACGAACAGAACGGATTGTGCCCGGTGGTTGATACCGTAGCTCTCCATATACGGCTTCACCATGTCAGAGACGGAATTGATCCGGTTTTCCCGTTTCTCGGCTGGAATCCCGGCCAAAGTCTTCTCCAGCTCAAGCCGCCGGTTCCGCTCCGCCTCGGTTGCCACCGTCTTACGCGAAGTCTTCGCAGATTCCCGGATGCGCCGGCCCGCGAAGATAAACTCGTACCACCAGACCTTCCCACGCTTGAAGACCGCCATTGCTCAGTGTCCCTTCCTGTTATCGAGTTCCCGCCACAGTCGCTCTTGCCGATCCGCCGGCAACTTGTCCAGTTCGGCTTTCAGTTCGGCCACCTTCCGTTCAAACCATGCCCGATCCTTCGGCGCCGCCTTCGTCTTCGGCTTGCCCGCCGCCCTCGAATCTTGCCGTTTTCCCTGCATACCGTACCTTCAAAACTTACAAAACCCTATGCGGCCCGGAGTGCTTCCGCCACGTACTGAAACCGCCATGCCGTCCCGCGCCGGGTGGTGAAGCGTTGCCGGTTCAGTTCGTCCGCAATCTGCCGGGTGGTGTGGCCCGCCGCCTTCAACTCCCGGATGCGGGACAGAATGCCTTGCTCCGCCGGATCGGATTCCAGGTGCATCCCGTCCGCCGCCATGCGGAATCCGAAGGGGACCGTTCCCACCCGCTCACCGTTCGCCCGCTTATGGTGCATGGCGTCCCGCGTCCGTTCCCCAATGGCTTCCCGCTCCCACTGAGAAACCGCAGTCATGATATTGAGCACCAGCCGGCCCGCCGCCGTGCCCGTGTCCAGGGATTCGGCTACGCTCACCAGGGACACGCCGCGCCGGTTGAACCGCTCCAGCAGTTCGGCAAGGTCCTTCACACTCCGGGTGAGCCGATCCAACTTCGCAATGATAACGGCATCCACCGCGCCGGCATCCACCAGCGACAGAAGCCGCGCCATGCCCGGACGGTTCAGGGACTTCGCGGATTCGCCCGCGTCAATGATGACTTCGGCCAGTTCCGCGCCTTGCACCACTGCCATAGCGCGGACCTTCTCCGTCTGCGCTTCGAGCGAAACGCCGAAGTCCGCCTGTTTCTCCGTGCTCACCCTGACGTAGCCAATTGCCTTCATAGCAACGATTATACCTAAACCCCCTTTAGGTAGTAACAAAAAACAATCGTTAGCAGCCAAAACCGGGTTAAGATAGGGCATGGCGAAGAAGCGGCTTCCGCCCGAGGTGCTGGAGTTCTTCCGCAAACAAGGCGCGAAGGGCGGGAAGATCGGCGGAAAGCGTTCCCTTGAAACCATGACGCCTGAAGAACGCAAGGACCGCGCAAAGAAGGCTTCCGCCGCCGCCGTTGCCGCACGTAGGGCGAAGAAGAAGCGTTCCGAAGGGTAGCCATGCTTGAACCGGATCAGCCATTGCTCGAAGACCAGATAGACGAATGGAACGAAGAGGAACACGAGTTCGTCAGTCTGGTAGATCAGGCAATCAAGGCGGGGACAGTCAAGGGCCGTCCCCGTGAGGCCGTGATCCCTCAGGATCGCTCCGAAGCGTAACCGCCGCCCGTTGTCATTCAACGGACCCGTTGCATGACGGACAATCAGCGCCGATCCCTCATCACACCGTCCATAAACGCCTGAACCGTGGCAAAGTCCCACTCGGGATGGTCCTTATCTGCCGCCTGTGCTGCCAGATCGGTCAGTCCAACACTTGGAGCGAAGTCACGCCACCCATCCATGAAGATGCTGGCCGATTTTTGCCCCTGCTTATTGCTGAATGTCGCCAGCATTTCTTTAGTTTGGCCGTCGTACAGATAGGCCGCACTGTAGAACTTATCCTGGGGCGTAGAGAGGTCGGCTGTCGTAACGTCCAAACGAACGTAGCAGCGATTGGATGTTGGATCGTAGTGTGATACCTGTCCTTGTGTAAGCGCGATTCCGATTACATTCTCATCCACGATTTTTTGGCCTAGTTCCGCGCAACGTGAACGCAGACCAAAAGATTCGGTTGCGGTTGGCAATTGGAAACCAGCGGAGATTTTCAAGCTCTCCTTGCCTTGTTTCCAGCCAGCCCAATAGACGACAACCAACAAAACGGCGCCACCGCACCCAAGCAGTAAGGAAATCAGTTTGCTCATTTCGAAAACTCTCCAGGATGCTCGTATTTCGTCGCGCTGCCGTAAAGCTGGGCCAACACGGTGCGACGATTTGTCAGCAGTTCCCAATAGTACCGCCATTCGGCTTTGCCTTTGCCGTATCGGCTGTGCTTCGTCTTCACTCGCCGAATATGCTCGATCCCCTCCGCCGTCTTCGGCGCCATGCTCAGTCCGCCGTGGTTCCTACAGCGGGTGAACCGCTGGCTTCGGGTGCTCCAGATTGCCGACGCCAAACATTCCATCCCCCGCCGTGTTTTGGCCCCACACCGTGTTTTTTTCATCGTTTGCTCGCCCTTTCGTCGGATGACTCCATCACACGCGCGTGTACTGCGCGGAAGACGCCCTTCGGTGGGAAGACTCAATGACGCGCGCGTACTGGTGCGAAAATCCGTGAGTTCGCCCTCGTTTCGTCATGGTTTGCCCGCCACCGCGCCGTAGATCGCACGTATTCGTTCGCAGAGTCTCTGAAGGTCCCTGGGCTATGCCCGCCTTCGGGAAGCCTTGCCTTGCGGCTTCTCCCGCGTTATTCATGGCATCCAGAAGTTCTTCGTCCAACTCTTCAAGCGGGTGCCCGATGAAGACGGGTCCGTAGTGCTCCCGGCCCCGCCGCCACTTTGCCGCCCGCGCCTCTTCGATGGGGACGTGAATCAACTTCTCAGTCATCGCCGCCCGCCTTCCGCTCACCGTGCCGGACGGTTGCCGCCGTGATGCGGCCTGGTTTACCGGTGAAGCATTGCTCTTGGAAAAGCCGGTTGAGTGCCGCCGCCTTCCACTCCGCCCACGGGATGCCCTTCGAGCACCAGCTCATTTCCTTCAACATCCGGTCCCGGACCGTCCATCGGGACTTATCTTCGATGGGTCGGCCCCTCGATATTTCGGGAGGTTCCATGGGGTCGGGCGTTTCCATGAGGTTGCCTTCCCACTGTTCCATCTTGGCCAGCACGTTCGTGGAGACGGGTTCACCATCCACCCGCCGCACCTTGTACCGCATGGGGATGCCCGCCCCATCCAGGTAGCGCAACGGCAGCCTGTCCGATCCGAAAGTGCGAAGCGCAGCCCGGACTTCCGGCCCGTCCAAATCACTCCACACGCCGATGGTTGCGCCACCTTCAAGAGCCGTGAGGCGGACGCCGGCCCGGTTCAGAATGGCGGACGCGCGCGCCAACTCCGCCGGGTCCGGCCCCACCTCAATCTCGGGAGATTCGGCGGAGGTGGCACATTCAAAACTTACAAAACCGGGTTTTGATTGTTTTGTAAGTTCACTCTCCACCGGTTCCGCTAAGATTCGCACCTTCGGCTTCCAGTCCATCCAGCGGCTTCGGGTCGCCGGTTGCGTGCTCATTCCCACACCCCCGGATTCACTTCGTACCGATTGGACGGGCGCCCGCCGAAGGGTCCCGATTCCGTAAACAGGTCCCGGACCCATCCGGCATCCTGAAGGACTTTCGCCGCCTGTTTCACCGCTTCAGGCGAATCCAGACCGCTCCACCCCTTCAGGTACACATCCCGGCAAGAGAACAAGCCGTCCTTCCCGACCTTCCGGTGCTTGATCTTCTCGGCCAGTTCGCGCGCGGCCCGCAGTTGTGGAGTCACGATGCAGGAATAGACCCGCCGCGCGTGAGACTCCAGGTATTGGCACCACGCCGCCGCCTGTTGCGCGTGACGAAGCGAAACCGTACCGGTGTCCCCGCCGCCGGCTTGTGCCAGGTAGAACAAAAGCGCCAAGCTCGGCATGAGACTGCGATACTTGCTCAAGTGCGAAATCAGCGCCGGGTGGAGTTCATCCCCGCGAATCTTCGCTTCGAGTTCGGCAAGCCATTCGATAAAGAGTTCCTGTGCATCTGAAGCGAACCGAAGCCGTACCGGGTCTTCCGCGTCCATCTCCACCAGCTTGCGGAAGACGCGCGCGGCCTCTTGCTCGGAGGCCGCATCGGGCGCCTGATCCACATAGTTCCAGTCGGGCGCCGTGTCCGGCCACACCAGCAATTGAAACCGCTGAATCAGCCCGTCATTGCTCGGACCGTCTTCGAGCGCATCCACCAGATACGACCGAAGCCGGCCCGGCTGGATGCCGCCCAACATGGACATACAGCATGCTTCAACGTGAATGGTGCCGCGCCCGATCCGGTCTATCGTGTGCCCGGTGTCCCCGTTCCACGCTTGTAGACAGAAGGCCCGTTCACCTTCCCGGCCCGCCCGGTCCAACTGACTCCACCAGCCCGTGAGTTCATCCCGGATGACCAGGATTCCCGCCGGGTTCTCGCTCATGGTCTGGTGAAGCGCCTCGAAGGTGGCATCGTTCACGATCAACCGCCGCAACTTCGGTTCTTCGGCTTCATCTTCCGGTCTGTCGGGCGCCGCGTTTCCCTTCTTCGATGCCGCCTTGTACTGCTCTTTCCACGCCGCGCGCCGAAGCTCGTATTCCTCTTTCTCCCTCGCGTAGTCCTTCAGCGCTTCTTCGTGCTCTTGCCGCCATTCAGCCTGAATCTGATTCAGGGGACGGGCTACCGCCTGAATGACAGGGGACTTCATGAAGCCCGGAGGCGCGATGATGCCGCCCCAAAGGTTCGGCACTACCACCCAACTGGTATCGAGCGCCTTCACCTGCATTACGGCCCGCCGGTTCACCGCGCCGGCAAGACAGAGCACCGTCACCACCGCCGGGTAGTCCATCGGGACTTGCATCCGGTCCGCCACGTCCGCCACCAGCGGACGGAGGGAATCCGGGAGAAGGTCTTCGGAGAAGCCGTCCACGGGCGGAAGCTCGCTTTGGATCGGTTCCGGCTTCGGCCATTCGTCCGCCGCTTCCGCGCGCGCCTGGTGCCGCGCTTCCGCGTCGGTCAGTCCCCAGCGCCTCCACAACTCGGAGAGCGCCACCGCGTCCATCAACGCCGTCGCGTCCGTCAGTTCCCGGAACCGCTCGAAGGTGCCGCCGGCTTCCCGCCAGTCGGTAACATCTCCCTTCGGTCCCAAGCCCGGAAGCTCCACGATGCGGACGGAAGCCGCCACGCTCCACAGAGCCGCCGCCACCGTCGCAGCGTGCTTCCGGCCCGGTTCGTCATTATCGGGAAGGATGACGATATGCCGGCGCAGGAAGTACTCCGTCCATCCCGCATACAACCCGCTACTGCCAGACCCACCCGGATTGCAGGACGCCACCAGCCCCCATTCTTCGAGGGTGTGAACGTCTTTTTCACCCTCGGAAAGATAGACGGTTTCGGCCTTGAGCAATTCCGGCAAGCGATACGGAACCCGCTCGATGCCATCCAGGTTCCAAACAACGCCGCCGCGTCCATCAGGTCTGCATTGCCGGAAGACTTTCTCACCGTCCGGCTTCGAGTAGCGGATAACCTCGAAGAGAAGGCTTCCGCCCCGATCCACATACGGGTAGCGCGCCACTTTCCGCCACCCGCCCGCAGTGCTGGTGGGTTCTGTAAGTTCTGAAGGTCCCGTGCCCGCCGAATTTCCATTCGTGCGGGTGCCGTTGCGCCGGTAGTCGGACTCGGTCCGTCCCACCAGCCTGAAGACTTCGGCCTTCCGGGTCGAGAAGTCCCCGCCGGTCAGAGCCGCTTCGAGTTCCAGAATGTCCCCGCCGCGCCCGCAGGCGGAGTGACAAAACCACCGCCCGCTGTTCGGGTCCACCGCGAAGTTATCGTTCTTCCCGTGGTGGATTGGACAGGCGCCGCGCCATTCCGCCGCGCGCCGCTGTTTCAGGTGCGGGACGCGCGCCGCATAATAGGCGGAGACTTCGCCCGAGGTGAAGGTGATAGCCGAATCAGCCATCTACCGCGCCTCCTGGTGCCCGCCGCCGGAAGGACGGGATTCGAGCCATGCCGAAATATCTTCCAGCTTGTAGCGAACCGCCGCGCCGATCTTCAAGTATCTCGGTCCCTGCCGAAGAAGCCGCCACCGCCGGACGGATGCCACAGACAAGCCGGTGATGCGTGCTACGTCATGCTCGTTCAGAAGAGTTTCAATCGTGCTATTCGGTGTTGCCATTTCGATCCTTTCTCGGGTGGCTTCGTTGCCATCCACCCGAAGCATAAGGACCGAGAGTTGTTTTGGAAACTTCCGCAGTCTAGACCCCGTAAAACCGGGCTTTCCGGTGAGTAGCACGGGATTGCGGAAGTTTGCGGATATTAGGAGAAAGTTTCGGAAGTGGCTTTCTTTCGCTGTTTTGCTATCTTAAGGCGGTACTCAATGGCCTTGACTGCATGCGCACGCTCATCGTAAGCGGCCCATCCGTTGCAGGTTCGGTCCCGTTTCCGCCATCTCGCGGGATACGGGACTTGATCTTCATCAAGAGCTTCGCAGAGATCGTCCAACCTGGGGCGCCAATCGCCGTGAGGCGCCACGCGCGCGACAATCTCGGCGACCCGTAACGCTGATTCGTGGTCTGGCTTTGGCCCGCGCTTCCTTCCTTTCGCTTCGGACTCCGCCGGGTTTGTTCCGTGGTCCGCTGGCATCTTCAGACACCGCTGCCGTTCCCGGTCATAGCCGGAAATGTCTTCATCCGTAAGTTTCTGCTTGTCTCTCAGGGTGTTCAACTGCACCGCCAGCTTACGTTTCGTCTGGTCGGACAACGCGGGTACGCCGGCCAACGCCGCCGTCTCGAACTCGAAGGCGCGCGCGGCCCGCACGATACAGTATTCGGCGGACGCCAAAACAAGATTCTGAATCCAGCCGCCGCCATCGGGAACACCCATCTGATGGAAGTGCGGGCTTTCCGCTCGGAGAAGGTTCAACCAAGCATTGAGCGGGTCCGCCCCGTTCGGCGCGCCCGCTTTGATCGCGCCGGCCCGTGCAAGCGGAGGAAACAACTGGTAAAGCCACGCCCTCTCGCTTTTGTCGGTTGGCCCGTCTATCAGTCCGCATTGCCCGCTAAAATAGTTTCCGGTCAGCCGTGCCGCTTCTGGAATATTCAGCAGTTCCCGAAACCGGGATTCAAGGTCGCGCCAAAAGGCGGAAGTTGCGTCCATCGTTCCCTCAACGATCCCTGAGAAGGAATTGCCGCAAACCGGGCAGGGTCCCCGGCTTGTCGCCCCGTCGAGCTATGCGGCATCCACAAACATATCACGCCTCAATTGTTGCGGCTTCCGGTGTGGGGGATTTTGTGGGGAGCAGGGTTAGAAATGGCTGGTTTTCGAGCGCAACTCCTAACAACCGCCAATCCTGGTAAACCGGGCCACTAGCAAGGTCAAACAACGCTAAGCCACTATGAATCAATGGTTTAGAGAGACTCTTAATCACTAGGTTGAAGGTTCGATTCCTTCCGCGCTCACCAGCCTTTTCAATAATTCAGGCCCGAAGACTTCCAGCAATGATGTTCCTCGCCCAGAGATGTACGGCGTTATGATGGTTTGCTGCGCCGTAAGCGTGTGTTGGTGTGTATACTTCGTACCCTGCGAAGAGAGAACTCATGAAACACTTTAGTCTGCTGCTCGCACTCTTGATTTCGGGAAGCCTTTATGGCGCGGGCTTCAAAGCCGGTTTCGGGAAGCGGCTGATCACTCCGCCGACTCCGATCTGGATGGGAGGTTTCGCCGCGCGCACGCACCCGTCCGATGGCATCGCCCACGATCTGTGGACGAAGGCGCTGGCGATAGAGGACGCCAAAGGGCAAACATTGATCGTCATTACCGTGGACCTGGTGAACATGCCCAAGCCGATGACGGACATGGTGGCCGCCCGGGTCATGCACAAACACGGCATAGACCGGTCTCACCTTTTGATCAATTTCTCTCACACCCACTCGGGGCCATCGCTCAGTTGGCGTACTGGTACGGACCGGGAGATGCTGCACCGCATCGAAGGGTACCGGAACAAGGTGATGGACTCCGTGACGGAGGCGGCGGCCGCCGCCGTGGCGGACCTTCGCCCCGCGCAGATCTCCTACGGCACCGGCAAAGTGGGGTTCTCGCATAACCGCCGTGAGCGCGTGCCCGGTGGAGGATTTCGCTTCGGCATGGATCCCAACGGTCCGGTTGACCAGACCGTCCCCGTGCTGCGGATATCCGGCGCCGACGGCAAGCTACGCGGCGTGTTGTTCGGGCTTTCGTGCCACTCGTCCGCATTGACCCCGACATTCTATGTGATTAGCGGGGACTACCCTGGCATTGCTCAGGCCGCTTGGGAAAAGGCGCATCCCAGCGCCACGGCACTGTTTATGCAACTTTGCGGAGGCGATCAGACCACCTACCCGCGCGGCAAGATGGAACTGGCCGAGAAGTACGGCCACGAACTGGCCGGCGAAGTGGATCGCGCCATGGCCGCAAAGATGACAAAGGTCCGTGCACCGTTCAAGACCGCCATGCTCACAACAGAGCTGCCTTTCGCGCCCTTCTCGCTGGAAGGCTTCGAACAACAAGCCAAGGATAGTGATCCGCTCGTCCGCAGGCACGCCGAGCGCATGCTGAAGTTGTACGAATCGGGGAAGCCACCCCTGCCACGGTTGCCATATACCATGCAGGCGATTCGATTCGGCAAAGGCCTGACCATACTCGCCATGAACGGAGAGGTGGTTGCCGAATACAGCCTGCGCGTGAAGAAGGAGTACGGCTCGGAGGAGATGATCGTGGCCGGCTATTCCAACGACATCCCTTCTTATATCCCCTCCCTACGGATCCTCAAGGAAGGCGGCTATGAGGGGCATGACGCGATCCTCATGAGCGAACATCCCGGTGTCTTTGGCGATAGGGTCGAGGAGACGGTAATGGAGGGCGTCCGCGAACTAATGCAGGCTGTTGGCAGGGCTCCACAGAAGTAGCCGTCGCGTGCGGGCAGCTTTTTGAGATTCTGGACGGCTGAGGTATGCTCCAATCTATAGGAAGGGGATTCACGGCGTTCACCGCCGTCAAGATCGCACCCTGAACAGACTCAAATGCCGCAGCCCAATGATTTGCCTTCCGCCGACGCCCGGCTTCTCAAAGATGCTGTGCTTCCGGCGGTGGAGAAGATCCTCAATCCGTCCAGCATCACCCTCCATGGCGGTATCACGGAGGACGCACCCGTCCTGATATTGCTGGCCGCGGGCAAGGGCACGCGCTTCGGCACCGATCCCAAGTGCATCCAACCCGTGCACGGGACACCACTGGCGCGACATACTATCGACGCATTCCGCCGTTTCAATCCCTCGCCCGTCGTCTGCCTGGTGGGCTACCGGTACGAAGAGGTTTCCGCGGCGCTGGGCAGCGACAACATATATGTCCGTTCGGACAACATGGTCGGTGGAACCGCGTACGCCGTCTACGAAGCGTACAGTGTTCCGGATCTGAGACAGAAGAATCCATTGCTCATCATCACGATGGGCGACCGCATCGTACCCTCGTCCGTGCTGTGGCGGCTGTGCGCCACGCACTCATCCGGCGCGCGGGAAGCCGACATCACGTTTCTTTCGGCCCGCTACGAGCCGCCCCGGAACCGCGGCAAAGGAAGGGTGTTGCGCGCTCCTGACGGACGGGTGCTGCGCATCGTGGAGGAGCGCGACATCCTGGCCATCGCGGACCCGGCTTCGCGGGAAACGCTGCTGAACCTGACCGAGGGCAACTGCCCGCTGTACGCGATCCGCGCCTCCACCCTGCGGCGGTATCTCGAAAACCTGACCAACGCGAACGCCCAGGGACAGTACTACCTGACCGACGTTATCGAAGCCATCAGCCGGGACGGCGGCGACATACGCACCACCACGACGACGGTCGCCGACCCGGAGTACGATCTGCTGTGTTCGGACGTCACGCAGCCCATGGACCTGGCGCTGCTCGAAGGCATCCTGGCTACGACGCGCGGCCTGCTGTTCCCGGAAGAAATTGAGATCGAGGAAGCCGCGCAGGCCATCGCCGCCAGTCGTCCCGCGGCCCAGGTGGCCTCCATCGCGCGCCAACTTGCGGAACTGGTCACCGCCGCTTTGAAAGAAAAGCTTGCCTTCCAGCCGGACCAACCCGTGGGGATCGGCATTTCCGGAGGCCGGCTGCGGCTTGCGTTCATGCACCCAGACATGATGCGCTTCCACGGCCCCGCCTGGCAGATGCCCATCGGGGCCGGGAGCAAGGCCGGCGACGAGCAGATCGTCGTCCTGGCGCAGGGGTCCGATGATCGGCGGATTCACCTTTACCCGATGAACCCGAAGTACCGCGAACAGGTCAATTCCCTACCCAGCGACAACGAGGTGATGTACCCCGGCGAGGAGATCTCGGACCTTCACAGTTACGAGGGATTCGGGACCCGGATGAGCGAGAACCTGCTGCTTTCGCTCGGCTACTTCAGCGAGGAGGAGCTGGAAGCGCGGCGGCGCAGGGGCATGCCGCTGCCGCCGTCCTCAATGTGGGCTGGCAGCAACATGCGCCGTCCGTTCGCGCTGGTCGGCAACGCAATCGCGTCCATGCGCACGCTGCGCAAAGGTTCGCTGGGCGCCAAGGTTCAGGAGCACCTGGGACGCGAGAATTTCAAGGGTCTGCGCCTCATTTCCACGGGGAACATCCCGCAGGGAGGTTTTTCCAGTTCTTCCGCGGTGACCGTTGCCACCAAGAACGCCGTCAACGCACTATTTAGCCTAGGTGTACCTGCGGATCTGCTGGTCCACCTGGCGTGCCAGGCCGAATACGGCACCGGTGTAAGAGCGGGGTCGCTGGATCAAGCCACCGAACAGAAAGGGCGCGCGGGACAAGGAACACTGATCAGCTCCAATCCGCGGGACAACTACCGGATCATCGGGGTCTTCCCGGTTCCGGCCGAGCGATTCCGAATCATCTTCCCGTACAGCGTGGAGCGCGACCGCGAGGCCTGGCGATGGAGCTGGGGCGTCTTCGCGCCGATCGCCGGCCAAGGGCCGCTTACCACCGGCGAGATGCGCAAGATGACGGGCAAGGCCGCCGACATCGCTGCCGTGCTGACCCGTCTGCCGCTCGACATGGACTACTTCAAGGTGATCGAGGACGATCTGGTTGAGGACGGTGCGCTCAAAGTGGAGAACCGCGCCTGGATCTGCTCTGTCCTGCGGCAGCTTCCGCTTCTGGCGACGCAGTATCAGTTGCGAGAGTCCGCCTTCGCCAACCTGGATTGGCTTGCGGAGCAGTTGATGGAATCCGGAGGACTCGATCGTCAATCGGCGGCCGAGAAGGCACAAGTCACCCTGGCCAGCCTGTTCGCCGGCTGGCAGGACCCGGTCTTGCGCTACGTCACGGCGGAAGGAAAGATTGAAAACGTAAAGGGCGTGCCCCTGCGTGCCATGGTCGCTTACCTGTTCGGCGAGGTGGCCAAGAACTTCCATCTGATCCATCACACCTCCGAATGGATCGAGTGCGTGTCTTTATCGCAGCTTGGAGACTGCTCGGTGAAGATCGATCCGGAGCGCCTGCCCAGCCGCGCGGAGATGGAGTCCAAACTCGAGTGGGAAAAGGGCGTCACGGGTCCGGATCTACTGGACCTTTGGTTGGAGCGGCATGGGGCTGTGCCGTTCGATTTCAATCAGGACCTGGACGATGCCTCATTGTCACCGGATAACCCGCCCGAGTTCCACCGCCTCCGAGGAACCAACTTCTTCCGGGGGCTGGCCCTGATAGACCTAGCCGAGGCTATGCTGAAGCGCGCCTTTGGAGCGGGGGCGGTCGCCGTGCGAGTAAACGCAGCCGGTCAAGGCGATTACTTTCAGGTTCATGTGGACAGCCAGGCGGCCGATCCGGAGCAGGTGAAGCGGTTCATTGAAGCGGCATTTTACCGCCGCTTCGGCCTCGATCCGGAGCCGGAATTCGTGGAACTGCATCCGGGGGGCGGGGCCGCCGGCATTCGCCTGAGCCGGTACAATTCGCTCACACAGTTGGTGCACCGGCTGCGCGCGTTCGAGCCGCGCTGAAGCCCGCATCTACCACTACGTCGAGGTTGAGGTCACACGATGTCGAAAGATTACGAAGAGTCCACCGCCAGCCAGGTCCCGGTCATTGCCGAAGGCCTCACATTGGGAGTTGTCGGCGCCGGCGTCATGGGCCGGACTTTGATTCGAGGCGTGCTCAACAGCGGGCTGATCGCGCGCGAGCGCATTTGGGCGGCCGACAAGAACGCCACCACTTGCGAAAGTGCGAGCCGGGAACTCGGTATCCCGGTGGTCTACGACTTCGCCGAGCACGCGTCCACGGCGGACCTGATTCTGGTCTGCGTGAAGCCGGCCGACGCGCCGGTCGCCCTGACCATGCTGCGCGACGCTGGTTTGCGGAGCGAAGCGCTGGTCATTTCGATCATGGCGGGAGTCTCCACGGGCCGGGTCGAGTTCCTGCTCGGAACCGGCAACCCCGTGGTGCGCGCCATGCCCAATACACCGTGCGTCGTGGGCGAAGGCATGACCGTGATCTGCCGCGGCAGCCGCGCGAGCAAAGACCATCTGAACCGCGCCCGGCACATCTTCGAGGCCGTGGGCCGCTGCATACCCGTCGACGAAACACACTTCAACGGCATCACCGCGCTGAGCGCCAGCGGGCCGGCGTACCAGTTCCTCATCATGGAGGCGCTCGCCGAAGCGGGCGTGAAGGTTGGACTACCGCGGCAACTGGCACTGACCCTGGTGGCGCAGACGACGCTCGGCGCGGCTCGCATGTTGCTCACCAGCGGCCGTCACCCGGCTGCCCTGCGCGACGACGTCACCACGCCGGCGGGCTGCACGATTGGCGGCCTGCTTATGCTCGAGGACGGAAGGATCCGTTCGGTGCTGGCTCGCGCCGTCGAGGAAGCCGCCCGGATCGCGGGCCAACTGGGCGCGGCTCCCGCGAAAACCGCATAGCGCGCGGACTACTTGCCGCGCGGCTGTGGCGCATCCGGCTTGAGCAGCACGTGGTGAAACACGTAGGAACTCTGCACTGGCACGCCGTGCTTGAAGGCGACCTTCAGGACCACCTGGTAGTAGCGCGGCAGTTGGCCTGAATCGCCACCCAGTCTCTTGACGAGTTCAGCGGCTCGCCACGGCTGTGTCAGCCACTGCGCGGCGGCCAGGGTGTCGGCCGAGGCATTGCCGGAGATCGCCATAAACTCACCCACGCCGCTGGGTCCCGGCATTCTGCTGATCACGGCGTGCGTCTCGCCGTCGTTCTGCTTGCCGGCCAGGAACCGATCCGCCAGATACTCCGGTTCTCCTTTTTGCGGTTTCAGGTTCCGGACGCCGTCCGGCTCGATCACGATTTCCTGCGCCAGCGGCGCCCCCTGTAACTGCAGGTTGAACTTGGGCGGTCCGAGGAAAACGATGTCGTTGTCCGTGATCTCCTGCCAGCTCAGCAGGTTGCTGCGCGTCAGCAGGATGTCGCGCTTGCGCGGCGAAAGGACCTGTGCCAGCATGAACGCCCCGCTGGCCTCTCCGACGCCGGTGAAATTGTAGCTCGGCAGCCACTGGCTTTCCGTGAGAATCTTGCGCACCGTGGCCATCCTTTCGGACCTCATGGCCTCGTCCCAATCATTGGCCTTGGGGTCGCGGAAGAACCCGAGCGACGGGATACGGACAAACAACGGCGCGCCCAGGCACACGAGCATGGGACGCTCGCTCTGGATGAAAGGCGCCCAGATCTTCTCGAGTTCAGGCGACCAACGTGTGGCCGCCGGAGCCACCTGGCGTCGAAGTCCAACCAAGCTGACGGTCGAAAAGACGGCCCACGCGATCGCCAGCACCAAAGCGACGGCCAACGACGCAATGATCTTCCGATGATGAGCGCTCACGGCCGTGCCGCCGTTGCGCACCCGCGGACCCGGCTCGAAGCTGAGCTTGAAACCGCCTTTGGGCAGGCCGACGTGAACGGGATCTTCGGCGCCTTCGGTTTCGTAGTATGCCAGCAGTTTCTGGCGGAGGCGCCCCACCTGGAGCCGCACGATAGAGTCCTGGCGCGGATCGTAGCTGGCGGGCTTGCCGAACGCCTCGAGTCCGACCGTGTATTCCTTGAGGCGATCGGCCTTTCCGGCAAGGGCTTCCTCGGTCAGATACTGCAGAAGACGACGGTGTGCTTCCGAAGTTTCAAAGGTCTTGCTTTGAAGCAACCGTTCCACCTGCCCGCGTATCGCTTCCTGGTCAAGCCCCATCGGATGATAATGTTACCACTGTTACCAACCCGGTTGCTCACCATTCGTGGCCGTTTGTTATCCCAAATCCCATTGACACTTCGTAGGGTCGGACATATACTCCCTCGTGGTTACGGCCACTAAGGAGGAAGAGTCTGTCCTGGGGTCGTTGCAGGGGTTTTGTAAGCCGGCGAGGTCGATGCGACTTCGCGGCTGTCAACGAGGTTAGGCGTAATCGGGAGGTGGCCGGAATGGGCCGCCGAGGGATTTCACGGAGCGAATCATGCAAAGACTGATAGCAATTGTGTTGTTAGTCATGTTCCTGCTGGGGGCGGGAACGTCGGGCCTTATGGCCCAGGATGCTCGCGGGGCGATCGTCGGCAAGATCACGGACCAGACCGGAGCGGTGCTGCCGGGTGCCGATGTCGTCGTGACAAATCAGTTGATGGGGACCAAGGTCTCGCTCACAACAAATGCCGAAGGCATGTACCTGGCGCCCTTGCTCCCTCCGGGGACTTACCGGGTGGAAGTGACCGCCAAGGGTTTCAAGAAGTCGGTGAGAAGCGACATCGAGGTTCGCGTCAGCGATCGACTGGACATCGGTTTCCAACTGGAAATCGGCACCGCGGAGCAATCGGTTACGATCACGGCCGAGGCTCCGTTGCTGAACTCCGAGAATGCCTCTCTGGGGACAGTGGTGGACTTCAAGCGAGTGTCCAGCCTGCCTTTGTCCTATGGCAACCCATTCCTCCTGATTGGGATGGCCGCAGGTGTCACTTTCAACGGCAGCGCCCGCCTGGATCGCCCATTCGAGCCGACGCACATCGTCAACTACTCCATGGGCGGGACCCGGGGCAATCTCAACGACATTACCATCGACGGCGCGCCTACAACCGCCACTGCCAATTCCAACGAGGTGACCGCGGCGTATGTGCCGCCCACCGACATCGTCCAGGAATTCAAGGTCCAGACCGCGACTTTCGACGCCCAATTCGGCCAGACACAGGGCGGGGTGACTAACATTAGCATCAAGTCCGGCACCAATGAGTTCCACGGCAGCGGCGGCTACTCTTTCTACCGTCCGAGCCTCCTGGCCAACGATTTCTTCAACAACAAGACCGGCCTTCCGGTACCGGATTTCAAGTTCGACCGCTGGGGCGGATCTTTCGGCGGTCCGTTCCGGATTCCGAAAGTCTACGATGGACGGAACAAGACCTTCTTCCTGTGGGGCTACGAGGGCATCCACGACGCGCGCCCCCGGCACGATGATGCCACGAACACGATTCCCACCCCCGCCATGCACAACGGCGACTTCTCGCAGTTGCTGATCAATGGCGGATCCTCCTACCAGATTTACGATCCGGCCACCCGCGTTCAGGAGGGCAGCCGGTACCGCGAACTGCCTTTTACCGGCAACATCGTCCCCACATCCAGAATCACCAAGGTGGGCGCGGCGTTCATGTCGTATTACCCGACCGTCGAGAAGACCCCCGGCGATCCGCTGGGCCTCAATAACTACCGGGACGCCAGCCTTGCCGAGAAGGCCAAGTATTACAACCACACATTTCGCGTGGACCAGAACCTTGGCGACAAGCAGCGGTTCTTTGTCCGTTACAGCACCTATGTTCGCAACAGTACCTACAACGACTACTTCGACAACGCCTTCATGGGCATCCAGTTCTGGTTCTATTCAAAGGCGGCGATGTTCGACCACGTGTACACCATCACGCCGACCATGGTGTTGAATACCCGTTACAGCTATAACCGGTTCATCCGTGGGACGGACAGCCCCGCATCGGCTATCGGATTCGATATCACGCAATTGGGTTTCTCGTCGCAGTACGCCAGCCAGGTTCCCAAGGACATCATGCGCTTCCCGCGCATCAACTACGCCAGCACCAGCTATATCAGCAACGGCATCGGCGGAGAACAACGCCCGGTGAACAACCACACCGCATCCGCTACGTTGTCCAAGGTGGCCCGCACGCATTCCATCCGCACCGGCTTTGAATTCCGCGCCTATCAGGAGACGGACCGGTTCGTGGGCAACCAGCAGACCGGGTCGTTCACTTTCGGTTCGAGTTGGACCAAGGGCCCGCTGGACAACGCCTCGGCTTCCCCGAGCGGATACGGGCAGTCGATTGCCGCTCTGCTGTTGGGTTTGCCCGACTCGGCAGTCATTGTCCGCTCGGCGGACTACGTCGAGCAGTCCAATTCCTGGGGTTTCTTCGTACAGGATGACTGGAAGGCATCCAACAAGCTGACAGTGAACCTGGGGGTGCGCTATGAGTTCGAGACCCCCTTGCGCGAGCGTTTCAACCGGAGCACGTTGGGCTTCGACACATCTTACGTGCAGCCCATCTCGGCGGCGGCGGCGGCCAAGTACGCCACCCTGTACCCCAACTACTCGGGCGGATTCCCCGAACTTCCGGTCAGCGCATTCGCCCTGAATGGCGGCATGACCTTCGCCGGGGTGGGCGGCAACGGTGGGTCCCTGTATCACACGCCCAAGAACGTCTTCATGCCGCGCGTCGGGTTGGCCTATCAGATCACTCCCAAGACCGTGCTGAGAAGCGGCTTCGGCATGTTCGCGGGCTTCCTCGGCCAGCGCCGTGGAGACGTCTTCCAAAACGGCTTCACGCAGAACACCGCCATGGTACTCACAACCGACAACGGCTTATCCTGGGCCACCACCATCGACAAGCCCTTCCCGAACGGTGTCACAGAGCCCAAGGGTAACGCCGACGGGTACCAGACCTACCTCGGCCAGAGCTTTACCTTCTTCAACCAGGAGCCGAAAGTGCCAATGACTCTGCGCTGGGAAATCGGGCTTCAGCGGGAGATCAAAGGCTTGGTGGTCCAGGCCGACTACGTCGGCAGCAAGAGCAATCACTTGGCGATCGCCAGCTCCACTACGCAGTATCAGGGCCGCAACATCAATGTGCTGCCCAGGCAGTATTGGAGTACCAAGATGACCCGCGACGACCCCTGGAACAGCTACCTGACTGGCAGCATCGACAACCCGATGGTCGGCTTGGTGCCGGGCAATACGCAGGGTATCTACACCGGCAGCAAGACCACAAGGCAGACGCTGCTCTCGCCGTACCGTGCCTTTGGCAGTAACAACATTTGGACCGACGAGCAGTCAGGCTTCTCGTGGTACCACGGCCTTCAGACGAGCGTCCAGAAGCGCTTCTCCAAGGGCTACACCATCATGGGCAGCTACACCTTCTCGAAATGGATGCAGGCCGTTAACCTTCTGAACGCCAGCGATCCGGGGCCAGTTCACGAAATTTCGGATGCCGACGCGCCCCACCGCATAACCCTGAGTGGAGTTTGGGAGCTGCCATTCGGAAAGGGCAAGCCTTTCCTCTCCTCCACCAATGGCCTCGCGTCGCGCCTGGTGGGAGGATGGCAGGCTTCCGGGATCTGGGGCGTGCAGAGCGGCACTCCCTTGGAGTGGAAGAGCAGCATCTACTATGGCGATCCGGCCAGCATCCTGCTTCCTCTGGATCAACGCACTCCAGACCACTGGTTCAACATTTCCGGATTCGAGACCGCCAGCGGCAAGCAACTGCAAAGCACCCAGCTTCGGTGGTGGCCCTACCGCTTCTCTTCGTTGAGACGGCAGCGCGGGAACAACGTGGACCTGGCGCTGATCAAGAACACGGTGATCACGGAAGGCAAGGTCATCGAGTTCCGCGCGGAAGCGCTCAACGCGTTCAATCACCCCTATTTCCCATCGCCGAACATGACCGTCACGACGGCGCAGAGCGTCAAGGACACGGGTTTCGGGCAGATCAACGCGTCGACCCAGGACAATTACGCGCGCCGGATCCAACTGAGCATCCGGTTCGTTTTCTGAAGCAGCACCCATCCCCGCGGCGGCGCAGCCTCCCTCCAGGCGCCGCCGCGTTTTTTGTCTTCAGGCCTCGTCCTGCACTACGATCAGGCGAGGAAGTACTATGTGCACCCCTCCGAACCTGGCCTGTTCCCGCCGCGATTTCCTCCGGCTGGGCGCCGCAGCGGCGGCCCCTGCGCCGCCCACACTATGGATCCCCGACGAGTTGATCGCCGAAGCCTACCAGAAGGCCGCCAGCCAGAATGTCCTCGCCGCCGTGAATCCGAAAGTGTTTCTGGGCTATTTCTCGGTGTGCGCCGACGGCCAAGGCTTCGGCTACGGCAACACCTATCCATCGCTCGACGGCCATCAGATGACGGATGCGCTGTTGTGGCTGGGCGAAGTTGAAACCGCCAAGCTCAACTTCGACTACGTGCGCACCTTCCAGCGCCCGGACGGCTCCCTCCCCATCGCTGTGCTGCCATCGCTTGCCGGCAAGAAGATCGGCCCGGCCGGCTACCAATCGGAGGTGTCGTCCAATGGCGGTCTGTACACGCACTGGGTGCCGGGCAACCCTCTGGCCGCCCTCGCCGCGCCGACCTATATCCAGAACGCCGACGTCATCTTCCGGCGCACGGGCGACGTGCAGTGGCTCGCGGCGCGGATCAGGTCAGTGAATCTGGCCGCGAATCAGCTTGCATCATTGGTCACGCCGGAAGGCGCAGTGCGGGGCGCGGGCTATTACGTGGAGCGGCCCACGCGAATCGATTGCGATGGGGTGTCGCAACCGCACGCCGTGGACGCGTTCCGCCGCGCGGCTGCCCTCAACCGCATGTTGGGCGATAAGAGAAGCGCCTCGCGTTACGAGGCGCTCGCCATGCGCATCCAGCGCTACTTCGTGGAGCACTTCTGGATGGGGGACCGCTTCGCCGAATACCGCCACCCCCAGCGAGGCTTCATCCACAATCACGGCTTTACGGACGCGGACTGGTGCGCCCTCGCATTTGGCCTTGCCACGTCTGGTCAGCAGGCCGCGCTCTGGCCGAAGCTGAAGGACGAGAAGCGCTTCTACTACGGCGGCATGCCCTCCGGCATCGCCACAGAACCGGAAAAGTACGAGGCCTGGGAATTCACGCACCCCGACCGGATGGACCTCGCTGCCATGGGGCGCGTCTGGTATCTCGAGTGCCAGGCGCGGGCACGCATGGGCGACCCGCGCGGCCTTCTCGATTCGATCCGCCGCGTTGCCGGCACGGGCCGCGAGAGTGGCTGGTATTGGCGCGAACGCTACAACGAGAAGGGCGGTTACGGAGCGCGGAAGTACTGCGAATACCCGGCGAACCTGATACGGATCGTGCAGCGTTTCCTGCTGGGCGTCGAACTGGGGATGGATAGCGTTGTAACTTTGGCGCCCACAGTGCCCGGCGATTTCTGGAAACAGGGATTCGGGCAGACGCTGCGCTGGCGCGGGCGCGTCCTGACCTACCGCATGAGCAAGGCTGGCATCTCCGGCACGTACGTGGGCGGTACATCGCAGCGGCTCAATGTGCGGATCCAGGATGGGAAAGTACGGCACCTGGACCTGTCCGCTGCATCGGAAGACCGGCCCTCCAAGATCGAAATTCGGGTCTAGCCAGCAGAGGTCGGTAAAATTTACCGGCGGACCAGACGCGGCACCGATTCAATCTATTGAAATAGAGCTACTTATCTTTCGGCATGGCGATTGCTCTCCTCCCGGCTTGGAGGCGAATATGGAATTCACAAGAACAAGAATCGCCCTAGCTGGAGTTTTGGCGGCGGGCCTATTGATCGGAGGAACGGCGGCGGTAGTGCGTCACAACAGACCTGCCCCGCCAATGGCGACAGCGCCGGAGGCGTCCGTCCCCGGATATGCAGGGCCTTTGTACGACGCCCAGGGGAATCTGGTCGGCTACGTGCCTTCGCAACCGGCGCCGGAACCGCGTCCTTCGTCGTTTGCGGCGCCACAGGCCCCTGCAGCCGTATCGGCGGCGAGCCCGGCCCGCCAAGCCGCTCCCGTAGCGCCGCGCAGCACAAAACGGCCGCGCTCCACTCGTAAATCTGTGGCGATTGTCGCGGGCACCGCCGGTGTGGGCACAGCCATCGGAGCCATTGCAGGAGGCGGGAAAGGTGCCGCCCTCGGCGCCCTGTCGGGCGGCGGAGCAGGATTCGTTTACGACCGAATGACTCGCAACAAGTGACGCGCTCAGTAAAGCGGGCTGTTCTTTCCGGCAACGGGCGCCGACTTCCCCAACGGTTCAAGGAAGGCCTTGGCGCCCGCTGTCATGAATCCTAAATCGGACTTGGCTTGAAAGAAGCGGAACCCCTGCTCCATCTGCGTTTTCAGGTCGGCGGCGGTGGCCACGGGGCGGCCCAGAAACTTGCCGTGCGCTTTGGCCGCCGCCACGATGCGCGCAATGGCGTCCTGCAGCTTGGGGTGGTTCTGCTCACCGCGTAGGCCTAGAGAAAACGAGAGGTCGCTGGTGCCAATGAACAGCACATCGATGCCCGGCGTGGCGGCGATCTCCTCGATGTTCTCGACAGCGCGGGCTTCCTCGATGACGGTGATCACCATGACGTTGCGGTCGGCGAAATCGTAATAGCCTTCCTCGGCCGGCCATCGCAGGGTGGCCAGGCCCGCACCCGAGCCGCGTCGTCCCAGTGGAGGGTACTTGCAAGCATTGGCGGCCTGCCGCGCCAGTTCCGGCGTGCTGGTGAAGGGAAAGATCACGCCCAGCGCGCCCGAATCCAGGACGCGTTTGGCGGTCCAGATCTCGTTCACCGGCACACGCGCAAATGGGACGCCGGGCAGTCCTCGCGTGGCCAGCACCATGTTGCGCAGCGTCTCTAGCGTGATGGGCGAGTGCTCCATCTCGATCCAGAGAAAATCGAAACCGATGGCCGCCGCCTGCGCAGCCACTTCCGCGCTAGGGAGCGTTACCGTAATGCCTACCACGGGCTCGCCCCGCTCCAATCGTTCGCGAACCGGATTCCGCCAGACTGTCTTCTCGCTCATGAGGCTTACTCCACCTTGTCCCAACTGAACTTGTCGATGGAGAAATCAGCGCTGCGGACATGCTCCATCAGTTTGCGTTCACTCGTGCGAACCTTCTCGACGGCAGCAGCCAGCCCTTCGCGTGCTTCGTTCGGAATGAGAAGCAGGCCATTTTCGTCGCCATGCAGCACATCGCCGGGCCTCACCACCAGGCCGCAGATCTGCACCGGCACGCCGGGCTTTGCGATTCGGAAGTAGGCGTGACTGGCCACAGCGCCCCGCGCAAAGTAGCGGAAACCCAGGGCGCGAACCTCGGGAATGTCGCGCACCCCGCAGTCGCTCACCAGTCCCACCGCGCCCAACCGGGTGAAGAACGTAGCCATCACTTCGCCGCAGTGCGCTGCGTAGTCGGGATAGCCGCCGATCTCCTGCAGAACGATTACCGCGGGCTTCGGCGAGGCGTCCACCGCGCGGTAGAGTTCAGTGAACACTCCGCGGTCAAGCTTCCCCATGTCGGTCATGGTCTCCACCTGGGCCGTAACCGCGTAGCCGCACATGCGGCCGAGTTCCGGAAACAGGCAGCGGATCTGCAAGGGCGTGAACCCTTGGTTGTGCGGCCGCAGTTTGAGGAGTTCGATGGCGTTGGCCAGCGTGGGCGTGTCAACGGTTTTCAGGAATTCAATCCAGGGATCGGGCGCGATCGGCTGTGCGTTCATGCATCCATCTTCCTGCACGTGCGCGCTTCGTTCAAGTTGAATGTGCATTTCTCACACGTGACACCTGCCCCCAAGTGATTCATCCTGGTAATTACGCTCATGCGCACGAAGCCCAAACCGGCCGCCCGTTCGGGCACTCGACGGGTCCTCAAGACTCTGGACCGGGTCCTGTCGAAAGCCGGCGTCGGCTCACGCACCGAGGCACGAAGCTGGATCGGCACGGGGCGTGTGCGGGTGAACGGGCGTCTCATTCAAACGCCGGATCATTGGGTGGACATCGAGCGCGACAAAGTCACGCTCGACGGCAAGCCCGTACTTTCTCAGGAGCGCGTGTACCTGCTGCTCTACAAGCCCAAAGGGTACATCACGACCTACAAGGACCCCGAAGGACGGCCCACGGTTTACGACCTGCTCTCCGGCCTCAATGAATACGTATTTCCGGTCGGCCGCCTGGACCAGGACACCAGCGGATTGCTGCTCGTCACCAATGACGCGCAATTCGCCGAGCGGCTGACGAATCCCGCGTATAAGGTCGCCAAAACGTATCTGGTAAAGTCCGCCACGCGGCTTTCCGACGAGCAACTCGACCAACTGCGCCGCGGAGTCACGCTCAAGGACGGACCCACGCGGCCCGCCGAAGTCCGGCGAGTACGCGACAGCGGCGCGCACACGTTCTTCGAGATCTCGATCACCGAGGGACGCAACCGGCAGGTGCGGCGCATGGTGGAAGCCATCGAAAGCAAGGTGTTGAAGCTGGTGCGCGTGGCGATCGCCTCCATCGAAATAGGCGGCCTCGGTATTGGCAAGTACCGCGCTTTGACGCAAGCGGAAGTGGAACAACTGTCAGGGAAAGGAACGAAATGAGACTCTTGTCTGCCACGCTTGGTCTGCTGGCCGCGGCGGCCGCATCGCTGGCCGCGCCGCGCGTCCAGATCCTGGACCCCGTCATAGTCGCAGCGGGTCCGCCGGAGGTCCGGCGTTGGGGCTTCTATCAATTCCCAGCCATCGTGCGCTGGGAGGATGGCGGCATCGCCGTGCATTTCCACATCGCGCCGGA
Organism: Terriglobales bacterium; assembly: GCA_021372245.1. GTDB lineage: Bacteria > Acidobacteriota > Terriglobia > Bryobacterales > Bryobacteraceae > JAJFUV01. The sequence continues at coordinate 24,118 of JAJFUV010000153.1, forward strand.
CGCGGCTGAAAGCTACGGGCTCACACCCAGCGAGCCCAACCGCGCGATTTCGATCGACAACGGGCGCACTTGGAAGCTCGACGTCACCACCAAGGGCGTGTACGGTCTGCGTCTCAAGAACGGCGACCACCTGGAATTGAGGACTCCCCGCCCCCTTCCGCTCGCATCGTTGAAGCTGCCCGCTTCGCTCGGTGATCGAACAGACCAGTGGAAGAACCACTACGTCCATTACCGCCTACGCGAGTTGCCCGACGAGTTGCAGGGCATCTGGTTCGGACGCTTGCCGAAGGGCTCGCTCGATTGGGAGATGGAACGCGCCGCGCTCACAGACGATCAGGCGTTACGGTATTCCATCCGCGAGATATTCCCGATCGTGGTCTTCGGCCAGGTGCGCCGTTTGCACGACCGTTCCCTTCTCCTGTGCATGTACCCCGGCCTGATGGAGGGCCAGGAGCGTTTCTACTCGAACGTCTTCTTCTATCGTTCGACCGACGAGGGGCTCAGTTGGCGAGTGCAGGGCCGCATCCCCTATCAGCCCGACGCCGTGCTGGACCCGACGGGCCCCAAGCGCGACGGCTTCACCGAGCCCACATTCGAGATTCTGGAGAATCGCACGCTGGTGTGCGTCATGCGCAGCGAAGGCCCCATGTACCAGAGCCTTTCGAGCGATGACGGCAAGACCTGGAGCAAGCCCGCCATCATCGCGCCGAACGGTGTCTATCCGCGGCTGCTCCGCTTGCCGAACGGGGTTCTGGCGCTTAGCTCGGGGCGTCCCGGCGCCGAAGTGCGCTTCTCGTTCGACAAGCACGCGCGCATCTGGAGCGCGCCGTACCGCCTTGTGCCGCTCACTGCTCCCAGCGTGCAGGTGGATTCGTGCGGTTACTCCGACATGGTGGCGATTGCCAAGGACCGTCTCCTGATCGTCTACTCCTGGTTCAAGTACCCCGGAAGCGATGGCCAGGCGCGCAAGGCCATCATGGTTCGCCAGGTCACTGTGCGGCCGTAGTCTCGGGCTCGCTCGCGTTGTAAACGAGCGCCATGGAGGCCAGGAACAGGTAGAGGTATTCGCTGTCGCCCAGGTTAACCTCGAAGAGCCCGCTGACCAGCGTGGCCAGGATGACCGCCACGCCTCCGTGAAGCATGAAACGCGCGTCGCTCGCACCGGGCGGCAACTTGCTCAAGCGGCGCAGGAAATCAAGCAGCATCTTACCCAACATCCACATCAGGGCCAGCATGGCGGGCACGCCGCGCTCGGCCGCGTAATGTAGGTAAATGTTGTGCAGGTGGCCATACCAGCCTTTGGGCAGGGGAGGATGTATGTCGGCCGGCAGATAGCGCTCCAGTTCCATTCCCACGTGCTCGGGTCCGACGCCGAACCACGGATGCGCCTTGATCATCTCCCATCCTGTGCGCCAGCAAACGATGCGGTGCTGGTTGGAATCGATGTTCTTGTTCGGATGGAGCATGGAGAGGGCGCGGGTTTGTACCGAGGCCGGCGAGACCAGTAGTCCGCACGCCAGCACCACAGGAACGGCCAGCACCAGCCACCGCTTCCAGAACCAGGTCAGGTAGAGGATCGAAACCGCCGTGGCGATCCACATGCTCCTGGTGAACGCGAGCACAAGCGCCACCGCAATCAGCGCACCGCACGAAGTCCAGGCCCACCAATAACGCCGCGCCTTCGGAGAGAAGAACAGGAGCGCTGCCAGAAGCAGCAGCGCCACCATCATCTCTCCGCTGAACGTCATCCAGTGGCTCATGAAGCCGGTGATGCGCGTCGACACGTAATAGTCGTAAAACCTCATCCCCGCCTGACGCGCTTGGCCTACCTTCCCCGCGAACTGAACCAGGCTCCACACGGCCGATAGCGCGGCCGCGCCGAACCATGCCACCACGACACCGCGCACGGCGCTCAGCCTGACGATGGCGCTGGAAACGGTGAGCAGCACCAGGAACACGAAGAACTTGCGGATCTGCGGGCGGCCGGCAGCAGGGTCGGTCGACAGCAGCAGCGAGACCACGGTGAGCGCGAAGAAGATTGCCAGCGGCGCCTTAACCGGCGGAAACCGCAGCCGCGCACCGGACACCAAGAGCGCGACCACCGAGAGCGCCAGCAAGGTGTGGCACACCGCGATCGAAAAGAAAACTGCCACCGCGGATCCGAAGGTCAGATAGAGGGCGATGCGCTCCCAGCGCTGCGACCATGCTGCTTTATCGATCATGAGTCTCGAAAACCCCTTTGAGTATGCCAGAATGACGAACGGGGCAGCCACCACACATGGAGATCTACCTGCAACGTCACGGCACCGCGGAGTGGGGGCACACCGGATTGCGCGACGCCGACCGGGCGCTCACCGGCGAAGGCATAGCACGATTGAAGAGCATCCTCAAGGTGGCTCGCGCGGCCGGCGTGAAGCCGTCTCTTGTCCTTACCAGCCCATACCGGCGCGCGATGGAAACTGCGCAACTCGCGGTGGACATCCTGGGCTACAAGAGTGAGCCGGTGCGGTCGGACGCGCTCAAACCGATGGCCGATCCGCGCGATGCCTGGGAGGAAATCCGCCTGCACAAGAACGAGGAAAGCATCTACCTGGCCGGTCACGAGCCGTTGTTTGGCCGTCTTACGGCGTTCCTGGCCGGCGCGCCCTCGCTACAAGTAGACTTCAAGAAAGGCGCGATTGTGCGCATCGACGTCGACCGCTTCGGAGCGGAACCCGCGGGCATATTGAAGTGGATGCTGGTGCCGAAGCTGGCTACGGCAGCTCTTTGATTTCGATTTTGCGGAACTCGACGTTCGTGTCGTGCCCCAGGAAGCCCACGTACCCTTTGGTGCGCGCGATGCCGGGATGCGCCGCGAGCACCTTGGGATCCGTTACCGCGCCCAGATCGCCGTCCACCACCACGCGGCCGTTCACCCGCACCTGAATGCGGCGCCCCTCGGCCCGGATCTCCATCTTGTTCCACTTCCAGGGCATCTTAGGCTGGCCGCCGCGCGCCGCAATCACGCCGTAGATCGAGCCGTTGTACTGCCACTCCCGCAGCTTGCCTTTGTAACGGGGCGACTCATCGTCCAGGATCTGAATCTCCATCGCCACTTGCGAGATGCGCCCTTGGAGTGGAGCGCGTATCCCCACTCCGTTGTTGCCACCCGGCTCCATGCGGTATTCCAGGCGCAGCACGAAGTTGGCGTACTCGCGGCGCGTGTAGAACATGTTGCCGCCGCCACCTTTCGGGCACACGATCTTGCCCTTCTCAACGATGTAGCCGGGACCTTTCTGCCCCACGGTGGTCCAACCTTCCAGCGACTTGCCGTTGAAGAGCTTCTGGAAGCCGCCGCCGGCCATGAGCGGCATCCAGACGGCTAACAAAAACGCGAGCGTGCGTAGTGCTTTCACAGGACCACTATAATGGATCGCACCCCGGCGCGGTATGCTATTTTCTAACTATGCTCCGCACTGATCGCCGTGGTTTTCTCTCCGCGCTGGCCGCTGTTTCCGCCGCGCCTTCCGCCAGTTTCGCCGCATCTCCGGGTGAAACAGACCTCAAGCTCGGCGTGGCCACCTATTCGCTGCGTGAGTTCTCCCGCCACCTCGCCATCAAGATGATGCGCGAGATGAAGATCGACTACGTGAGCATCAAAGAGTTCCATCTGCTGTACACGAGCACACCCGAGGAAATCTCCAAGGCAGTAGCCGAGTTCAAGGCCGCCGGGCTGACGGTGCTTTCCGGTGGCGTCATCGGCATGCAGAAGAACGACGAAGGCGAACTGCGCCGTATGTTCGAGTACGCGCGCATGGCCGGTATGCCCATGATGGTCATCGCACCTACCCGGGAAACGATGCCGCAAATCGAAAAGCTGGTGCGCGAGTACAACATCAAAGTGGCCATCCACAACCATGGCCCCGAGGACAAGCATTTCCCAGGCGCCAAGGATGTCCTGGCCGTGGTAAAGGACATGGATCCGCGCATCGGCCTGTGCATCGACGTGGGACACGAAGCCCGCACCGGCGCGGACGTTCCCGCCTCCATCGCAATGGCCGGTAGCCGCCTGCTCGACGTGCACATCAAGGACATTGTCGAAGCCGCCGGCAAGAACCGCGGCGCTGTCGTTGGCCAAGGGGTACTGCCCATCGCGGCTATTTTCAAGCAACTGCTCAAGCTGAACTATCAGGGCGGCGTCATGCTCGAATACGAAATCGACGGTGACAACCCGGGACCCGGCATGCAACGCTCGTTCGCTTACATGCGCGGAGTGCTGGCGGGCATGGGGGCGAAGGCGTAGGAGGTCTATGCCGGCATCTACTGAATTCCAGGGAATGACAGCGCTGGTCACCGGCGCATCGAGCGGCATAGGCGCCGAGACCGCTGTGGCCTTCGGTTCGCGAGGGGCTTATGTACTGGTCCATTACAATGCGAGCCGCGCAGGCGCCGAAGACGCGTTCAGCCGCCTGCGGGAAGCCGGCGGCGACGGCGAGTTGCTCGCGGCGGACTTGTCCAACGAGGCGGGCATCGATGGCTTTGTTCGGCAACTCGGTGCCCTCGCGCGCCCCATCGACATCCTCATCAACAACGCCGGTTCGCTGATCGAGCGCCGTAAGTTTCTCGAACTCACACCGGAGCTGTGGAACCGTGTTATCACGCTCAACTGGACCAGCGCCATGCGCATCGCACAGGCCGTGTTACCCGGTATGATCGAGCGCAAGCGCGGGTTCATTGTGAACTTGTCCTCTATCGCCGCGCGCAACGGCGGCGGCATCGGCGCCGTCGCGTACGCGAGTTCGAAAGCCGCCGTTTCCTGCATGACCAAGGGCATGGCCAAAGAATTCGCGCCCTACGGCATTCGCGTGAACGCGATTTCACCCGGCACAATCGACAACAACTTCCACCGCAAGTTCTCGACCAAACAGATGCTCGACGCCGTCGTGGCTGCCACGCCGCTCGGCCGGTTGGGCGAATCGGTGGAATGCGCCGAAGTGATCACTTTCCTTTGTTCGGAACGCGCCAGCTTCATTCAGGGCCAGATCATCGAAGTCAACGGCGGCATGTTGATGGTGTAGGGCGACCGTCGGGTTTAAAATAGCGTGACATGAAGACATGGGCTTTCGTGTGTGCGTTTCTGCTCGCGCTGATGACTGCGGCCGGCGCGGCGCCTGAAGAATTCCTAACCTCGGACGGGGTAGTGAAGATCACGCCTGTGCGTCACGCCAGCCTGACCATCGAAGGCGGCGGCATGCTGATTCAAGTGGACCCCTGGGGCGCGTCCAACTACGCCACCTCCCGCCCCGCTGATCTGATCCTCATCACGCATGAGCATGGAGATCACTTGGATGAGGAGGCCATCGCGAAGCTCCGCAAGCCGGCCACGATCATAGCGGGACCCGCCGCGGTACGCGCCAAACTCCCCGAGACACTGCTGCTGGGCGATGGCAGCACCAAGAGCTTCGGTAAGTGGAAGGTGGAGGCCATCCCGGCCTACAACCTGAAGCGCATGCGCCCCGACGGCAAGCCGTTTCACCCGCGCGGCGAAGGCAACGGTTATGTGCTCGCTTTCGGCGGCAAGCGGTTCTACATCTCCGGCGATACGGAAGGCACTCCCGAAATGCGCGCGCTCAAGAACATCGACGTGGCCTTCGTCTGCATGAATCTGCCCTACACGATGACTCCGGAAGAGGCCGCCGCCGCGGTGCGCGCCTTCAAACCCAAGGTTGTTTACCCTTATCATTCGCGCAACACCGATCTCGCCACCTTCCAGAAAGCGCTGGCCGGTTCGGGCGTCGAGGTACGCCTCCGGAATTGGTACTGATGCGCGATCCAGTCAAGCGTTAGTAGGTGCCGCCGTCCTGCCCCGCGCGCACCATGGCCTCGATGTTCTCCGGCGGCGTGTCACGGCCCACCGCGCACCCGCTGCTGAGGATGAAGCCGCCGCCCGGCTTCGCCTGCCGGATCGCTTCCATCGCCTCATCGTAGATGGCTTGCGGATCCGACTGGACCAGGTGTGTAGTGTGCAGGTTGCCTTTCAGCGACAAGCGGCCGTTCAGGACTCTCTTGGCTTCCGCAAGGTTCACTTGCCAGTCAGCCTCAAAACAATCCGCGCCGCTGTGACCAATACAGTTTAGAATCCCGCCGGCCTTGCCGCAGATGTGCAGTACGCTCGGAATCCCTCTTTCGTGCAGCCGTGCCGTGACCGTCTGCTCATAGGGAAGAACGAACTCTTCGTACTGGCGGGGAGAGATCAGACTCGACGAAGCCAGACCTTCACCGATCCAGACGCTGGGCGCTCCAAGCGCGGCCAGTTCATCCGCCCAACTGAGAGTAAGCGGCAGGCGGCGTTCAATGGCGCGTTTTAGTTTACCCGGTTCGTCGTGCATGGCCGTCAGTACGCGCTCCACCCCCATGAGGAACACCACCTGCGAAAACGGCCCGGTGAGTCCCACCGAGTTGTCGTAGTCCCGCAACAGGGCAGCGGGTAACGCGCGCAACGTGTCTACGATGTGGGGCCGCAGCACGTCTACTTCGTCCAAACACGGATCGTCGAACGAACTGACTGCGTGGGACACGGGAGTTCCGATGTCGTTCTTCGGAATCTGCCAGTCTGTCCCGTCGATCGTCGTGACGGAGTATCCGAATTCGTTTTCCTCCTGATGCGATATCACAGAGCCCGCGAGGCCGATGTTGATGGACACACCGTCGATGCCGGGGTGGCGTTCCAGCGTGTGGACCAGTGCCCGTGCGTGGATCTCGGGCTTCAGGAAGCATTCCGAAACCGGCACACCGTAACACGCGGCGGCGTAAGAAGTGTCGATCAGCGGAACAACGGGCACCCGGTCCGGCTGCCGCCCGTACATGGCGTGCTCGGAGCGTTCCCGCGATGTCATCCTTGCACCACAGAATCCCGCGCTGCGCGCACCATGGCGTCGATGTTCTGCGGCGGCGTGTCGCGCGGCACCTCGCAACCCGAACTGAGAATGAATCCACCGGGCCCGGCACTCTGGATCAGTTCGCGGCTCTTGCGATAGACCAGTTCGGGCGTCCCTTGCAGAAGGACACCTGAGGGTTCGAGGTTGCCCTCAAGGCACACCTGCCCGCCAACCATTCGCTTCATCTCGCCGAAATCGTCCTGGAAGTCGAGTTCGAGAGCGTCCGCGCCCGTCGCCGCCATGCAGTCCACAATGTGCGTGGTCTTACCGCAGATGTGGAGGAAGACCGGCGCGTCGATGGCGGCATGCAGCCTGCGGACCACTTCCTTGAGCGCCGGGAACGCGAACTTGACGAAGTCCTCACGGCTGACCAGACCTGCGACCGCATCGCCGAACGTAACCGCGTGCGCGCCAGCCCGGCCCACCTCGATGCCCAGGTGCGATACCATCTCGACGGCGATCTCCAACAAGTCGAAGACGAACTGCGGCTGATCGGCCATGTCCATCATTAGGGCTTCGATGCCGCGCGCGGCACTCGCAAGCGAGAAAGGTCCCTGGTCGAAATTGGTCTTGATGAAACAGGTATCGCCCAACAGGCGGCGTGCGCATCGCGTAGCCTCGGGCAGCAGTCCCATGCGCGCTGCTGTCTTGGCTTTCGTGATCGGCGGCAACAGCGCAAGGTCCCGCCGGGCAGCCAGCGGCCGGTCCAGACCCACCGGCGGCAGATCATCGTGGAACCGGACGGGCACGCCGAGCGCCTGCGGCAGAATCCAGTTGTCGGTCGTGATGTGGATGCCGTCGTAGCCGTAACGCCGCCAGGCGCCCGCTTGAACTGATGCGATCAGTTCGGGGTTCCGGTTGTATTCGCTGAACGCCACGCCGGCCTGTTTGACTGCGTGACTGATGATCAGCGGGACCACCGGCACGCGGTCCGGGACTTCACGCCGGACCGCGCGCAGGCACCGTTCAAGACAGTCCATCTCACTTATCCGGGAACATCACCGGCAGCAGTTTGTCCAGGTGCCGGCCGATCGTGCTGTGCGCGGTAACCTCCCACAGGGAAGTCTTCTGCTGCCGCATACCGAGCACTCCCGCAATCCAGGACTGCGTCCAACCGCTCTCGGTCGACCACGCACCCCATCCTGCGTCCGCATTGCTCGCCCAATACTCCCAACGCTTGAACTCGAACGCGCGGTACCACCAGCCGTCCAGTTCCGGATGCGACTCCGACCGGACCTGTATGCGGCAGAAAAAGTCCGCCATCTTATTCGATGCGTCGATATACATCTGCTCGCCGGTCGCGGCCGCGGCTTCGTGAAGGCCGAGGAACGCGAAGTTGGAGGTGTAAAGCATATCAGCCAGCGGGTCGCCGTTCTGCTGCATCAGGGTGGCTTCCTTCTTGCCGTACTCTTCGTTCGAGCGCGGCGGGCCGTAAGACCCTTTCCCCGGTGCGCCCAACTCCTCGCGGATCGCTCCGCAAGAGTCCTGGAAGCGCAGCATCTCGTCTGCGATCTTCCGCAGCCATTCGCGGTGTTCGGGCGTATCTTCCACCCGCACCAGCCAGGCCAGCGGAAGCAGCATGCGGGCGCGCTCCTGCTGGATGCCGTTGGTCCAGCGCCACTGCTCCGGATACGCCGCCACGGTCATGCGCATGGCATTCTTGGTGAGATCCAGAAACGGCTTGTACCCGGTCTTGCTGTACGCCCAAAGATTGCACGCCCACAAATATGCCTCGTAGTGCGGCGCATAGTTGACCCGCTCGCCGTTCCAGTAGTGCCGCCACCCATTCTTTTCGAGCGGCTTCTGATCGATCCGGCTGTCACGGAAGCCCAGCTTGCCAGTGGTACGAAGGTTCGCCAGTAGACAGCGCATGACGCCCTCGTCCCAACGGTCGGTCTTCAACACGCCGGCAGTGCCGATGGTGCCCAACATGCTGCGCGCATTATCGTCGCCGTAATAAACGCCTTCCGAACCCGGATAGCTCCAACCGACCAATCCGTAAGCCGGGTTGTTGGGATCGGCGCGTGGTCCCTTCGACAGCAACGAATGAATGTAGATGTAGTCATTCAAATTCGATGCAGTCCGCGCGTACTGTTCGCGCCCGTCCGCTACGCTCGCGAGCGCGAGAGGGAAGCTGACCTCGCCGATGCAGTCGTTGCGCAGCGTCCAGCGCACCGGCTGTGACCCTTCGGGGAAAATGCTGCTCGAGAAGCCCTCCAGCACGCCGTCGGAACCGTCGCCCTGAGACCAGTCAGCCTTCGGAGCAGCCGCTACACTTTCGTTTACTTTTCCCGCGCGCGTAACCACATCCTTCCACGATGGATGCACAAACAGCCGCGCGTTGCTGTAGGCCGCTACACCGCGCCGGAACGCCGCCGCTTCAGCGTCCTTCGGAAGCGCGGCGGCCGCCGAATAACTGGGCCGTACTGAGGGTGTCCATTTGAGCGCCGGAGCAGGCCGCGGCGCCGCAAGCCGTCCCAGGATCGTCTTCCAAATCGGCGCCCAGGCTTCGTTCGGCGCATAGCGGGCTGTTACGAACTGGCTGAGCTTGGTCGTGGCCACCAGGACGCCGTTGTGCTCGAACAGGATCGGATAAACATCTTTCTCAGGCAAACCGTATACGGCTGTGTCGAAGCCGGCCACCCGCGCGACGACGATATC
>JAJFUV010000174.1 GCA_021372245.1 Terriglobales bacterium
ATCGTCAACATGTCCAGCATCTCCGCGTTCATCGCCCAGCCCAACCGCTGGACTTACAACGCCGCCAAGGGCGCGGTGAACACGCTGACCAAGTGCATGGCGCTGGACCTGGCGACGTACAACATCCGGGTGAACAGCGTGAGCCCTGGCTGGATCTGGACGCGCGAAGTGGATAAGGCCGCCGGCGGCGACCGCGCGAAGTGGGAGCCCGTCTGGGGCCAGTTTCACATGCTGGAGCGCTGCGGCGAGCCGGTGGAGTGCGCGGGCCCGATCCTGTTTCTGCTGAGCGACGACGCGTCCTTCATCACCGCCGCCGACCTTCCCATAGACGGCGGCTACCAGGGACTGGGCAGCGAAGGCATCGGCAAGGCCAGCAAGTTCGCGGGCTCGGTTTGAAGGTTAGTGACTGTAGAACCAGTCCAGCTTCACCCTGGCTACTTGGATGCCCAGGAGCGAATGGTAGTTGATCAGCGCGACGTCGTCGGTGAAGGCGATGCCCGCGTAACCATAGTCGCCCTTGGGATCAGATGTCAGGTTGCGGATGTGCTCCCAGGTTTTGCCTTCGTCGCGTGAGATGGCAGCGGCAAGGGGCGCGCGGACCGCTCCCGACGGCCGCTTGATCTCGCCGATCTGCAGGATGGGCTGCGGCGCCTTGCGGGCCGCGGCGGGCGCGTCCGCGTTGTTGAGCCACACGAGCAGCAGATCGCCGGTCTTTGGGATGCGCTTGATGGTCTGCGGCGCGAGCGGACTGGGCAGGTCCAGGTAGCCGACGTCGGTCCACGTGTCGCCCTGGTCGCTCGAATAAGCGCGGCCCACGTAGCCGTTGCGGTTGCGGAAGACCATGAACAGCCGGCCGTCCTTGAGTTCGACGATACCGGGCTCCTCGGTCGTAGTGCCCACGTCCACGAAGCCCTTGCCGCGGACCCAGGTGTAGCCGTCGCCGGACCAGTAGCACATCGACACCATGTGCCCCGCCTCGCCGCCGCCAAGTTCGCGGGTCCACTCCACCGGCACCACGATGCGGCCCGAGGCCAGTTGGATGACGCGGTCCGGGTTCACGGTGTGATAGCCCTCGTGCGGCGTGGCGCACACTGGATCGCTCCAGGTCTTGCCCTCGTCCGATGAGCGGCGCACATAGAACTTGCCGTCATACAGGCGCAGTTCTTTTCCTTCGTAGCGGTTCAGCACGTTGTAGCCGAACAGGATCTCGCCGTTCTTCAAGCGCAGCAGGCTGGGCTGGAGCGTGGCCAGGCGGGCGACGTGCTTCTGCAGGATGAACGCTTCGCCCCACGTGCGGCCACGGTCGCGGGAGACGCGCGCCACGACGCCGGACCGCGTGTTGTCGGTCCAGTGCTCCGGGTTGGCGTGCGCGAACAGCACGGAGCCGTCCCGCAGTTCGATCATGCTGCCGGTGGAGCCGCGATGCGTGCGGTTGGGGACCATGGGCACCACCAGGAAATCTTCGAGCAACGGACCGGCGCTCCGCGCGGCGCCGCACGCCGCGCCCGCGATCAGGAAGTTCCGACGGTTCATCAGGAGAAACGGTATCACAACAGAGCGCGGTCTGCCGCTCCTATAATGGCTTCCATGCGTACTCGTATCGTTCTTATTCTTCTCGCCGCCGCCGTGGCGGGCCTGGCGCAGCAGTCCTACGACCTGGTGGTGTACGGCGGCACGGCGGGCGGCGTGATGACCGCGGTGGCCGGCGCGCGGCAGGGCCTGCGCACGGTGCTGATTGAACCGCGCGCGCACGTGGGCGGCATGGCTACCGGCGGCCTTTCCCGCACCGACGTCGGAAGGCGCGAAGTGATCGGCGGGCTGGCGCTCGAATTCTACATGCGCATCGGCGAGCGCTACGAGATGCACCGCTTCCTGCATGAGATGGGGTGGCAGTACGAACCTCGCGTAGGCGAAAGCGTGATGCGCGAGATGCTGAAGAACGCCGGCGTCGACGTCGTCTTCAACCGGCGCCTGCGCGAAAAGACGGGCGTAGTGAAGCAGGGGAACACCGTCACCGGAATCGTGATGCAGAACGGGGAGACCTACCGGGGGAAGGTCTTCGCCGACTGCACTTACGAAGGCGACCTGATGGCGCAGGCCAAGGTAACTTACACCTACGGGCGCGAGAGCGTCGCGCAGTACGGCGAGTCGCTGGCGGGCATTCGCGAACGCACGCCGTATCACCAGTTCCAGGTGGACATCCCGGCGCGCGACGCGCAGGGCAACCTTCTGCCGGAGATTACGACCGAACCTCGCGGCGTTGCCGGCGCGGCCGACCACCGCATACAGGCGTACAACTTCCGGCTCATCACCACCAACAATCCCGCTATCCGGCGTCCGTGGCCCAAGCCAGCCAACTACGACGCCAAACGCTACGAACTGCTGGCGCGCATGGTCGTCGCTATGCAGGCCAAACTCGGACGCGCGCAGATCCTGAATGAGGTGACGCAGTTGGCTGAAATCCCCAACCGAAAGGCAGACTTCAACAACTCCGGCGCCTTCTCCACCGATTACATCGGGAAAAATTACGACTATCCCGACGGCAGCTACGCCGTGCGCGAGCGCATCTGGCAAGAGCACATCGACTACGTGAAGGGGTACTTCTACTTCCTGGCCAACGATCCGCGCGTCCCGGCGGCGCTCCAGCGCGAGGTGCGCCAGTGGGGCCTGGCCAAGGACGAATTCGAGGACACCGACAACTGGCCCCACCAGCTTTACATCCGCGAGGCGCGCCGCATGGTGGGTGAGTACGTCCTGGTGCAGAAAGACATGCAGACCGATCTGATGAAGCCCGACGTGATCGGCATGGGCAGTTACAACAGCGATTCGCACAACGTGCGGCGCTTCGTGAACGAAAAAGGCTTCGCAGAAAACGAGGGAGATATGCAGGTGGCCGTAAAGCCGTACCAGATCCCTTACCGAATGCTGCTGCCCAAGCGCGCTGAAGCCGCGAACCTGCTGGTGCCGGTGTGCTTCTCGGCGAGCCACGTGGCCTACTCCTCGGCCCGCATGGAGCCGCAGTACATGATCCTGGGCCACGCCGCCGGAGTGGCGGCCTCGCTCGCCGTCCGCGCGGCAAAACCCGTGCAGGACATCAGCGTTTCAGATCTGCAAAAGACACTGAAGACGCAGGGGGCTGTGTTCGAATACGCACCCAACCAGCAGCAGAACGCGCTCGGTATCCTGCACCGTCTCCTGAGCAAGCCGGGACCGCGCGACATCGACTGGTAGATGCCGGTGCCTAATCACACTTATCGTGAGATAGGTGGAGTGGAGACCGCGTCAGACACTATCCGCTCTGGCAGCGCCGGCGACAACGATGTTAGTCGTGCTGCAGGTAGAAGGCGTTGTGGCCCGTCCGGCCAAATTCATCCTCACTTTTGATTGTCCTTCGATCTTGAGACCGCGATCCGGGTCCGCTTCAAGGATACGAAGTAGAAACTTGGTACGATGACCCTCCGAACCGAGTTCCTGGATGACAACTAGTGCGAGCACGAACATCGCTGTGACCGCGAACGTGGCGATGTCAGTCCAACCACTAGCATTAGCTGGCATCCAGATGCCCGCTTGCATCAGGATTTTGAGCCCTTCGTAAATCGCAATTAGTCCGACAAATCCGGCGATGAATCGCTCCGAGCCGCCCTTGAGTCTTCGAATCAGTCGAATCGCTACTGCGATTGCGAGTAAGCACAAAGTGACAGAACAGGCAAGGAGCGGATCACGCAAAAGAAGTCTATACAGGGCCATTTAAGCGCCTTTCTCATTGACAACCGGCTCACAGGCGGCCAGAAGTCCGACTGCACCTACGCAGTAGCTTATACTGCCAACTTGTTGTGTGGAATAGCTTTCCAGTACTAATCAAGCCCTAAAAATGACAGTACGGTCTTAGCTTGTCATTCGGGTGAACACCTGTACAAATCTACATAGAGCCGGTAGCAGGAGACTGCGCTCGACCTGAAAGCCCGACGTTCGCGCCTGGCAGGAGGTGGGGACGGGGCGCGGAACTCGGTTCGCGCTCAAGAGTCTCAGCGGCATCCACACCGTCGACCGTGATGGAATAGCGCCCGTTGTCGCTGCGGGCGACGTGGCCGCGTTCCTTCAAGTACCAGAGACTGAATTCGAGGTGTTCTTTAGGACATCCGAGGAGATCTTCCAGCTCGCGGATCGTCATCGTCGGCTGATGCAGGTCGCTTATCCGCTTGGTATAGAGTAGAGACAAAATGCCGAGGCGCTTGCGGCGTTCACCTTCGGAACCCTGTGTCGTTTGCGCGTTGTTGAAGATCTTCCAACGAGTCGTGCGGGTCGCCGTGTGGCGGGCGTCGTAGGCAGCACGCTTTTCAGGGTCACTGAGAACCGCATACGCGGTCATCAGTTGATGGAACATGTCCGCATCGCCCGTCTCCTGGTTGTCAGGATGATAGCGTTGCGCGAGGATGCGGAAGACTCTCTGTACGGTCTCCTGGTCCGCCTTGGCGTTCAACTGCATAATTTCGTAGTGGTCCGAAAAGTCCTGATCGTCCGCGCTCTGTGCGGTGGCTGTGCCGTCTCCATCCTGCTTTGCGGACGCCGTCTCCAGGCGCGCTCCGGCACGAAAGCCGCCGCTCTTTTCGGCCGAACAGTACCGGACACGGGCCCGTTTTCCAATCAAGTGTGTGGGAAGCTTTGAGCCACTCCCATCCCGGACCGTGATTAAAGTCTCTTTAGGTAGCTGCACGGGTGACGCGAAACAGAAGCCCTCATCGCCTTCGTCGATGAGTTTCACCGATGCAGTCCTGAGGGTGGATCGGGCATCGGAGTAAGTGATGCCGAATGTCACGTCGCCAACAACAGTTCTTCGAGAACTCCGTCTACGCTCCATGGGAAACAACTCCAGCTTATTGACTATCGACGTAAGCTATAGAATCTTTAGCAAGGTTCCACTTGCAATTGCTTCGCCGAACACCACTTTCTGAGGCCGGAGCGCCCCCCGTAAACCGCCGGCCCACGCGACATCGACTGGTAGAAAGTGAGAGAGGCCTCAACCGGTCATCACCCGTTCAACAGGTATCTGGCCGATTCCGGGTACCGGTGCCCGGCCGCCGCGTCCCTGGGGAAGATCGCCTCGATGCGGTCCAGATCCGCCTGCGTGAGCTGGATGGCGGCGGCCTGAGCATTTTCTTCGAGGTACTTCAGACGCTTGGTGCCCGGGATCGGCACGACGTCCTGGCCCTGAGCCATCACCCAGGCCAGCGCAAGCTGCGACGCCGTGCAGCTTCTCTCGCGCGCCATCTCCCCGATGCGCTCCACCAGTTCCAGGTTCTTTGCGAAGTTCGCGCCCTGGAAGCGCGGCGACATGCGGCGGTAATCGTCCGGCGCGAAATCCTCAAAACGCTTCAACTGCCCGGTGAGGAAGCCGCGGCCAAGCGGGCTGTAAGCCACGAACCCGATCCCCAGTTCGCGCACCGTCGTCAGGATCTCGTCTTCCGGATCGCGGCTCCACAGCGAGTACTCGGTCTGCAGCGCCGTGATGGGGTGCACCTTGTGCGCGCGGCGGATGGTGACCGGCGACGCCTCGGACAGCCCCACGTACCGCACCTTGCCTGCACGCACCAAGTCGGCCATGGCACCCACGGTTTCCTCGATGGGTACCTGCGGGTCCACGCGGTGCTGGTAATAAAGGTCGATGGTCTCGATGCCCAACCGCTGTAGACTGCCGTCGCAGGAAGAGCGCACGTATTCGGGCCGCCCGCACACACCGCGGAAAGCAGGATCCTTACTGCGAACCATGCCGAACTTGGTGGCGATCACAACCTCGGCACGCCGGTTCGCAATCGCCTTGCCCACCAGAACTTCGTTCGTGTGCGGGCCGTACATGTCGGCCGTATCGAGAAAGTCGATGCCAAGCTCCAGCGCGCGGTGGATGACGCGGATCGACTCCTGGTCGTCGCGGGCGCCATAGAAATCCGACATCCCCATGCAGCCAAGGCCCATGGCTGACACTTCGAGTCCCTGTGTTCCGAGCTTCCGTTTCCGCATGACTTCAATCTAGCGCAGTATCGAATCAGGACAGCGTCCACGGCTTGCGCATTGGGCGGTAAATCATCTTGCGGGCCGCATCGTCGCCGGTGATGGTTTCTTTCACGGGGTCCCAGTGAATAGTGCGGCCGGTGCGCACGGCGATGTCGCACAGGTGGCTGACCAAGTCGCTGCGCACGGCGCTCTCGACCAAGCCCACGGGATCTCTCCGCTCGCGCACCGCGCGCACCCAGCTCAACTGGT
Source organism: Terriglobales bacterium (assembly GCA_021372245.1). GTDB lineage: Bacteria > Acidobacteriota > Terriglobia > Bryobacterales > Bryobacteraceae > JAJFUV01. The sequence goes on from JAJFUV010000174.1 coordinate 6,259, forward strand.
GCGATTCACTCTGCATCAGGCGCTTCTCGTTCGGTCCGATTTCGGACGCCGCGAGCGACGCGGGTTCCGTGGCGACCTTCTCGTAAGCGATGGCGACCCAACCTTTCGACCCGATGAAGATGGCCGCGTTGTGCACGAAGTGCACGCCGGGCCGCGCCAGATCCGGATGCGGCGCATCGGTGTACTTCTTGTAAGTCTCGTTGTCCACCATGTGCAGCACCAGCCCGTTCGAGTAAGTGCATTGGACGTCCCACTCATAAACGCAGTTGAACAGGCCACTGGTGGGGAGCTTGCCCTTGCCTTCATACTTCACCGGCATGGTGAGCCCGGCGTTGTCCGCCCACCACTGCACCTGGTCGAGCGGATGCGCGGCCCATCCGGCGATGAATCCGATGCAGTAGTCGTAAATGTGGAAGATGCCGTTGCGCTGGCCGCTGACCAGGCAGCGGTCGTGGCAGAAGGGAGCCTCGAGCGCGGGACCCAGCCACAGGTCGTAGTCGAAACCCTTGGGCACGGGGAGCACAGGCGTGGGCGAGCCGCCGATTTCGGAACACGGCGCCACCACCCAGATCTTGCGCACCTCGCCGATGCGCCCGTTCAACACAAGTTCGACGGCGTGTCGCGCTTCGGCCGTGGAGCGCCGCTCGGCGCCGTATTGGAAGACGCGCCGGCGCGCACGCACGGCCTTGCGGGCGGCCAGGTCCTGCTCGATGGAAACGCCCAGCGGTTTCTCGGTGTGCATGTCCTTGCCCGCCTTGGCGGCCGCGATGGTGATGGGCACGTGCCAGTGGTCCGGCGTGGCGATGTGCACGGCGTCGATGTCTTTGCGGCGCAGCACGTCGCGGAAATCGGCGTAAGCCTGAATGCCCTGGTAGACACCGCTGCGCTTCTGCTCGCCGTAGATCTTCTCGAAGACAGCCTTGGCGTTCAGCCGGCGGTCCTCGCGCGGGTCGCACAGGGCCACGAATTCGCACTCGGTGGACTTCGTGTAGAGGCGGCCTTCGCCGACGCCGCGCCCGCCCGAACCGATCAGCGCCAGCGTGACGCGGTCGCTGGGCGGCGTGGCGCCGCGGCCGAGCGCGCGAGCCGGGACAACCAGCGGAGCAACGGCGGCGCCGGTCAATACCTGGCGTCGGGTAAGTGTGCGCATGAAAGCCTCCTTCTGAGTAATGACATCTATCGCATGACGACCTTATGCACCGCACTGGCGAGTTTCTTGAACTCCAGGCGGGAAACCGAGTTGGGATCGTACTCCATCACGGTGAGGCCACTCATCACCGCTTCGGCCACCACGATCCGCTGGCCGATCGGGGGCAGCACTTTCCGTCCCATCTCCTCCAGAGATGAGGAGAGGCCGCGTCCCAGGTTGGTATGCAGGAGCACCTTGGAGGGGACGAAGCGGATGCGCGGCCGCTTGGAGCGCCGTTGGGCACGCGCCTTGAGGGCCAGCGACAAGGGTTCCTTCAGGGAGAAAAGATCCAGCGGAGAAGGGCCGCACGGCAGGAGAACAAGGTCTGCCACCAGCGCGGCCTGGAAGGCGGTATCGGGCGCCCCCGGAGGCGTGTCGATGAGAACGAGGTTGCCGTCCTTCTCCGCCGCGCGAGCCTTGGCCCGTAGCGAATCGGCGTGGTCGTTCTTAATCTTCTCGACGCAGCGCGAGAGCATCCCCTTACCTTGGGACGCCCAGGCTGAGAGGCTGTGCTGAGGGTCCGCATCCAGCGCGGTGACGCTCAAACCCATGTCGGCGAACTCGGCAGCAAGATTCCCCACGATCGTCGACTTCCCAACGCCGCCCTTCCGCCCCAGGACCGCGATGATCGCCATAGACAGTACTATAGTTGAAATCCGGCGGGAGGATACTGCGCCGCCGGCCGAGCGAGTCTGAATTCGGCGGAATGAGATGCTTCCGTCGCACGGGATGGAGGCCTCTTGACACGGTAGAGCGAGAGGATTAGCTTCATAATTGCCTCGCGAGGAACACGAGAACCACATATCTCACCGCACACTTAGACGCGGGGCAGATGCACTCCCTCCCACTTGAAGGGCCTCTACAGGAGAGATTCCAAACCTTCTGCAACCCAGGTGTAAACAGGCCAGGAAACCCATATGGAGCTACACACTATGAATGCGCTTCGATTGTTCGGGCTCGGGACGGTGCTCGCGGTTTCAGCGGCGGCCCAACCCTACGTTCAGGTTACAACCGTGAAAGTGAAATCCGGTCTCATGCCGGCGTTCACGGAGGTCATGCAAAAGTTCATCCAGGCGAACCAGAAACACAAAGGCAGCACATGGATCGCGGGCATTTCGGTGTTCGGGGAGTGGAACAAAGTCAAGTTTTTCGCCGTGCGCGATAACCTGGCCGCGGTGGAAGAGGCGAACAAGGCTTTCGACGCCGCGCTGGTGGCGGCGCTGGGTAGGGAGGGATACGGCAAACTCACGTCTGCGTTAGGTGGAATGGTGGCCGATTCGTGGCGCAGTGACCTGTCTCGAATGCGTCCGAAGTTGGGGTACCTCATGCCTGACGACAAAGCCGGGTTGCTGAAGATGTTTGGCCAGTCGCGCTGGCTGATGTTGATGGTGGTCCAGGTGAGGCCGCCTGCCCAGATGGAATACCTTGAGGGATGGAGCGAGTACAGGAAAGTGCTTGAGAGGTCGGGCTCTCGGTCGCCGATCGGAGTCTCAACGGCGCTGACCGGTCCCGCGGTTGTTTCTTTTACCAGTTGGGCCAAGATGCTGGGCGATTGGGACATCAAGTCCCCGATGAAGCCGCCGGCCAAGGAAGAACTGGAGAAACTCCGGGATCTGTCCCGCAAGGGGATGCCGCTGGTCCAAGGTTCCGAAGTGGAAATCTACCGGCTGGCACCGTCCCTGAGCAACCCGGCCCAGGAAATCATCGAGGCGGATCCGGCTTTCTGGACACCGAAGCCCCCGGCGCCGCCCAAGCCGAAACCGCCGGCCGCGAAGAAGTGACACGGAAGCCCCCGGAGGACAGGCCGCCGGATGTTGGGCTCTGACACCCGGCGGGGATCGAAAAGCGTCGATGATAGCCAGACGCGTGGATCCGCCCGCCCCCCTTACCAAACCCGCCCCGTCTGTATCTTCGGCAGCGGGGAGAACACCTTCTCGAAGGGTACCGGGTTCAGGTACGGCTTTCCGTGGTGGAAGTTCACGATGTTCTCCATGAACTTCTCCACGATGTCGAAGCCGTACACCAGGAAGATGTTGATGCGGTATAGGACGCCGAGGTCGGACGGATCGTCAATCACCTCGGCGAACTTCGTTCCCATGGCCCTTGAGCCGTGGCTCGCGCCGCGGAACATTTTCATGCTACGGTCCAGCCTTTCCATGAACTCCGCGTTGCGGTCGGCGTTGCGCGCTTTGAAGGCCTCGTCGAATTCCATGTACGCTTCGCGGATCCGGATCAGTCCCTCCAAGTGCATGGCGTAAGCTTCGGTCTTGTTCCTCAAGTAGGCCAGTTCGGTTCGGCCGCCCTCGGAGACCGCGCCTTGCGCCCGCGCGAAAATTTCCGCCGCCTGGCGCAGCAATTCCATGCTGCGCCGGTAGTACAGGATCTTGGCGCGGCTACTCTCCAGAAATCCCGGCCACCCTGAGAACGTCGGGCCGTCGTGCGGGTTGCCCTGTTCCGAGTAGCTCTTGACGATGCCGATCTCGGAAATCGGACCACAGCAACCGAAGTTGCCCTGCTGCGTCCAGCCCATCTCCTCTTCGTTCTTCTCCAGGATCTGGTAGGCGCGGAAGATCTCCGGAGCCGCCTGCTCGCCGAAGATACGCTTCACGTAATCGCGGTAGAACTCCTCGGGCGTCATCTTCGGCTTCCAGGCCGCGTCGGCGAGGAACTTCTCGTTGTGCTCCTGGCCGCGCGCGCGGTTCACCTGCATGGCGTGGCCCGCGACGCCGTGCTCCAGCGCGCCGTCGTACAGGCGGTCCTTGTAATACATGGTGACGTTGAACTGCATTCCGAGCATGCCGCTGTCGTCGTCCGAGCGCGATATGAGCGTCCGCTCGCGCTCGCCCATCCCGCCGAATTGATAGAGAGGCACTCCCATGGGCGTCCAGATGCCGCGGCTCACCATGTCTGTGAACGGCACGTCCTTGGGGAAAATACGGTCGATGATCGGATAGACGAAGCTCCGCCCGAATGCGCCGACGCCCACGTTCGGTTTCGGATTCATGCGGTCGCGCGCCTCGATTGCTTTCTTCATCAGGTAGATGGCCGCGTTGTTGCTGTCGACAACGCGGTCGGCGACGCGCGCGTATCCGGTGTAATGCTTCCAGTGGCGGAGTTGCTCGGCGTAGTCCTTGGGGCGCTGTTCGAGCAGATACTCCTTGCTCTTCTCGTCCTCGCAAACCGGATAGAGTTCCGGGAACCACAGGAAATAACCTTCGGCCCCCGGATAAGTGCTCACCAAGCTCTTCAGGCGGTTCTCGTTGATCTCGTCCACTACCGGGTCCACCGGACAGACGTAGACGCCGCCCATGATGGGATGGAAGGGCAGATCGCCTGTACGCGCCCGTGCGTGACGCGCCAGGTTCGCGGGCAGGCTCACCGGGTCGATTGCCAGCCAAGTTTTGATCTTCTTCGTCTTGGCGTAGGCAATCACCTGGCGCAGCATGTTCTGCGCGACGGCGAAGGCCTGCTCCGGCGATTCGACATTCTGAAACTCGGGTGGGGCCAGGCGCGGCTGGGTGAAGTGCTCGCGGCCCACCACCATGTCGCGCGCCAGATGCGAGCCGAAGCCCGTGGCCCACAGCAGGTACCCGCTCTCCTTGGTCGAAACGTCGCCCAGGAAATTCTTCTCACCCTTGTAGTCGTAAGTGAGGAACGGGGCGTAGGGGAACCAGAAAACCTGCAGGTAGTTCATGCGCATGCGCGCCATGCGGTCGATGAACTTCTTCCAATAATCGAGCGACCAGATGGTCTGGTTCGGATAGCAGAAATCGACGTGCACTCCGCGACGCTGGTAGGACGGTTCGACGCGCTCGTCGAGCGCTGGCATCCGCACGTCGATCTGCCTTTTCGGCACGATGTCCTTGGTGAGCAGGAAGACGAAGCCGAGCCGCTCGAGCAGATCGTAAGCGGCGTACATGGTGCCGGCCTCGTCTTTGCCGCTCACGACCAGCGCGGGCTGCCCGTCGCGCGTCGTTCTCTTCAGAACGTAACCGCCCTCCTTAAGGCCCGTGGCCGCTGTCTTACTGCCCACCGACACCAACGGTTTGCCTTTCGGCGCCGTCGCGACGATCTCCAGCCGCGCACCGGAAAGCGTCGCAATGTATTGCTGCAGTTCCTTGGCGACGAAGCCGTTGAACTCTCCGCCGCCCGGCACGATCACGGCCTCTGGCTGCCCGTTCCGGACCAGAAATACTTCTGCCGCCCGAGCGAGTCCAGCCGGCAGTAAAGTGATCAAAATCGCAACGCCGATCAGTACCTTCATTCAGGCCACCTCGTCTATCCGAGTACAGTATCTTGCCAGTGGGTCCGGCGTCCACCTCACTTATTGGAGGGCGGGTTTCAAGGCGTAGGCAGATAGTCCATGCCAGCCAACACCCCGCCCTCCCGGCCTTTGGTACAATTCCAGACGCGGAGGTCCACTCGTTCCATGTACCGCTTCAGACCAAGGGGCATCGGGTGCTTCGGGTGCCTGCCTTTCGGCGGATTGCTTATCGGGGTGCTGCCGCTGATCGCGATCGGCTTCCTGATTTACTGGCTGGTGAACCGCCAGAGTCCCGCCGCGCCTCCGCCGGCCAAGCCCGCCGGAGGCCTCTTCTGCTCGCATTGCGGGAAGCCCATGCAGGCGGGCGAGAAGTTTTGCGCCAACTGTGGAAGTAGCGTGGGCTGACGCCTCTGCTAAAATGAAGCCAGCGGCCCTGTAGCTCAGTTGGTTAGAGCGCATCCCTTACAAGGATGAGGTCCACAGTTCGAGCCTGTGCGGGGCCACCATCTCCATCTTTCAGTGTTCGCCGCCCGATTCAAGAGAATTCAGATTGTCCAATATCCGGCGGAGACACTCCTCAAACCGGACGATCTCTTCACTCCCGAAGTCCCGGTAAAACACCTGCGTCATTTCGCGGGATACTTCCTCGTAAAGCTTGTGGAGCGCCTGGTTCTCCGGCGTCAGTTTGACGAGGATTTTCCGCCGGTCGTCCACGCAACGCACGCGCTCCACCTGCTTGCGGCGCTCCAGGCGGTCCAGCGTGCTGGTGAGCGTCGATTTGCCTAGCGACACTCGTCTGGCGAGTTCGTGGATCGTCATCGGTCCCTGTTCCCACAGCACGAACAGGATGCGGCCATGAGCGGGATTAGTGTCGATCTGCCTCTCCCGGAGCATGCGAGCGAAGATACGGCCCGCGGTGAGGTGGATCTTGCTGATAAGGAACCCGCCTTGGCGCTGACGTTTCACGGCACGCTCACATCGAAACGAAACGGCGATGTTCCCCACCATCCCGATGCGCGGGTGGGTTTCAGGCGCAGGACCACGTAGTCGGGATCGGCGGCGCCCGTTGGCCAGTAGATGCGCCACTCGTCCCGCCACAAGGCCGCCTTCAGGTCCGCGCCGGTGAGGATTTCCATTTCCCCGGATAACTCGACTCCATGAACCTTGCCCGAGTCGGCATAGTAAACGGAAACAGCGGGATTGGCGCGGATCTCGCGAACCTTGTCCGAGGCGAGCGAGGTGGCAAAATACGAGGTGAGACCTTCTCTGCAGCAGGACGGGCCGGCAGCCGCGCCCGGCCCAAGGCGCCTCAAATTGGTCACAGCACGGATACGGGGACGATTGTCAGCCACCGTCGCGATGTAGGCGGCGTCGGCCTGATTCATCAGTTCGAGCAGTGCTTGTTTATCGATCATGTGTAGCTATTGCGGCTGTACCAGGCTCGGCTTGAGGAAGGACCAGTGGGTGTGGATAATGCGCCAGCCATCCCTGGTGCGCCGGTACACTTCCGTAGTGTTCCAGCGAGTAATGCGCTGGCTTGGCTGCCTCTTCGAAATGTAATTGAAGGTGAGCACGGCCACGTCGCCCATGACTTGCACCTTGGGATGGATCATCTCGCCCGAAGCCTGTTCGGAGCCAAAGCCCTTGTGATAATACGCGCGAAGCGCTTCGAGGCCATAGATGGGTTCTTCGAGGGATGGATCGAAATACACCACGCCCGGATCTGAGATCTCCAGGAAACCATCTGCATCGCCTTTGTCCGAGCGGTTCAGCGCCGCGCGTTCCATTGCGATGATGGTGGATGCTACGTCGGAATCCGCCGGCCGTTTAGACTTCGACCGCGGCGCCGCCACTGTGGCGAAGGCCAGTAGAGAGGTTACGAGCCATACGAGTTTGGACATGCTGACATCCTTTCGAAATAGTTCGATATAGAATAGAACTATATAGAACTAATTGTCAAACGGGAACGGCTCGTCTATGGATAGGCAGGGAGCGCGGATACCCCTCCGCGCTTACTTCTTCCGCAACAGTTTCTCTTTGGTGTAGATCAGCGTGGACGTGTCGTAGCTGGCGATTTCGAAATCGTGGCCGTGGGTGATGGCGTCGGTCGGACAGGCCTCCACGCAATAGCCGCAGAAGATGCAGCGGTTGTAATCGATGTTGTACACCCTGGCGTAACGCTCGCCGCCGCTGAAGCGCTCGGCGGCGGTGTTCTCCGCCGCTTCGGTGTAAATGCAGTCTGACGGGCAGGCGGCCGCGCACAGGAAGCAGGCCACGCACTTCTCCAGACCGTTTTCGTCGCGTTCCAGAACATGCACGCCACGGTAGCGCGGTTGGAGTTTCGCCGGACCGTCGGGGTAATCCTCGGTGAGCGTGGGCGAGAGCATCTCCTTGAAGGTGACACCCATGCCTCGCGTGACGGCTGCCGCGGAATCGATAATCTGACTGATTTTCGATGGCATCGTCGCTTCCCGGCTGAGACCGGCCCTCTTGATTCGAGTGTAGCAGAACCTTCTACAGCGCCATGATCTGGAAACCCGCGTCGACGTAAAGGATGTTACCGGTGACGCCGCGTCCCAGATCGCTGGCCAGGAATACCGCCGTGTCCGCCACTTCGCCCGGTTCCGCATTGCGCCGGAACGGGGCGCGTTCCGCGACGTCGTTCAGTGCCTTCGAGAAATTCTTGATACCGCGCGCGGATGTCGTCTTGATAGGACCCGCCGAGATGGCGTTTACGCGGATGTTCGAGGGGCCCAGGTCGCTCGCCAGGTAGCGCACCGAGGCTTCCAGGGCGGCCTTCGCCGCGCCCATCACGTTGTAATTCGGCACTACGCGCGTGGCGCCCAGGTAAGTGAGCGCAGTGAGGCTCCCTCCCCGGTTCATCAACGGGGCCGTCGCGCGGGCCAGGCTGATCAACGAGTAGGCGCTCACCTCCTGCGCTAGCAGATATCCGGAGCGCGATGTTTGGATAAATGGCCGGCTCAAGTCTTCGCGATTTGCGAAAGCGACGCTGTGTACCACGGCGTCGAGCGGCCTGCCGGATTTCTCCAACACGCCGGTCAGGCTCTCCATGTCCTCCGGCACGGTCACATCGCAATTCAGCACATGCGCGTCTTCCATTTCCTCGGCCAACTCTTCCACGGTGTCGCGCCGGCGCTCACCCCGGCAGGCGAGAAAGAGCCTGGCGCCCTCGCGTGCAAATGCCTGCGCAATCGCGTAGGCCAGACTCCATCGATTGGCGACTCCCAGAATCAGGGCAGAACGCCCTTCAAGCAACTTGGGCATGTTAGCACCATTCTATCGCGGCGTCACAAATCCTCGGCCAAACGGTAGCTCGTACTCCGTCCGCCCTCAGCCCCCCGAACGAGCAGGCCGGCTTTCACCAGTTCGGAAATGTCCCGCAGCGCGGTGTCGTGAGAACATTTTGCGAGTTTCCCCCACTTGGAACTCGTGAGTTTACCTTCGAAGCCGTCCAACATGCGGTTAAGCACCAGGCGCTGACGCGGATTGATCGTGATAGCACTGGCGGCTTCCCAAAAACGGGCTTTTCGGAGTACGGCGTCGAGAACTAACCGCGCTCCGAAAATCGCTCGCGCCAAGCAATCCAGAAACCAGTCGACCCAAGGCGTGACGTCGAGCGTCCCCTTTTGCGTTCGTTCCAGGACCTCGTAATAGGCGCCGCGTTCGTCGCGGATCTGCGCCGACATGCTGTAGAACCGCTGCGAACTCTGTTCGGATCGCGCCAGACACATGTCGGAGATAGCCCGCGCGATGCGGCCGTTGCCGTCATCGAAAGGGTGTATGGTAACGAACCAAAGATGCGCCAGCGCGGCTTTCAGCACTAAGTCCGCGCCGGTTTCTTCGTTGAACCAGGCGATAAAGCTGGTCATTTCGGCTTCCAGTCTTGCCGCCACAGGCGCAACAAAGTGCACGACCTCACGACCAGTCGGGCCCGAGACGACGCGCATGGGCCCGCCGGTATCCGTACGCCAGGCACCCACCCGGATGGGTGTCATGCCGCTGTGCCCCGTGGGAAAAAGAGCAGCGTGCCATGCGTGAAGCCTCTCCGCAGTCAACGGTAGGTCGTACTGCCGCGTGGCATTCATCATCATTTCAACAATCCCATCCACATGACGGTCCGCGGGCCTGAGTCCGCCGATGTCCACGCCCAGTCTCCGCGCCACTGATGAGCGCACTGAATCGGCATCCAGACGCTCACCTTCAATCTCGCTGCTTCTCAGCACGTCTTCGGTCAGCGTGCGCAATTCGGCTTCCTGACGGAGACCGAAACCCAGCGCCTCCATCCGGCCGGTCAGCCGTCCCTGGCTGTGACGAACCTGGGCAAGCCGATCAGCCAATCTGCCAACATCCCACCGGAAATGGGGCCAGTCTTGCTGCAGGTGTATGTAGGGGCCCATTCAACGCTCTCTCTGCGTACATTATACAACCTATTCTACGCTTCGTGCGCGTAGAATAGGCCCGTTATTCGACGCAACACGGTTCGAGGCGATGAGCCAGCCGGTCGCCGTCTGTGATAGAAGTGAGTAGCCATGCTCACACGCCGCTGCATCCCACCGGCGCATCGTGGATGCCGGATGGCGCGCGGCATTATAGCATCGGAGTAGATTATGACGAACACGAACCGGCTAGCCTCATTGAGCCTCTGCCTCTCCGCGGTTCTGGCGATCTTGTTTGCGTGGGGCGCCCATGCTCAACCCGGCGCCATCGAGAATGCCGAGCCCACGGTCGTCGGGTTCCCCACCGATTGGCCGGCCGGCCCCGCCCGCGACGCGCAACCCATCTGGGCCGCGCCAGGCAAGATCCGGTTCGCGCGCTGGGACGGAGGACGCATCGAAACCGCCAAGGCGATGCTGTCGGGTTGGGTGGGATTCAATCCGCCGATCCCGGATTATGTGGACAGCATGACCAACTGGTACACGCCGCACACCGTCCGTCTGCTCAAAGAAGCGGGGGTTAATACCATAACGGTCACGTTCTCGAACGGGTTCTCGAATCCCACCGAGCGCAACCACCAGGAGCAACTCAAGGAGTACATCGCGCTGTGCCACCGCGAAGGGATTCGGGTTCTCGCCTACGAATCCATCGCCAACATGTTTTGGGAAGACATGTTCCAGAATGTCCCGGAATCGAAGGACTGGGTGCGCATGGGCCCGGGCGGCAAGCCAACGCCGTACGGCGCGGGCAGTTACGCCAAGATGGGCCGCATCACGCGCTACATGGCGCGACTGGCGCATCCGGGCTGGCGCGAGTACCTGAAGAAGCGGATTGACCTGGCCATCGACGCCGGCGCGGACGGCATCTTCTATGACAACAACTTCAACGAGTACCTGTTCGAAACCTATCGTGAAATGTACCGGTACGGCCTGTCGCGCAAACGCGACTTCGTGCTGAGCGGCAATTTCCACTCGAACACTTACGTGCTGAACCGCATCACGAATTTGATCAGCACCGAGGACGGGGCCGAGCCCGGCATTTACGCACCGGCAAACGTCCCGGAGCGCGACGCGGCGAAGAAGCGACTAGCCGGTGTGGGCGACGGTTACCTGGTCACCAACCTGGGGCTCTATCGTGTGCTCAATGCGCTCAGTAATGGCTGGAAACCGGTCATCGTGGAAGACGGCAAGCGCGAAACCAGTGACCGCCTTGCGCGCCCGATCCCCGCTCGCCGGCATCAACTGGCGTTGGCCGAGTCTTGGCCTTTGGGCGCGTCCATGCAACTGTTCAGCGAAGGCGCTTTCGCCGACGGCCTCTACCGCGCGCGGCCCGCAGCCATGGAGATCTGGCAGGCCATAGGCCGCTACAATCGCTTCCACGCCGCGAACGAATTGCTATACCTGAACGCGGCCCCCTGGGCGAACGTGGCAGTGGTGCTGGACGAATCGAGCGCGGGGGTGGCGGCGTTGAACGCGCTGGCAGCGCGCAACGTGGGCTACCGCGTGATCTATGAGCACGATCTGACTGCAGATCACCTCCGGAGCGCACGGGCGGTGGTGGTTGCGGCGGTAGACATGCGCCCCAAGGCCGAAGCGGCGATCGAGTCGTTCAAATCTTCAGGCGGCAAAGTCTTCCGGTTGAGCGAGAACCCTTCGATCGACGCGCTCGCGCGACAGGTGGCCGCCGCGGCGCCTGCGCCTTTCACTCTCGAAGCCCCGGCCGGTGTTCTGGCGGTCGCGACGACGCAGAATGCCGGCCAGCGCCTGCTTATCCATCTGCTCAACTACACGGCGCAACCCGCCGGCAAAGTGGGCATCGTGATTCGCGGTCAAGTGAAGAGCGCGGCGCTGCACAGCCCGGACGAGACCCACGGCGCCATGCGGGTAGACGGCGCGAATATCGAATTACCCTGGCTCGACACTTACAGCGTGATCGTGGCCCAGATGGAGCGCGCGGTTCAGCCGTAACAGCATCACGCGCCCGGCTCATGCGAAAATTTCTTCATGCGGCATCCAGACCGGTATTTCGATTCTGACCCCACGGTGCGCGGCATCGCGCGCGAGCTTTACAGGAGCGTCGCAAACATGGCGCTGGTGTGTCCTCACGGGCACGTCGATCCGCGCATGTTCGCCGGCAACAGCCCGTATCCGGATCCCGCCACCCTGATCGTCATCCCGGACCATTACATCTTCCGCATGCTCTATTCGCAGGGCATCGCTCTGGAAAGGCTGGGGGTTCCGCGCACCGGCGGCGGAGCGGTGGAGCAGGACCCGCGCAAGATCTGGCAACTGTTCGCCGAAAACTTCCGTCTCTATCGCGGCACGCCGACCGGCTGCTGGATCGCGGATGAACTGGCCGTGGTGTTCGGGATCGAGGAATCTTTGAACGCGGCCAACGGCATGCGCATTTACGACCAGCTATGCGAGAAGCTGGCCACCCCCGAATTCCTGCCCCGCACCCTGTTCGAGCGCTTCCGCATCGAAGTGCTGTGCACCACCGACGCCGCCACCGACACGCTCGAATCCCACCACAGGATTCGCGAATCGGGCTGGAAGGGCCGCGTGATTCCGACGTTCCGTCCTGACCTTGCCATCGACATCCTCAATCCCAACTGGGGCCGGGAGATCGAGAAACTGGGGACGCTCGCCAAGCGCGAAATCGTGGATTTTCCGTCTTACATCGGTGCGCTCGAAAACCGGCGAGCGTTCTTCAAGTCCATGGGCGCGGTTTCGACCGACCACGGCTGCGTGTCGCCCCACACCGAGCAACTCAGCACCGGTGAGGCCAATAACATCCTGCAGCGCGCGTTGGTCGGCCAGGCCGACGCGCTCGACGCCCGCCGCTTCACCGCGCACATGCTCATCGAGATGGCGCGCATGAGTTCCGAAGACGGCCTGGTGATGCAGCTTCATCCCGGTTCCTGGCGCAACCACAACTTGAGCATCCAGCGCATGTTCGGCCTCGACAAGGGCTGCGACATCCCGATGGCCACCGAGTACACGGCGAACCTGCACGCGCTGCTGAACGCCTTCGGCAACCATCCCAAGTTCCGCCTGGTGCTGTTCACCCTGGACGAGTCCACCTACTCCCGCGAACTGGCCCCGCTTGCCGGGCACTATCCTGCGCTTCGCCTCGGGCCGCCATGGTGGTTCCACGACAGCTTGCAGGGCATGATCCGCTACCGCGAGCAGGTCACCGAGACGGCGGGCATTTACAACACCGCGGGATTCAACGACGATACGCGCGCGTTCCCGTCCATTCCGGCCCGGCACGATCTGAGCCGCCGCATGGACGCCAACTTCCTGGCTCGCCTGGTGGCGCGTCATCAGATTGAAATGGACGAGGCGATGGAAATGATGCCGGACCTAGCCGCCAATCTGGCCCGGGAGACTTACCGGCTTGGCTGAACGGACCGTAATCGGGCGACACGCATTTCCACTGCCGTCCACCGGCCTTTCGAGGCGGGCGTTGCTGGCCGGAACGTGTGGCGCGTGGGGAGCGCACGCCCAGTCGAGGGACATCCCTTCGGATCTCAAGACCCCTTATAAACTGGACCGGCTCGTGGTTGCACCGGGCAACCGCGAAGGCGAGTTCGACTCGAAGGGCGTCGATTGCCCGTTCGTCTACTACCACGGCGGCCTGTACTGGATGACGTATATCGGCTTCGACGGCACGGGTTACCAAACGGGACTGGCATCATCCACCGACCTCATGCGGTGGCGCAAAGAAGGGTTGATCCTTCGGCGCGATCCCTCCAGTCCCGTGACGCGCCATAACGTGGCGCTGACCTGGATCATGCGGGAAAACGACCTGTTCGACCGGGGACACTTAAGGAAGGTGAACGGGCGCTACCTGGGCACCTATCACGCCTATCCGAACGCCGGTTACGAGGAGGGCCCGGCGGTGATCGGCCTGGCCTGGAGCGAGGACAAGCGCGAGTGGAAGCTCGATCCGCCGTGCCTCACCAGTGAGGACGCCGCGGACTGGGAACGCGGCGGCTTGTACAAGTCCTGTCTCCTAGAGAACGATGGCACGTACTACATGTTCTACAACGCCAAGAACAAGGCGACGCCCTGGCACGAACAGATCGGCGTGGCTACATCCTGCGACCTGAAGACCTGGACGCGGTATCCGGGCAATCCGATCCTGGCGAACGGGCCGGCCGGCAGCCTGGACGAGATCTTCGCCAGCGACCCCTGCGTGCTGCGCTACGGGGATGTGTGGACGCTCTTCTATTACAGCCTGGACAAGCGCGGAGTGGCCCGGGACCTGCTGGCCATGTCGAAGGATTTGAAGTCGGTCACGAAGTGCGACGGCATCCTGGTGGATGTGGGCCAGCCCGGATCGGTCGACTCCCGATACGCGCACAAACCGTCCATCGTGTGGCGCGACGGAGTGCTGTACCATTTCTATTGCGCCGTGTCGAAAGAACGCGGACGCGGCATCTCGGTGGCGGCTTCCAAGCCGTGGCCGAAATCTTAGCAGCGGCAGGAGAGTGCGGAATGGCCATTTTTGTGACTGGGGGCGCGGGTTTCATCGGCTCGCAGTTCGTGCGGGATTGGGTCCGGCTGCACCCGGACCAGCCGCTGATCAACTTCGACAAGCTCACTTACGCCGGCAACCTCGACAACCTCGCGGAGGTGGCGGCGAGCGCCTCCTACCGTTTCGTGCGCGGCGATATCTGCGATGCCGAGGCGGTGGCCGCAGCCATGCCGGACGGCTGTGACGCCGTGGTGCACTTCGCCGCCGAATCGCACGTGGACCGCAGCATTCTGAGCGCGGCCGAGTTCGTGACCACCAACGTCCTGGGCACCCAGGTGATGCTGGATGTCGCGCGCGCCAAAGGCGTAAAGCGTTTCCTGCACATATCGACCGACGAGGTCGGCGGCAGCATCGAACCGGAGCTGTGGTTCGCCGAGGATTCCCCGCTAGCTCCCAGCAGTCCTTATGCGGCCAGCAAGGCAGCGGCGGAGCATCTGGTGCGCGCGGCCGCGCACACCTTCGGCATGGACGCCGTTATCACCCGCACCAGCAACAACTACGGGCCGTACCAGTTTCCCGAAAAACTGATCCCGCTGGCCCTGGCTAACGCGCTGGAGAATCGTCCGATTCCGGTTTACGGGGATGGAATGCAGGTGCGCGACTGGATTCACGTGGCCGACAACTGCGCGGCGCTGCGCAAAGTGATCGAGAGCGGCAAACCGGGGGAAACCTATCATATAGGAGGTCTTCACCCGGTTCCGAACCTGGAACTGTTGCGGCGCCTGCTGGCCGTCCTGGGCAAGAGCGACAGCCTCCTGACCCATGTGAAGGATCGCCTGGGGCACGACCGCCGTTACGCGGTGGACTGTTCGAAGATCCAGCGAGAGTTAGGTTGGCACCCTACCATCAGCCTGGACGAGGGCTTGCGCGCTACCGTAGCCTGGTACAGCGATAACGACGCTTGGGTCCGTCGCGCCCGCAGCGGCGAATACCGTCAATACTACGAACGGGTCTACGGGGCCTGATCATTTTCCACTTTCTGCCCGCGCCGTCTGGGTCTACACTGTAGGTGGACGTTTTCCGTGGACCCTCGTCGCGGCCAAATTGGCCGTTGAAGGAGGACTGTGATGGCCCTGCTGGAACGGCTTCTCGACTTCCTGGCCCAGAGCCAGGTAGCCTACACGCATCATAGGCACCCCACTGCATTTACAGCGCGAGAGGTGGCGTCGCTCGAGCATCTGCCGCCGCACGAATTCGCCAAGACCATCGTATTCCATGGCGACAGCGGGTATGCCATGGCGGTCGTGCCGGCCGACCGGAAAATCGACCTTCAGGAACTCCGCGCCCTGCTTGGAATGAACCGCATCCGGTTAGCCACCGAGGGCGAACTCGCCGGCCTGTTCTGCGAATGCGACCTGGGCGCCATGCCGCCGTTCGGCAACCTCTGTGGGATGAGCGTGTACGTCGATGCGCAACTGGCCGCCGAGGAGTACATCGCCTTCAATGCCGGTACGCATCGGGATGTAATCCTGATGAAGTTCCGGGATTATGAAAGGATCGTGGGCCCGTCCATCGTGCACATGGCGCGCAGCGCTGCAGCTTAGGCCGGGGTGCGGAACGGCCCGCTACGTAATGCGTCGAACAGTTCGGGCGTGAACGCGCCCCCGTGGAACAGCGCGAAGCCCGCGGCGCCCGCTTCTCGCGCGGCGTCTATCTGGCGCAGAATTTCGGCTGTCGTGTTCTTACCGCCGCTCCAGACAAAACCCAGACCCGCGTAAACCGGGCAATCCGAACCGATGTCCCGGATGGTCATGCCCAGGCGCTCGCGGAATCTGGCTGTGTCGCTGACATAGACCTGCGCGGCGTAATAGTCCAGCCAGCCGGCTCGAGCCCAGCGGCCCCAGTCGCGACCCTGGGCGCGCTCGCGGCGGTAATTGAAGCCGCCGTTCGCGGAGAAGGTGAGCTTCGGGAAGCGCTCTTTGAGCGCCGCGCGCAGTTCGGTCATGAAAGCGCTTGTCCCCAGGCAGCGGAAATTCTCGGCTTCCTGCGAGGCTAACCGCCCCACCAGCGGCACGCCGTGGAGCTTCTCGAATACCTCCCGGCACAGGTCGCAGAGGCAGTTGTCCGGGTAATCGTACCCCGGTTCCTCGATGTGTACACCTGCGAGCTTCGGGTAGCGGGCGCAGATCCGCAGCAACAGTTCGCGCTGCCAGCGCCGGGCAGGGTAATACTGCGGGCAGCAATCGTTCCATCGCCGGGGCACCTTGACCCCGGTCTTCGGGTCCGGACGGTATTCGTCCAGGCGAACGGCGGCCCACTGCGGATCTCCGCCCACCCGAGGATCGAAGTCCGAACTCCCCCGATTCCGGTAGGCGGTGAAGGAATACCAGATCTCGACCGGGATGCCGCGCGCGGCCGCCTCATCGATCAGAACACTGAGCACGTCCCAGCGGGCCGTGGGATGCGCCTCGCGGTACAGATCGTTCTCCAGGGCGACCAGGAAATCGCTCGGAACCCAGGGCAGAATCAGGTTGAAGTTGGCGGAGGCGAAGCGCGCCACAGCCTCCCGCACGAGCTTGCGGCCCTCGGCTTCGGGGGCCTTGAACATATTCTCCGGATGAATCCAGACGGCCCGTGCCTCCCGCTTCGAAGTGGGGGCGGCTACAGCCGCCGCCGGCAGTGTAAGGAAGCTACGCCGTTGCATGCTCCCAATGGTACTATGCGGATGCCGGCTAAGGCTCCACGGCGATGGTGGTAACCTTCATCCCCTGCTCGAGGCTGAACGTGTTCCGGTACTGGAGCAACACGATCACTGCATTGGGAGATACCGGCACAAAGAGCTTGGGAATCCGCACGTTGATCTGCCAGACACCGACCAAGCCGGGCGCCAGGCCCGAGTACTCAATGGCGTTCGCCGCGACAGGTATTCCGTCCAGGGACACCTGCAAGGTCCCCTCCGTTGGGACCAATCCACTGGAAAGTGTCCCGTCCGGCGGAGAGTTGGGGACCTTACCCGGACCAGTACCAAACAACTGTATCACCTGGTCTTTCTTGGCCCGGTTCGTCGGAGAATTGCGGGAATTGTCCTGGTTCAACGCGGCCACTTGTCCGCCACCCGATCCGTCATTCGTGAACAGGGCGGGAGAGGAATTCCGGACAGTAATCGTCTGCGCACCCAGGATCTGGTCTTTGGAAGGATTTACCACCTGCACTTCGACAGTGCCCGAATCGGCAATGTTAGAAGGCATTTGAAAATTGATCTGGCCGGGAGAGACGAAAAACAGGGGTGCGGGACTGTCATTTACCAACACCTGGATGTCGGCGAGCGTGGTGGGCAACGGCAGTGGGTTGGCCAGCTCGTTGAAGCTCTTGATCACGGACCCATAAGTGTTGCCCGCCGGCCAGATCGACCCAATCATGCCCGCCGTTGCCCGCGTACTGTAATTGGCTGCATTCGTGACAGTGAGGGCTGGAAAAAAGAAGTCCACGCGGTTGGTGGCCTCCGCCGCCAGCAGGTTGTCGAATCCATCCATGGTAACTGCCGTGGAAGTGGCGGCGTACACGTAGCCATTGCTCGCGTAGCCCCCCGTGTACAGGTTGTCATAGCTGGGCCAGCGGCGTAGTTGCGTCGTATTGCCTGGATCCGCGATCCAGATCGCCCCTGTCGTTCGGCTCACAAAAACGCCTTGCGGCTGGCTCAAGCCCTTGATGGATTCGGCAGCCGAACCACCGAACGTAGGCTGTTGCCAGACAGCGCCGAAGATCGAGACCCGGTAATTGCCCCTATCGCACACGTACAGGCGGTCGCCCGTGTCGAACGCGATGCCGCGCGGCGAATTGAACTTATTGTCCGCCGGCCCGGAACCAGTACTAGCCGCGTCGATCTGGCCGTAGACTTTCGCGGCGGACTGCCCGTTCTGGAATCCATTGGTGGGGTCGTTTTGGAACAGGAGCACGCGGTTGTGCGCCATATCGGAAACCGCCAGGCTCCCATCATTGGAGAACGCCACGCCAAAGGGCCGGTACAAAGTGCGCATATTGGCCACGTTCCCCAATTGACTTGTAAAACTTGTCTGGCCAAGCACCATATTGGCGGCCTGCTCCTGCTTCTGGAAGGGAGTCGGGAAGCGCAACACCCGGCCATTGCCGTAATCGGCCACCCACAGATTTCCGCCGGAATCCACGGCTAAGCCCATGGGGCTGTTCAGCCCGAACTGGTTCGGCTTGGTGGAATCGTCCGTAGGATAGTTGATCAACGACCTTTGGAAGCGGTAGTCGTCGTTGCCCTGGCCGATCACAAGGTCGGCTTTCTGGCCGGGCCGCACTTTACGGGCATCCTTGAACCCCAGGATGCGGTTGTTCCCCGTGTCGGCGACGTAGAGCCGCGGCGGGTCGGACTTGGCGTCCACCGCAATCCCGCCACCGGAGTTGAAGCGGAACTCGCGGCCTTCGATGAGATTCACTGTATCGAACTGAAAGCCGTCCTGCCCCAGTACGCGCTGGGCTGCGAAACTGGGCAGATCGCTCGAATTGCTCGGATCGCTAAAGACGAGCACACGATGGTTGTCCGAATCGGCGACGAACAGCATGCCTCCGGCGTATGCGGCCGCGATTGGTCCGGCCAGAGTGAAAGCGTTCGGCTCGGTAAGGCCGCGGTTAGGGGTAGTAGAGTTGAAGTCCACTTGACCGATTACACCGCTGGCAGCGGGCGACATCACCGTTGGCGTCTCCGCCGGCCAGGAATCGAAATTCGAGAACCGCAGGATGCGGCTATTGTACGTGTCGATGACGAAGGGCAGATACCCGATGGTGAACACACCTTCGGGCGGGTAGTAGGAATTGTTCGCCACCGCGCCAAGGCTGGTGTTGCTGGGCACATACGAGTCGGGGACAACGCCCATGACACGGGAGGCGGATTTTCCGGTGGAGTACGGCGGGGTATACACGAGGACGCGGTTCAACGCGTCGCACACGAACAGGCGCCCCGCCTGGTCCAGCGCCAGGCCCGACGGATTCGCGAGGCCACCTTTGATCCTCCGGTCGCCGCCCGTGACCTGGCTGTTCTTGGCATCAAACGAGACCTGTCCCAAAACCATGTCCGCCGCCGGCCCATTCGACCCGTAATCCAGCAAGGCGGTGGGGTAGCGGAGTACGCGGTGGTTGCCGGGATCGGAGGCATACAGATTGCCTTGGCTATCGAACGCCAGGCCGCTACGGTACACATAGCTGCTGCCTTGGTTGAGCGCAAGAGTCTTGGCCGACGGCAGCGTCAGGCCCTGGTTGGTAGAGTTGGCGCTGAATGTGTTCTGGCCAATCACCATGTCGGGCAAAATGGAATCGGCCGGCTGCTCGAACGGCTTGGGGAAACGCAGGATGCGGTTGTTGCCGGAATCCGCCACGTAAAGGTTCCCTTTGGCGTCCACCGCGATCCCGGTCGGGGAAGTCATGCCCGTACTTACACTGGTACTCGGCCCCAGCGCGCTGGTAGCATACTTGCTTGCCTGCCCGATGACGAGATCCGCGAACGCACCGTTGGCGAAAGTGGCCGCGTTACGCCAAGCCAGGATCCGGTTGTTGCCGGTATCGGCGACATAGAGGATGGGAGGCGTCACACTCGTATCCGCCGCAATGCCCTGCGGAGAGTTGAATTCACGGCCTTCCACCAGGTTCGAGGCACCAGTCACCAGGGTAAGCTGTGGGTGACCTACAATGCGCGAAGGATTCGGGTTAAACGTCGTCTCTGCACAGAGCCGTCCTGTGGCGAGAGCCGAAACCAGAACGATAGCGGCAAGTTGCAGTCTTTTCATGGAATTATGATTAGCGCCCGCGGGATGCGCCCTCCTAGAACCTTATCACGGCCTCCGGAGGCGCGCAATCGCGTATTTACCCGAGCCAATGATAAACTTGTGGCTTGAAACACCTCGAATTCTCCTCCCTTCGACGCCGCGTGAGCGCTGTCAGTTACCTGAATACAGTACCGTTAGTCTGGGGCATGCTGCACGGAGCCCAGAAGGGCCTCTTCGACCTCACGTTCGATATCCCGGCCGATTGCGCGCGGCGACTGGGGGCAAACGAGGCCGACATCGGTATTGTCCCGGTAGCGGCGCTGGCGGAACTGGGGCTCGACGTACTTCCCGGCGCAGGCATCGCCGCGTACGGCCCAGTGCGTAGCATCCTACTGATTTCAAAGGTCCCCGTCAAGGAGATCCGGACGCTGTCGCTGGACACGAGTTCCCGCACCAGCGTTAAGCTGGTCCGCATCATCCTGCGCGACCGCTACGGCGTCACGCCGCGTTGCGTCAGCATGCCGCCGGATCTTCCGGCCATGCTCGCCGAGGCCGACGCCGCGCTGGTGATCGGCGATCCGGCGCTGCACATCGATCCACGCCAAGCCCCGCACACGGCGCTCGACCTGAGCGAAGAATGGCTCGAAATGACCGGTCTGCCGATGGTCTTCGCCGTGTGGGCCGGACGGCCGGGAACCGTCACACCCGAGATCGAGCAGGCTTTCCGCGATTCGGCCCGCTTCGGCGTCGAGCACATCGAAGACATCGTAGTGTGCGAAAGTGAACCTAGGGGGTTCAGTCAGGAATTCGTGCGCGAGTACTTCGCCCACAACATCATCAATGAGTTGACCGAGCGGGAATATGCGGGGCTGCGCCGGTTCCTGGAACTTGCCGGGACACTCGAATGACACGCCAGGAAGCGCTTGACCTGTTTCGAAGCGACGACTTGATCGGAATCGGCATGGCGGCCGATGCTGTGCGCCGACGCCATCATCCCGAAGGGGTCGCGACTTACATCATCGACCGCAACATCAACTACACGAACTTCTGCACCGAATACTGTACCTTCTGCGCCTTCTACCGTCCGCTGGGCCATGCCGAAGGCTACGTGCTCCCCAAGGAGACCATCTGGGAAAAGATTCGGGAGACTATCGAACTCGGCGGCACCGGCGTGCTCATGCAGGGCGGATTGCACCCGGAACTGAAGATCGAATGGTATGAGGACATGCTGCGGTCGATCAAGGAGCGCTTCCGCATCCACCTGCACTGCTTCTCTTCACCGGAGATACTGAACATCGCCGAAGTGAGCGGTCTTTCCCTTCGCGACACCATCGTGCGGTTGCGCGACACCGGACTGGATTCGATCCCCGGCGGCGGCGCGGAAATCCTGGACGACGAAGTGCGCCAGCGCATCAGCCGCCTGAAGTGCAATACGAAGGAATGGCTGGAGGTTCATCGCGTGGCGCATTCGCTCGGCATGCGCACCACAGCCACCATGATGTTCGGGGCCGGCGAGACCATCGAGCACCGCCTGAACCACCTGGACCATATCCGGCGCCTGCAGGAAGAAACCGGCGGATTCACCGCGTTCATCCCGTGGACGTTCCAGGCGGGAAACACCTCGCTTGGCCGCTCGGTACACGAAGAGGCCACGGCCGTCGAGTACCTGAAGACGCTGGCGATTTCGCGGCTCTACCTGGATAACGTCGAGAACATCCAGTGTTCCTGGGTGACGCAGGGACTGAAGACCTGCCAGGTCGGCCTGCGCTTCGGCGCCAACGACGTGGGCAGCACCATGATCGAGGAGAACGTGGTCTCAGCCGCCGGCGCACACCACTCGGCAGAGGAAGAAGATCTGCGCCGCCTGATCCGGGACGCGGGCTTCATCCCCAAGCAGCGCGACACGCTGTACCGCTCGCTGTTCTTGAATTAGCGGCGCGGGGCAGTTTTCGCCCAATCCAGGGTATCCCGGTAGCCGCGCAAGCCTGAAGTGGCACCCAGGCACTGCACGTTGAGTGCGCCCACGGCGTTGGCGAAGCGGGCGGCTCCGTGCCATCCTTCCCCGTGGTGGAGGGCGGCCAGGAATCCCGCGACGAAGCAATCGCCGGCGCCCGTGGTGTCGATCACCGTCACGTCGAAGGCGGGCTCGACGAACTCTTCCTCAGCGGAGAATACGGCGCAACCCGCCCCGCCCAGCTTCAGCACGACGGCGCTCGGACCCGCTTCGCGCAGACGGTGCCCCGCGGAGGTGTAGTCCGTGGCGCCGCTCAGATGCAGCGCTTCCGCCTCGTTCGCGAACAGCACGTAGAGCTTGTCCAGGCACGGCGCGAGCACGCTCATCCACTCGCCGCGCGAATCCCAGCCCGTGTCGAGCGAAGTGGTCATGCCCGCCGCACGCGCGGCATCGAGCAGCGCAGCCGTGTGCCGGCGAAGGTTGGGAACCCCGTAAGGATTGGCGACATGCAGGTGCGTCGCCGGGCCGATGGCATCTTTCGTGAGCGTCACAGGCGCCGGGAACGCGACCGCGCTCGCGCCGGGCCGGTGCAGGAAAGCGCGGCGTCCTTCGTCGTTTACCAATGCGATGGTCGTTGCGGTGGCCGCTTCGCAGCGCACCACGTGAGCCGTGTCGACGCCGGCGGCAGCCAGTCTTGCCAGCAGGAAGTCGCCGAACGCGTCGCGGCCGGCCCACGCCATTAGACGCACCGGCACGCCCAAAGCGCCCAGGGCCGTGGCCGTACTCGCGCCATTGCCGCCCAAGTTCGGTTCGACGGATTCCACCCACGTGGTGGTGTCCCATTCGACGTGATCGACGGGGCGGACGAGCACGTCGTAGACCATGTTACCGGCACAGACGACCGCGCCCGGAATCGACAGGGACATGGTCTAGAGCGAACCTCCGGCCAGGGCTTCCAGGAACTCGGTGGGCACGGTCCAGCGGCCATGCACGACGCGCCCCTCCGCCTGGAAAACGCCGCCCACCAAGACTCCGCTGAGGTCGCGGGGATTCGCCGTCTTGCCTTCCTTGGTCAACAGGTCTCGCAGCAAGGCCGTGATTCCCTGTAGTTCGGTGACCAGCACCGAAGCAGCCTCGGGGGTCTTACAAGTTGCGTCGAGGAAGGCGCTCAGCGAGAGTTTGTCGCGGCCGAGCGAGAGCATCACGTCCTCGGAGTCCTGCATGGCTCTGACGAACAGGCGCGCGCCGGCCGGCAGATCGCGATCCTTGCGCAGAGCGGCGGACGGGATGTGCATCCACGCCGGACGGTCCGGCACCACGAACGGCAGCGGTCCGCGACGCTTCGTCTGGAGAGTTCCAGCCGCCCACTCATCCGTGCCGACACCGAGCGCCATCATATCCGAGCGCATCGGAAAGAATGAAATCTGGCGATTGGGCTGGCTGCCAGCCATGCGGCAAAACGAGTTCCGGCACACTCCCTGCTGCGCGGCCACGTAATCGCGTAGGGTGCGCCACTGAAAACGGCCGCGTGCCAACGCCAGCATCCCGTCTCCCTGGAATGCCACCGCCACGTTGTCCAGATCCTGCCGGTAGTCGAAGCCGCTCTGCTGGACGAACAGCTTGTACTCGGGCTCCTCGGTCACGCGGTTGCCGGCGACCGCGTCCAGTACTCCCACGCGGCGCAAAGCGGCAAGATCGATGTAGAGAACCACGGCGTCGGGGCGCGCGGATTGAAGCAGCCGCTGCGCGCTGCTTTCCACCGCACGCGACCGCAAATAGGTGGCGACGGCCACGACGCCGACGCAGACAGCGACCAGCAGTGCAACCAGCCACCAGGGAGAGAAACGCTTTTTCACAATATGTTCAGGTTACAACGCCGGTGCGGTCTCGGCAGCCCGCACCTGCTTCCAGATCTCCAGGTAAGGCTTCAGGTCCCGCATCATATCGCGGAATTGCGGGATGGTCAGCGATTGCGCGCCGTCGCTGAAAGCCTTCTCCGGATGCGGATGGACTTCGACGATCAGGCCGTCGGCGCCGATGGCCACCGCCGCTCGCGCAAGCGCAGGCACGAGGCTGCGTTTGCCTGTGGCGTGGCTCGGGTCCACCAGAACCGGCAGGTGGGTCAGTTCGTTCAGCACGGGCACCGCCGCGATGTCGCAGGTGTTCCTGGTTTCGGTCTCGAAGGTCCGGATTCCGCGCTCGCACAGCACCACGTTAGGGTTGCCGTTCGCGACGATGTACTCGGCCGACATCAACAGTTCCCTGATGGTCGAGCTCATGCCGCGCTTCAGCACGATGGGCCTGCCGGCGTGACCGACCGCCTTGAGAAGCGCGAAGTTCTGCATGTTGCGCGCCCCGATCTGAATGATGTCGGAATACTCGGCGACCACGTCGATGTCGCTGTCCGACATAAGTTCCGTGACGACAGGCAGGCCGGTGGCCTCCTTGGCCTTGCGAAGCAGTTTGAGGCCCTCCACTTCCAGCCCCTGGAAGTCGTAGGGCGAGGTTCGCGGCTTGAACGCGCCGCCGCGTAACATCTTGGCGCCGGCGGCAGCCACCGCTTCGGCCGTCTCCATGATCTGCTTTTCGCTCTCCACCGAGCACGGGCCCGCGATCATCATGAACTCATCGCCCCCGATGACCGAGCCGTTGGCGCGAATCTGCGACTTGTGCGGCCGGAACTCGCGGCTCACGAACTTGTAAGGAGCCGAGATGCGAACGGCCTTCTCAACCTGTGACATAGCTTCGAGTGACTCCAGGCACGGGGTAACATCCCCGACACCCACCGCGCCGATCACGACGCGTTCCTCGCCCTCGATGGAATGGACCTTGTAGCCGAATTCCCGAATCCGGTCGCAGACTTCATCAATTTCGGCCTGTGTGGCGTGCAGACGCATGGAAACGATCATGGTGGTGCTTCCCCATTTCCGGCCGTCCATAAACAAAAACCCACTCTTCCGAGTGGGTCGGTCGGCCTGATTTTTCCTGATGCCCTTTGGACCAACGCCACTCTTAACGAGCAGACGTAAATCGCCAGTAATAAAAGCTAAACGAGCTGGCGATGGCCAAATGCATCAAATCCGATTATAGGACGGGGCCGGCGAGGCGCGCAATGGCGCTCCGCCGGCTTTTGTCTACCAGAGCAGCTTGACCCCGAGTTGGATGTACCGCATCGAGCTGATACCGCCCACCTGGCCGAAGGCACTGCTGCCGAGCGTGGTATTGAGGTCCGTCCAGTATGGGTGATTGGGCGCGTTGAACGCCTCCACGCGCAGTTGTAACTTCAACCGTTCGTACATCTTGACGTCTTTCAGGGCGAAAGCGCTCAGGTCGAAGGCGCCTGGACCGCGCAACACCCACTTGCCCGCGTTGCCGTACGTCCAGTCCTTGGGCCGTGCGAAGGCTTCCTTCCTGAACCAGCGGAACGGAGTCCGTTCGGAACTGTCCAGGCTCCACTCGCCCACTACGTCGGGCCTCGATGCGACCTGGCGCTGAGCGCTGGTGAGGCCGGGCGCGTAAAGCCTTCCCGTATTCCACGTCCAGATTCCGGAGACGCTCCATCCGCCGAGCACACGACCGATGGGACCGCGCTGGGCCTTGAACCATGGCAGTTCATATGTATGCAGCAGCACGATGTTCTGACGGCGGCTTTCCTCGAGCTCCGATCTCTCCGAACGGCGGTCCAGCGGATTCTGCATGCCTCCGGCCACACCCTCGTTGCCGTAACCGATGATCTTGCCGAACGTGTAAGCCAGGCTGTATGTGAGATCGCCGCTGCGCCGGGTGACGCCAACCTGTAGTGAGTTATAGCTTGACGTTGCCGACGGTTCGACGATGTTTAGTCCACCCAGGCCGCGGTACGGCAGGAAGGGACGCGTGTCCACGCCCACGTGCGCGGCGGCCTCGGTAGGGGTCAGGAAGTTCAGCGGACGGCTCATCGAAAGCTGCCGGCCGGTATTGCCGACATAGCTAACATCGAGCGCGGTCTTGAACGGCAACTGACGCTGAATGCCAAGGCTATAGATGTAAACAGTCGGAATCTTGTAATCGACCGGAAGTGAACCGGCGTCGATGGGGAACCTGGTTGTGTTGGGAATCCCGCCGCTGGGATTGTCCGCCGTGCCATTCGTGATTGTGGAACTGAGCACCAGCGGCGCCCGGCTGCCGCCGAGATACCAGCCTGAATAGGCGATGCCGGTTACGCCGTGGAAGACGCCGCCTCCGCCGCGGACCGCCATCTTGCCGTCGCCGAAGACATCCCAGGCGAAGCTCAGCCGGGGTTGGAAGTTGGTTTTGCGGAGCGGATTGAAGTATTTCGGAATGCCGTGGAAAAGCCTGGCGATGTCGGAGTCGCCCGCCACGGCCACACGCCCCTTGGCCGAGTCCGGCCAGCCATCGCCAGGCAGGACCAGACCGTTGTAGATGTCGCCGGTGCCCGCGATGATCGATCCGTTCGCCGCCAGTTGCGGGGCCTTGGCCGGATCCCAGAACCGTTGCATGAAGACTACCATGTTGTTCCACTTGGCCCACCACGGCGAAATGAGCGAATACCGCATGCCGTACTCGATGGTGAATCGCCGGCTCAAGCGCCAACTGTCCTGGATATAGAATTCGCGGGCATATGCCTTGTAAACGGTCTGCGCGGGGGGGCCGCTTTCGCTGTAGGCATCGAAGTTGCCGAGCAGAGCGTTGGCCCAGGAATTGCCGGAGTTGCGAGGATTGCTCGAACTGTTGCCGAAACTGAACGAACCGTTGTCGTTGGCGGTGTTGAGTTCGTTCATGTTCATGGCTTCCCAGTAGAAGCCAGCCTTGAGGCTATGGCTGCCCATGATCCGCGTGAAGTTGTCACGGAAGGTAAATGTGGGCGTCCGGACGTAACTGGGCTGACCCGATCCGCTGATTCCCTGGTAGCCGGAGATACTCACGTTGGGGATGCGGTCTTCGCGGTTGCCGGGGTAAATCTCGGGGAAAGCGAAGCCGTAGGTCGAACGCTTCACCCCATCCCCGATGATGCGGAAGTCCTCGCGGAAGTCGGAGTAACCGAATGTGAATTCATTGACCGTCGTCGGGCTGAAAGTTGTATTGAGCGCCAGGCTGTAATTGTTCCCGCGGCGATCACGATAGACCTCGAACAGCGGGATGTTGTTGCCCGTATTGTCGAACGGTGAGGTGAAGTCTTGCTGGCCCTTGAGCACCCTGGCCGACAACTGCCAGTTGGGCTTGATGTTGTAATCGACGCGAACCATCGGGTCGCGGTTCTCAGTGGGCTGGTTGCGGACGGCGTAATAATTGCCGCCGGGGCCGGGCCAGTTAGGATCGGGATAAATCTTCTGCAACGCCTTGCCAAAGCTGCCGATGCGGCTGGCCGGGATCAGGTTACTGGGGAAAGGCGCCTTGGTATCCGGATCGAGCGGCTTCACCGCGCTGGCGCTGAAATCGCCGCTTCGTTCGAGTGGCGTGGGCAGGACGGCGGCCTTCGCATTGAAACCGGCCGAGTAGCGAGCCTCCACGCCCACAAAGAAGAACAACCGGCTCTTGTCGGTGTTCCACTTCCCAGGAATATAGACGGGGCCGCCCAACGTCCCGCCATAGTTGTGGTAGCGTGTGCGCGGTTTGGTGGTTTGCAGGAACGGCGTAGCTGCGAACTGGTCGGTGACGAAGAACTCATAGAGAGCGCCGTGGAAGTCGCTGGTGCCGCGGCGCGTGATGAACATCAGATGCGCGCCGGTGGTACGGCCGTATTCCGGCGCGTAGTGGCTTGTCTGGATCTTCACTTCCTCGATGAAGTCGACACCGAGGATGTTGTTGACCTGCACGCCGTCGCGGTTGCGCGTGTTGCTGACTCCGTCCAATGTCATGAAGTTCGTATCTTTTCGCTGGCCGTTGATCTGCAAACCGCCCATCGAATAACTGCCGCCACGCATATCGGTGGCGAAGTTACCGTAACGGGAAACCACCCCCGGCAGGATACCCAACATGTAGTAGGGATTGCGTCCCGGCAGTGCGTAGTTCTGCATCTGTGTCGAACTAAGCAGGCGTGAAACCTCCCCGTTGGAGACTTCCACCGGCGGCGCTTCCCCTGTCACCTCAACCCGTTCAGTAACTTGGCCGACCTCCAACTGGAGTCTGAGCGTCAACACCAGATCGACGTCCAGACGGACGTCCGTGCGCGTCAGGGACTTGAAGCCGGTAGCCTCCACGGCGACTTCATAGACGGCTGCCGGCAGGTTCGGCACCGTGAAGAAACCGGCCGCGTTGGAAGTCGTATCACGCTCCAGGCCGATTGCGACGCCCCTCACTTTCACCTTGGCACCGGGAATAACTGAACCGGTAGCGTCGGTAAGTTCGCCGTTGATGGTGCCGCGATACTGCGCCAACAGTGGCAGCGCGGCAAGGATACACACAAGAATTGGTCGAAACATGATCACCCCCAGAGCTTGCCCAAAGCTCTTGTTGCAGTATGTACGAGGAGTCGAGACGTGTCAACCGGGATGAGGACCCTATTTCGCAATAAACGCGAGCATGTCCAGGTCCACATTCCCGCCCGACAGGATCACACCCACGTTCCGGATATCGTGCGGCAATTTGCCGGACAGGACCGCGGCGGCCGGCACCGCCCCACTGGGCTCGGCCAGGATCTTCATTCGGCTGAGCAGGAAACGCACCGCTTCCTTGATCTCATCTTCACTCACCAGAACAACAGCCTCAAGGTGCGACTTCAGGATGGGGAAAGTGATTTCTCCCGGATGCGGGCTGCGCAGGCCGTCGGCGATAGTCGCCGGAGGCGGGATTTCGATGCGCCGGCCGGCCTGGAGCGACAGGTACGTATCGTTGGCCAGTTCGGGTTCGACACCGAACAGACGGATGCGCGGGCTCAAGGCGCGAGCGGCGATGGCACAACCCGCCAGCAAGCCGCCACCGCCAATCGGGGCAATGAGCGCATCCAGGTCTGGCACATCTTCCAGCAATTCGAGGGCGGTGGTTCCTTGCCCCACGATAGTCCACGGATGGTCGTAGGGAGGCACCAGCGTCGCGCCGGTCTGGCGGGCTATCTTCGCTCCCAGTGCTTCACGGTCCTCGCGCAGCCGGTCGTAAAGCACGATCTCCGCGCCCCGGGCACGCGTGGCTTCGATCTTTGAACGCGGCGCGTCGGTGGGCATCACCAGCGTGGCGTGCGTTCCCACGTGCGCGGCGGCGATGGCCACCGCCTGCGCGTGATTGCCACTCGAAAACGCCACCACGCCTTTGGACAGATCCTCCGGCGGGATCGACAGGATGAAGTTCGCGGCGCCGCGGATCTTGAAGGCCCCGCCGCGCTGCAGGTTTTCACACTTAAAGAACACGTGCGCGCCGCAGGCGGCGTCCACCAGGCGCGACGTCATCACCGGCGTGCGGTGCGCAATTCCGCGAATACGCGCCGCGGCCGCGCGGATGTCAGGCAGACAGAGCGGGACGGTCATTTGGTTTTCCCAACAACGACCCGATAATCATCCCCAGCGCCGCAGCCGTGAAGGCGCCGAATCCGGCCCAGTTGGCCGGGACCTTGAAGAAGAAGAACGTCACCGAAACAGCCGCGCCGGCGATCATGGCGCAGTAGCCGCCGGTCGTGTTCGCGCGCTTCCAGTACAGGCCTGCGATCACGGCGGAGAAGGCTCCGGCCAGGAAGATAGTCCCCGTGATGTTGAGATAGAAATATGTGGGGCCGGGCAGCGTGTACCAGACTCCCCAGAACAACACGAACAGGCTGACAAAGACATTCGCCACGCGGTTCAACAGCACCTGCGACCGCGGCGTAAGCGGCTTCTTGCGCAGCGGCAGCACGATGTCCTGCGCGATGATGCTCGACCAGCCGAGCAGGTAAGAACTGTTCACCGACATGGTCGCCGCGAGCATACCCGCCACCACCATCCCCAGGATTCCTGGCGGGAGGATCTTCGAGAGCATGATCGGCATGGCGTTCAGCGAGGATTCCTTGGTGCCGAGGAAGGCCAGTGCGGCGATGCCCCAGATCATCGGCATCATGCCGCGGCCTAAGTAGATGAAACCGGTCCAGGAAAAGACCTTGCGGCTGGTTTCCGGATCGCGCGTCGAGAAGGTGCGCATCGCGGTGGTCTGCCAGCAGGTATCCACGGCCATCCACAGCAGGATTTGGAAGATGATGTAGCTCCAGCCGTAGTCGGGGTTGGTGAACGGATCGAAGCCGGCCTCGCCCATGGTGTTGGAGACCACGTTGTACATCTTGTCCAACCCCACCACCCAAACCGAGTAAATCGTGATCAGGATGGTCCCGATGCTGAGCGCCACGAATTGGATGAAGTCCGTGATGACGATGGAGATCATGCCACCCAGAACCGTGTAAACCAGTTCGAGCAGCAGAATGCCCGTCATGATGGCCTTCAGGTAGTCCAGCGACACTCCGCTCATCAGCGCCAGGAATGTGCCTTCCACCTTCAGGAACACGCCCATGTTGAGGATGCCGCCGGTGGCCACGAGGATCCCGGTGAGCACGCGCAGCCTCCGGCTGTACTTGACTTCGAAGAACTCCGGCACGGTCATCAAACCCAGCGCGCGCAAGCGCTTGACGATGAAACCCGTCCGGCCGATAAAGATCATCGCCGCACCGGCGATGAGCCCGTTGATGAAGGAAGCGTACCCGGTCTTGTAACCGAGTTCGGCGTAGTACATGAACGTGATGGTGCCGATCTCGGTGGCTGCCAGCGTGGCGATGCCGATGAATGTGCCAAGTTCGCGGCCCGCGACCAGGAACTCGCTCAATCCCGAGACAAACCTCTTGCCGTACAAGCCAGCCGCCAACGTGGCGGCCAGATACAGGACGACGATGCCCCAATCCAGACCGGTGAAATTCAAGTTGACCTTCCGAGTGTAAATACCCTGGATACTGCGGCGGCGGCACGGCTGTCAAGCGACGCGGAGTGGTGCATGGCGCTTGACACAGTGTCTTTGCGGTACAGCAATGTGGTATCTATCTTTGTGCGAAACTACGTTGATGTTCTTGGGATGCTGACATGGAGCCCGCACCTCATCGATCTCCTTACATACCGGTAGCCCTCTTCCTGTTGGTCTCGGCCGCGATCACCATCGGGGCATACCGGTACAATGCGGACGAGCGCACGGTCATCGATAGGGAGGTCCACAATCAACTGCTCACCATCGCGGATCTTAAGGTCCAACAACTGACCGACTGGCGGAGAGAACGTTTTGGCGACGCCCACGCGTTGATGTCCAACAGGATGATGATGCCGGCCCTGGAGCGCCTGATAAATGGAGAGGCCGGCAGACGAGAACGCGAGGAAGTTCTGGCCTGGATGCAGGAGATCCGCGAGCAGCTTCGCTACACGAATGTGTTTCTGACCGACCGCAAAGGCACGGTCGTGTTGCAGGTGGGCCAACCCATGGGGTCCGAGGGGCACTTCGAACAGGCCGCCCGGGAGGTGATTTCGACGGGGGCCCCTGTTCTGCGGGACTTCCATGCCGGCGGTGGCACTCGCATCCATCTGGGCCTGAACCTGCCACTCTCCAGGAGCCCGCAATCTCCCGAATTCGGCTTCTTGATGTTGGGGATCGATCCCGCGGAGCATCTTGACAGGATCATTCAGTCCTGGCCGGCGCCCAGCGATTCAGCGGAGACACTCCTGGTGCGCCGCGATGGAGATGATGTCGTCTTTCTAAACGAATTGCGCCATCGCAAGGGCACCGCGCTCGCTCTGCGGATCCCATTGAGCCGTACAGAGGTAGCCGCTGTCCAGGGTGTCCTGGGGAAAGAAGGCGCTATCTCGGCAGTGGACTATCGTGGCGTGCCGATCCTGGCTGCCATCCGTCGAGTGCCTGACTCGCCCTGGATCCTGGTGGCCAAGGTCGACCAGGACGAGGTGTACGAGCCGATCCGTCAGCGGTCCATCACTATGGCGCTCATCGTAGCCCTGATGATCTTCGCTGCCGGAGCCGTTGTGCTGCTGCTCTGGCGAAGGCAGCAGGTCCGCTTCTACAGGGAGAAGTACGAAGCCGAAATCGAGCGTCGTGCGCTGCTGGGCCACTTTGACTACCTCACGCGATTCGCGAACGACATCATCCTGCTGTCGGACGAATCCGGCCGCATCGTCGAAGCCAACGACCGCGCTGTCGCCGCTTACGGCTATCCTCGCGAGGAGCTGATAGGAATGATGGCCCGCGACTTGCGGCACCCGTCCGCAGTGGACAGTTTCGAAGACGACTGGCACTGCGCAGCCCGGCAGGGCGACGCCATCTTCGAGACTGTCCACCGGCGCAAAGACGGCAGCCCCCTGCAGATCGAAGTCAGTACGCGGACCATCGAGGTGGAGGGCCGGAAATTCTTCCAGGGCATCTTCCGCGACATCAGCGAACGCAATGCGATTGTGGAGAAGCTGCGCAAGACCGTCAGCACGCTGAACGCCCTCGTGGACGCCTCTCCGGCCGCCATCATCGCGCTGACTGTTACCGGCGAAGTGACCCTGTGGAACCGGTCGGCGGAGAAGATCTTCGGCTATCGTTCCGAGGAATTGCTTGGTCGTCCTCTGCCGGAACAGTTCGTGACAGCCGAGGACTGGACTCAACGGCGGCAGGCGCTATTGGCCGGAAAATCCACCGGCCCGGCAGAGATACGGCGTCCGCGCAAGGACGGGACTATCGTCGACCTGAGCGTCTCCGCGGCACCGGTGCTCGACGCGCAGGGCACGGTAGTAAGCACTGTAAGCGTCATGCTGGACATCACCGAGCAGAAGCGCATCCAGCGGGAGCAGCGGATCCTGGGCGAAACTTTGGCTGCCAGCTTGAATGAGATTTACCTGTTCAATAGTGATACGCTGCGCTTCCGCTACGTGAACCAAGCCGCCCTCGACAACCTTGGGTACACGCTCGAGCAAATGCAGAGCATGACGCCGCTGGACATTAAGCCGGACTTCACCCGGGAACAGTACGAGGTGTTGCTGCGGCCCCTGTTGACCGGTGAGGTAAAGCTACAGATCTTCGAGGCGGTGTATCGCCGCGCCGACGGCAGCACCTATCCCGTCGAGGTCCACCTGCAACTGTTCGAGCACGACGGCGTCCGCGTTTTCCTCGCCTTGGTCCTGGACATCACCGAGCGCCGGCGCGCCGAGGAGGCGCTGCGCCGCAGCGAAGCGCAACTGGTGCATTCACAAAGAATGGAGGGAATCGGACGGCTCGCCGGAGGGGTGGCGCACGATTTCAATAACTACCTCACGGTGATCAACGGCTACTGCGAGATGATGCTCAGGAAGTTGCCGGCCGGCGACGCGCTGCACGAGCAGATTTCCCATGTCCGGCAGGCTGGCGAGCAAGCCGCCCGCCTCACGAAGCAGCTCCTGGCTTTCAGCCGCAAGCAGGTTCTGGAACCGCGCGTCATCAATCTGAACGGCGTCATCACGGAGACGCAGCGGATGCTCCAGCGGTTGATTGGCGAGGACATCGAGTTGATTACCCGGCTCGATCCGGCCCTGGACACCGTCACGGCTGATCCTGGGCAGATGGGCCAGGTGTTGATGAACCTGCTGGTGAACGCTCGCGACGCCATGCCGCACGGTGGCAAAGTCATTATCGAAACCGCCAACGTGGAACTCGATAAGGCCTATGTCGAGCGGCATCCGCAAGTGAAACCCGGCGCGTACGTGTTGCTCGCGGTAAGCGACACTGGTGTCGGCATGGACCCGGAAACGCAGAAGCGCGTCTTCGAGCCGTTCTTTACCACCAAGAACCCGGGCGAAGGCACCGGGCTCGGCCTGGCTACGGTGTACGGCATCGTGCGGCAGAGCGGCGGATGGATCTGGCTGTACAGCGAGCCGGGGCGCGGAACAACTTTCAAGATCTACCTGGCCAGGACGGCCGCCGGCGCCCAGCCCGCACCCGAAGTGAAGGCGCCGGAATTCGTGCGCGGTTCAGAAACGGTGCTGGTAGTCGAGGATCAGCCGGACGTTCGCAAACTGACAGTCTCGGTTCTGCGCGATGCCGGATACCGGGTTCTGGAAGCGGCAAACGGAGCGGCCGCACTACAGCATTTCGCCGAAGGGAACGCGCCCATCGATCTGCTGTTCACCGACGTGATTATGCCGGGGATGACGGGCCGGGACCTTGCCGCTCGCGTCGCCGAACTCAGCCCTGCGACCCGTTTGCTGTACACATCGGGCTACACCGCCAACATCATCGCCCAGCGCGGAATACTCGAGGAGGGCGTAGACTACCTTCCCAAGCCTTTCACACCGAACCGTCTGTTGACCGCCGTCCGCGAGATTCTGGACCGCGCTCCGGCGCCGGGCGCGCCCAGAGCGCTATAATGCGAACTCGGTCTCCGAGGATAGGCCCGGCATGAAATATTGGTATTGGTTCTGGATGATCAATTTTGCCGTCGCCAGCACGGCCTTCGCCGTGATTGCGGCCATCGTGATGGTCCGCGGCATCCAGGATCTGCGCCACATGTTCGCGCGCCTGCGGAACCAGCCGGCTCCCCCGGCGCGCGGATAGACTACGCGCGCTTCAACCTTACGATGACCTCGTCGCCCAGCAGTTCTTCGAGCAGCGGCGTTTCCGGATAGGGGTGTCCTTTATAACGCCGGAATCCTTCGGCCAGTTCCAGGCCGCCCAACGCGCCGCGCTCCCTGGCGCCCCGTTCCATCATCATCAAATACTCGTCCACGCCATGATGCTTACGCAGCCAGTTGCGCTGGCTCTCGTGCTGCGAGAGCGCTTCGCGCTTCTTCTCGAAGACGTCCTTGATGTCGACCAGGAAATCCGGCATCACCACGTTGAAATCGCGGTCCCGGTTCGAGTTCGGATCCGTGAAGTACAAGTGCGGCATGACGGCGAGCGGTGCAGCCGGGTGCGGATCGCGCGTGTCGTAGTTCGGAATGGGAGCGGCGAAGACGGCGTCGCGAACCAGTTGGCTGGTGGCCTCGTGATCGCACATGTAGTCAACGGGCGGGGCCGTGATAATCAGGTCCGGGCGCGTTTTGCGCAAAACCTCGACCACGCGCCGCCGCGATGGATCGTCGCTGAAGATGGCCACATCGCGGAACTCGGCGCAGAAGTACTCGGCGCCGATCACGGCGGCGGACCGGGCGGCCTCCTTGCGCCTCACGGCCGCTATTTCCTCCGGCCCCATTTCGGCCGTGCCGCAATCCCCCGGGGCTAGAGTCACCATGGTGATATGGTGCCCGAGCGCCGCCAGGCGGTTCAGCGTGCCGCCCGAAGTGATCTCCAGATCGTCCGGATGGGCGTGAATCGCCAGGATGCGCTTAGGTGTCTTCGTTTTTGGTTCCATCGGACCATATTCTACCGCGCTGTCATCATGAGAGAATCAAAAGGTGCCGGGTATGTCCATGATTGAAGCGCGTTGGGAACCGTATCAACGTGCGCTGTTTGCTATCGCGCCCGCGCTGATCGCCTTCGCCGTCACGCTTGCCGTGGCGTGGCTCATCCGCCGGCTCATGCTGCACTGGCTGGGCCGCGTCTCAACCGGGCCCGCCTCATTCGCCGCGGTTGCCGCGGATACCCTTGCCACGCCCTCCCTGCTCTGGTGCTTAGCGGCGGCATTGGACGTCGCCCTGCGCTTCGCCGCGCTCAACGCAGTTTACACGGAACGGGCGGGCGATGGCATCGAGATTTTCGTCATCGTCAGTTTCAGCATGGTGGCCGCTTCGATCGGTGTGCGCCTGGTGGCGAGTTACGGCGAGCGGCGCGATCTCTCGCTGGTGTTGTCGGGCATGTCGAAGACCCTGATCCGCGTCTTCGTGTTCAGCATCGGCGCGATGATTCTGATGCACAAACTGGGAGTCTCCATCACGCCGCTGTTGACCGCGTTGGGCGTGGGCGGCTTAGCCGTCGCACTAGCCCTTCAGGACACCTTGGCCAACTTCTTCGCCGGCGTCCACATCCTGGTGGAGCAGCCCATTTCGGTGGGAGATTACATCAAGATCTCCACTGGCGAGGAGGGCATTGTCAGCGATATAGGGTGGCGCACCACCCGCCTGCAGTCGCTCAACAGCCTGGTTGTGATTCCGAATACGAAGGTGACATCGAGCATCCTCACCAACTTTTCGCTGCCCGATACGCAGGTGATCGGCGACGTCGGGATCGTCGCGGCGCTCGATGCCGATCCGGCCGCAATCGCTCACATCGCGATGGAAACCGCCTCTTCAACCGAAGGGGTGCTGAAAGACCCCGCGCCGTTGTTCCTGTTCGAGCCCGGCGTCACTCCGACACACATTCAGGCGAAGCTCTTCTTCACCAGCAGCAGCAAGCTTCAGCAAGGGACAGTGGCATCCGCCATCCGCATGCGGATGCTCGAGCGTTTCCGCCAGGAAGGCATCCCGCTTCCCCCTCCCACCTTGCGCGTCTGATCGGAAGGTCCCTTATTGGACCACGCCCGGCTGCTGAGCTTCCAGACGAAGCTCTCCGAACGTGGCTTCGTACTGCGCGAGATTCTGCTGCAGGATGTTGAACAGCGCCTTGGCCTGCTGCGGGCTGAGGTAGATGCCCTGGAAATTCTGGATCGAAACGCCCTCGGGAGAAGCCTGGTCGAGCACGCCGAAGCTGAGGAAGAAGTCCCAGAGGTTGGCGCGCACCTGCACACTGTTGGAATAGCTCTCCCGGTAGTCGGCGCGCTGCGTGATGCGAATCTGCGGTTGGGGTGTCTGGTTCATAGTTGTCGGTCTTCCTCACTTCGCGGCGGGCTTGGCCCGCACCGCGTACTTCAAGGTTTGCATATCCAGGCGGATCATGTCTCCCTTCTTTATGAACTGCGGAACCATGATCTCGATGCCGTTTTCCAGCCGCGCGGGCTTCCACGTGCTGTCCTCGTGGGCATGCGAGGACGGCGCGGTGTCGGCGACGCGCACTTCCACGATGTCGGGAAACTGCACGCTCACCGCGGCGCCGTCGATGAATTCGACCGGC
Organism: Terriglobales bacterium; assembly: GCA_021372245.1. GTDB lineage: Bacteria > Acidobacteriota > Terriglobia > Bryobacterales > Bryobacteraceae > JAJFUV01. Next base: position 43,332 of record JAJFUV010000174.1, read on the forward strand.
AGCCGCATGGCGGGCGTGAGAAAACGCGACGCCGGACCGATCAGTGCCGCCGGGATCGCCACCTGGTCGTACGTTTCCGGATTCATGAAGTGGCAGTTTTCGTTGTCCGCGTAAAGGAACTCCATCGGCTGCCGCTCGATGGGCAGTTCCTCCATCTTCAGGTCCGATCGGAAGCTGTGCTCCCATTGCGTTCCGGTGGAGATGTTCTTGAGGCGGGTGTGCGTCGTACCTCCCATCCTGCCCTGACCCGGATGGTATTCGGCGGAGAGGATCCGGTACAGTTGCCCCTCGAAGCGGATGGCCATTCCCACGCGCAGTTGCGATGCGAACACCATGGCTGCCTCCCGGCGGCGGCTCGCCGCGTAGACAGAATACTACACCCAGGGCCAGTCGCGAGTCGAGCACGCCGGCAAGGAATTTGGGACCGTTTTGGTCTCATATTGAGCTATAATGGATTCGTGCCACGAGTCACCTTCCTGCCAGCCAACATTACCGTGGATGTCGATACGGACAAGATGCCCTATAGCGGGCACGGCAAGCCGATGTCATTGCTGGACATAGCGCTGAACTATGGGATTCATCTCGAACACGCTTGCGGCGGCAACTGCGCCTGTACGACCTGCCACGTGGTCGTCAAGGAGGGCGACGCCAATCTCTCGCCCATGGACGACGACGAAGCGGACCGCCTGGACATGGCCGCGGACCTGACCTTGCGCTCCCGGCTGGGTTGCCAGACCGTGGTGAAGGGCGACGTCGTGGTCGAGATCCCCGCCTGGAACCGCAATTACGTGAGCGAAGGCGGCGGGTCGATGAATCTGGGCGACGCCATCCCCGCGGCGAAGAAATAACCTATCCTGATAGCTATGAAGATCACGTTCGCGATCATGGGATTGCTCTCGCTGTCCGGAGTGTTGCTCGCGCAGTTGTCCGCGCCGAACGCCTCTGGCGTGTCGATGGGACACGTTCACGTCCGTACGCAGGACATCGCCACGCACGAAAAGTTCTGGAACATTCTGCTTGAAACCACGCCGGTCACACACGGACCGCTCCAGGTCTACCGGTTCAAGGACGGCTTGCTGCTGCTGCAGAAAGCCGACTCCTCGGGCGCTTCGGAAGGCTCGGTGGTGAACCACTTCGCCGTCGAAGTGCGCGACATGGGCGCCACGCTGAAGAAGTTGAAGGCGGCGGGCTTCGACATGCCGACCCCGAAACCAGGCGCGGCGGGCGTCTTCATCTATGGCCCCGGTGGTGTGAAGGTGGAGGTGATGCACAACCCGGCCCTGAAAGCGAATGCCGCCAGCCACCACATTCATTTCTGCCAGGCGGACACCGTGGCCATGCAGAAGTGGTACGCCAAGACTTTCGGCGGCAAGCCGGCCATGCGTAACAAGTTCGAAGCGGTTGAGATGCCGGGCGTGAATCTCACCTTCACGGATTTCAAGGCCGGTTCGGCGCCCACGCGCGGGCGTACCCTCGACCACATCGGCTTCGAAGTGAAGAACCTCGAAGCATTCTGCAAGAAACTGGAGGCCGCGGGCGTCAAGTTCGACGTGCCGTACAAGCGGGTCGATTCCCTGAACATCAGTCTGGCGTTCCTCACCGATCCCTGGGGCACGTACATCGAACTGACCGACGGTTTGAACCGCTGGTAACCGTCGCGAGCAGCCTTAGGACGGCGGTTCGTAAGGAATCGCGCAGCCGTTGGTGAATGCGCAGCAGTTGGTGCGCTCGAATTGCACGGTCGTGTGGTTTATGCCATAGCGCTTGCGCAAAGTGTCGTTCAAGCGCTTCAGGATGCCCTCACTCTCCGAAGGCGGAAGGTCCTTGATCAGCACATGGCAACTCAGCGCGCTAATGTTCGATCCCAGGCTCCAGATATGCAAGTCGTGCACGCCCAACACTCCGTCCACCCCTTGCATAGCCGCTAACACGTTGTTCAGCTTCATCCCCTTGGGCAGGCCTTCCAGCAGGATGTTGAGCGACTCCTTGGTGATATCCCAGGCTGTCCAGATGATCAACAGAGCAATGAGAATGGAAAGGATCGGATCGATGTGCTGCCAGCCGGTATAACGGATCCCGATTGCTCCCACAATAATGGCGATCGAGCCCAGCGCATCGCCCATCATGTGAAGAAACGCGCTGCGAATGTTGAGGTCGTGCGCGCTGTCGCGCCGGAGCCCCAGCATGATGGCGCCATTCACCAGCAACCCCAGGGTGGCCACAAGAATCATGGTTGTTTCGTTCACGGTGGGCGGCGCCATCAGCCTGTGATAGCTCTCATAGAAGATGAAACCGGAGAGCAGCATCAGGGCCAGGGCGTTTACGAAAGCCGCCAGCACGCCCGCACGGTGGTAGCCGTAAGTTTTCACCTCGTCGGGCGGCTTCATCTCGAAGCGAAAGGCGAACCAGGCCAGCAGCAGCGCCAGCGCGTCCGTCAGGTTGTGGCCGGCGTCGGATAGGAGCGCCAGGCTGTGCGCCTCCAACCCGGCGGAGAACTCCACGACGACGAACGCGACGGTGAGCGCGAGCGACCACTTCAGGACCCTGCCGGTGGTACGCGGCTGATGCTCGGTGTGCAATGAGCCTCCGAAAACTCCAGTGTACAGCGCTATCATGAGCAAATCGGTCTCATGCGATTTCTCGTCACTCTGCTTTTCATCACCGCCTTGAGCTTTGCGCAGGATTGGTCTCTAAAGCGCCTCTACACGCGTCCTTTCGTCTGGGGCACGCCCCCCTCCGATCTCACCTGGTCAAAGAAGGGGCACACGCTGGTTTTCACGTGGAATGCCGGCGGTGGCAGTTTCATGGACCTGTACGCGTATCACCCTGACCAGCGCAAACTCGTCCGGTTGACGGATCTCGAGAAGGTGAAGGACGAGCTGAACGCGGGCGAGGACGAAAAGGACGCCCGGTTGCGCAATTACCTGGCGCCGGCGAGTGGAATCCGGGATTTCGACGTAGCGAGCGACGGGGCCCGCGTGGTTTTCAGCTACCGGGGCGATCTCTACCTGGTAGGCACCAATGGCCTGCAGCCGCCCTTCCGGCTCACGCGCACGAAAGTTGGAGAGAACTCCCCAAGATTCTCGCCCGATGGAACTAAAATCGCCTACTTGCGGGGCGGCGAACTATACGTTCAGGAGGTGGTGAACGGCCGGCTTTGGCAGGCTACCGACATCGAAGCAGGACGTCTGGCTGGATGGCAGTGGTCTTTCGACGGGCGCTGGTTCGTCTACATGGTGCAGCGTGGCGAGGGCCGCCAGGCGCTGATCCCGAAGTATTCGGGACGCTTCGCCGTGACTCGCCCATTCCCGCGCACTGTGGCGGGCGACCAACCACAGGAAACGGAGCTGTTCGTGGTCGGAGCCGAAGGCGGCAAACCCACGCGCCTCGAAAGCGGGCCGCTGGGGAACCGCGTCTACATGGACCTGCCGGACTGGTCGCCGGACTCATCCAAGCTACTGCTGCGCGCCACACACCCCGCCATGAAGCGGCGCCAGGTGCTGGTGATCGATCGCGTGACGGGACAGGCCACCCTCGTGCATGAAGAGAAAGACGAGAAATGGGTGAGCCAATCCTTCGCCGCGTGGAGTCCGGATTCCCGCGAGGTGCTGTTCTCGAGCGAGCGGGACGGCTGGTCGCACCTGTATGTCGTGGCCGCCGCCGGCGGTGCGGCGCGGCAGTTGACCAGCGGCGCGTTCGAGGTCCGCGCCGAGATGTTCTCCTTCGATCCGCAATGGATCGGTGAATACATCTACTTCCCTTCGACGGAGGTAAGCCCCAGCGAGCGGCATCTTTACCGCATGAAGCCGGACGGCTCGGACAAGCGGAAGCTCTCGACGCGCGCCGGGCTCAATATCGCGCAGGTCTCCGAGGACGGGCAGCATATCGCCTGGCTGGTCGCCGGCCTGAAGAGCCCTTTTGATCTGTATGTGGACGAACGCCGTGTGACTACTTCGCCGCGCGAGGAGTTCGCAAAGTACGACTGGCCGGAAACGCGGTTCGTTCAGTTCCCTTCCCGCGGCGACGGCAAAGTGGTTTCCGCCAAGGTGCTCCTGCCGCCCGGTTACCGCATTGAGGAAAAGGGCGCATCGCCGCGTCCCGCGGTGTTCTTCATACACGGCGCGGGGTACGCGACAAGCGTCTTGAAGCAGTGGGGCAGTTACGACGAAAAACGTTTCGCGTTCAACTGCTACCTGGCGCATCAGGGCTACGTGGTACTAGACATGGATTACCGCGGCAGTTCCGGATACGGCCGCACTTGGCGCACGGACGTCTACCTGCACATGGGAGGGCCGGACCTGGACGATGTTCTCGGCGGCGTCGATTACCTCCGCGGCCTGGGCAACGTGGACATGAAACGCATCGGCATCTGGGGCGTAAGCTACGGCGGGTTCATGACTAACGCGGCCATGTTCCAGTCGCCCGGCACCTTCCGCGCCGGCGCCGGGTGGGCCGCGGTGAACGATTGGGAGTACTACAACGCCTACTACACTACCGAACGGCTGAACACTCCCGAGCGAAACCCGGAAGCCTATCGCCGCAGTTCGCCCGTTCACTTCTCCTCGCGCCTCAAAGACGCGTTGCTCGTCGTGCACGGCATGGTTGATAACAATGTCCTTTTCCAGGACGCCGTACAGCTCACCGAGAAACTGATCCACGAAGGCAAGAGCTTCGACGAAATCTACTATCCGCAGGAGAACCACGGCTTCATGCGGGATGAAACGCTTATTGACGCTTACAGCCGCACCGCCGCGTGGTTCGACAAACATCTGAACTAATGCCTTTACGTCCGCACCAGGATTCCGGCACGGCGGTCGGCTTGCGCCAAAGGATGGAACGATGCCAGTAGAAGGTCAAAAAGCAGAGACGGGGCTGGTCAAAGGTCTGGGCCTGGTCTCGGCAACAACCATTGTCATGGGGTCGATGATCGGTTCGGGCATCTTTATTGTGCCCGCCGATATCGCCCGGCAGGTCGATTCGCCCGCGCTCATGATGATGACGTGGGTGGTCACGGCCGTGCTCACCGTCATCGCCGCGTTGAGCTACGGGGAGCTCGCCGCGGCCATGCCCAAGGCGGGCGGCCAGTACGTTTATCTCCGCGAAGCCTTCGGACCGATGGCCGGTTTCCTCTACGGATGGACGCTGTTCACGGTCATTCAAACCGGGACTCTCGCCGCCGTGGCCGTGGCCTTCGCCAAGTTCACCGGCGTCTTCTTCCCGGCGATTTCGGCGAGCAACTGCCCGATTCAAGCCGGGCCGCTCCGCATCAGCACCCAACAACTGCTGGCCATCGCCGTCATCTCGCTGCTCTCCTGGGTGAACACGCGGGGCATCCGCACCGGGGCGGCGGTGCAAAACACCTTCACGTTCGCTAAGACAGCGGCCTTGCTCGGGTTGGTCGGTCTGGGCGTCGTCTTCGGACGTAATCCCGAAGCGGTCGCGGAGAATCTGGGCAATTTCACCCGCAACGCGGACTGGTCGTGGAACGCCGTGCGCCTGACCGGGGTCGCCATGGTGGGCGCGCTGTTCTCCTCCGACGCCTGGAACAATGTGACGTTCACGGCGGGCGAGGTCCGCAATCCGCGACGTAACCTGCCCTTGTCTCTGGCTGTCGGCGTGGGCCTGGTTTCGTTGCTCTACCTGGCCACGAATTTCGTTTACCTCTATGTGCTGCCCTTCGGCGCCATCCAGTACGCCGCCGAGGACCGCGTGGCCACCGCCGCCGCGGGCACCATCCTGGGGCCCGTAGCCGTGCAGGTGATGGCCGCCGCGATCATGATCTCGACCTTCGGCTGCCTCAACGGCATGATCCTCGCCGGCGCGCGCGTCTATTACGCCATGGCGCTGGACGGACTGTTCTTCAAGCGCGTGGGGGAGCTTCACCCGAGCCGGCACACTCCCGTCGTCTCGCTCACCGTGCAGTGCGTCTGGGCCTCGCTGCTTACACTCACCGGCAGGTACAGCGATCTCCTCGATTATGTTATATTTGCAGTTTTACTTTTCTATATCCTGACGATCGCGGGCGTGTTCGTGCTCAGACGCACGAAGCCCGAGATGGAACGGCCGTACCGGGCGATCGGCTATCCTGTCCTGCCGTCAATCTACATCCTGGTTGCCGGGATCATCGAGACGTTGTTGTTGTTCTATAAGCCGCACTACACGTGGCCGGGACTTCTATTAGTAGTGTTGGGGATTCCGGTCTACTGGATCTGGCATAGAAGAGAGGTTCGATCATCATGAGTTTATTTGAGCGCAAGCCCTTGGAGCGTATTCTCTCCGAGTCCGAAGGGGGTGAACATACTCTCAAGCGCTCATTGGGCCCTGCCAGCCTCGTGATGCTGGGCATCGGCGCGATCATCGGCGCCGGGCTCTTTTCCCTGACCGGGATCGCGGCCGCTGAAAACGCCGGGCCGGCCATTGCAATTTCGTTCGCGGTGGCGGCGATCGGTTGCACTTTCGCCGGCATGTGCTACAGCGAGTTTTCGACGATGATCCCCATCGCGGGAAGCGCTTACACTTACGCGTACTCCACCATGGGCGAGTTGCTGGCCTGGATCATCGGATGGGACCTCGTACTCGAGTATGCGGTGGGGGCATCGACGGTATCCATCAGTTGGTCCGCCTACGTCGTCAGCCTGCTTCACGATTTCGGAATCGTCCTTCCCGCGCAACTGGTGGCTTCGCCGTGGCAACCCATGGTGCTCCCCAACGGGCACACGGTCTACGGCATCATCAACCTTCCCGCCGTCCTGATCGTTGTACTGATCTCCTTGCTTCTGATGCGGGGCATCAAGGAATCGGCAAACGTGAACGGCGTCATTGTGGTCGTCAAAGTGGCCGTCGTGCTGGTCTTCATATCCGTTGGTGTCTGGTACATCAAGGGGGCGAATTACACGCCCTTCATCCCGCAGAATACCGGCACCTTCGGCGAATACGGTTGGAGCGGCATCATGCGGGCGGCGGGCGTCATTTTCTTCGCCTACATCGGCTTTGACGCTGTTTCGACAGCCGCGCAGGAAGCCAAGCAACCCCAGCGCGACATGCCTATCGGAATCATCGGCTCCCTGGTGATCTGCACCATACTCTATATCCTGTTCGCGCTGGTTCTCACCGGCCTGGTTCACTACACACAATTCCGCGGCGTGGCCGCGCCCGTGGCGCTGGCGATCGAACAGACGCCGTTCGCATGGCTCAAGATGGCGGTAAAGCTGGCCATCATCGCCGGCTTCACCTCGGTCATCCTGGTGATGCTGCTCGGCCAGTCCCGCGTTTTCTTCTCGATGTCGCGCGACGGACTACTACCTAAGCTGTTCTCAGACATCCATCCGAAATTCAGCACCCCCTGGCGGTCAAACCTGCTCTTCATGGTCTTCGTCAGCCTGTTCTCGGCGTTTTCACCCATCTCGGTGGTCGGCCATATGACCAGCATCGGCACACTGTTGGCCTTCGTGATTGTCTGCGCCGGCATCATAGTGATGCGCAAGACCCAACCCGACCTACCGCGCCCCTTCCGGACGCCCTTCGTACCGGTTGTCCCCATTCTCGGAATGCTGGTCTGCTTTTCGATGATGTATTCGCTCGGATGGGCGAACTGGGCGCGGCTAATTGTCTGGCTTGTGATCGGGCTGTGCGTCTACTTCGGCTACAGCCGCAAACATAGCCGCATCCGGCAGCATGTTGATCCCGTCACTCGTTCCTAGCGCCTCTGGCGGCCCCGCCAAAGCGCACCGGGTGTGTCGCGTTTATAGGCCTACGACGAGGGAGAATGTGCGCAAGCCGATGTAGACGAGGGTGAACATCTCGACGGTCCGGAATGCCTTGAGGATGATGCCGCCCATGAATTCGAAACGCAGGAACAAACCACAAACTACGGCCACGTAAACCAGGTAAGGATTCAAGCCCCCATCAAAGGCTTTCAGGTACGCCACGACCATGAAGTAATAGACCAGCGGCCAGTTGCTTTCCAGGCCGCGCGTGAAGCGGCCGAGAACCATCCATACGGTCAGCACTAGCAGGATAAACGTAAGAAGAACGAACGTGGTGTCCGATGTGCCGCCCATGAGCGTACAATCCCTTGGTCAATTATAGTGCGTCCGCCGCAGCCATCCCCCCTCTCAAGGGCGGCCCGGGAGGGACCCCAGGAAGGGGAAGTCCGAACCTGCCGCCGCTGGAACCGTCTTCGGCAGCCTGAAAACAAAGAACGCGGGGAAAGTCCACTGCTACCTCGCGGACTCCCCCGCATCCGATCTCGACTCAAATCGTTACTCGTCGACGCTCTTGCGGCGCCGGAGCACGATGAGGCCTAAGAACGCGATCGCCAGAACGGCGCAAACGATGCGAACCAAAGTGGTATCCATAACCTTCTCCTTTCGACCCTACTCAAATGGGATGACTTCCTACATGTTGTTCATCATCGGGATCAACTCCCTGATGATGCGCATGACCACCGGACCAACCGTCACCACAAACAGCGACGGAAGAATACAAAAAAAGATCGGAAATACCAATTTCACGCCCAGCTTGGCGGCCTTCTCCTCGGCCTGCTGCCGTATCTGCACCCGCATGAAGTCGGAGTGCGCGCGCAGGCTCTGGCTGATTCCCGTACCGAAACGGTCCGCCTGAATCAACACCGCCACCAGCTTCTTCAGGTCTTCCACACCGGTGCGCTCGGCCAAGTTCCGCAACGCCTCGACGCGCCTCTTGCCGGCCTTCAATTCGAGCGTCACCATGGCGAACTCTTCGCTGATTTCCGGATGCCCCGCTTCCAGTTCCTTGCAAACCTGCACCATCGCCTGATCGAGGCCCAAGCCTGATTCGACGCAGACTACCAGCAGATCCAGCGCGTTGGGCAATCCGCGGCTGAGTTTCTTCTGCCTCCGCCGAACGCGGCGGTTCACGTACTGGTTGGGGCCGAAAAAGCCGGCCGCCGCGGCGGCGAAAATAGCCATCCCCTTGTTGCTCGGATCGGCGTCGGAACCGCTCAACGCCAGAGCCATCATCAGCGGCATAACCAAGCCCAGGAACACCTTCGAACCGTACAGCAGCTTCAGCGCGTTAGGGGTACGGATGCCCGCCCGGATCAGGCGCCGCTGCATAACGGTGACATCTTTTGGTGAAGCCGGCAGGATCGACCCGATTTTGCTAAGGACCTCGTGGAACGCCAAGCTGGGATGCGACGGCATCTGCTCCGGCGGGCTGATTGTGGCGCCCGTCACGCGCTCGATGGCCGCCTTCGGTTGCGCCCACAGCTTCATCCCGGCCAGCGCCGCTACCAGCACCAGCAGGACAAACAGGGTGAGAGTCATCAATAGTGGCACGGCTACACCTCGATCGCTACAATCTTGCGGATGATGGCGTAGCCGATTAACTGCAACCCCACGGCCGCTCCCATCATTAGCTGTCCGACTTCGTCAGTGAAGAAGAACTTCACGTAATCGGGATTAACCCAAAACATCATCACGGCCACGCCAATCGGAATGCACGTCAACGCGGTACCCGTCATCCGGCCGTGCGCACTGATAGCCCGGATGCGGCCGCGCAGCTTGAAGCGTTCGCGGATCACGTAAGCCAGTTTGTCCAGGATCTCGGCCAAGTTGCCGCCGGTGCGCTTCTGCAGCAGTACCGCGGAAACAAAGAAATGCACATCGAGCAGCGGCACGCGTTTGGAGAGCTTTTCGAGCGCCACATCGAGCGGCAGCCCCAGGTTATGCTCGTCGAAGGCGCGGCGGAACTCGCCGGCTAGCGGTTCCTGAAACTCGCGGTGGATCATTTCGAGTGAAACGGAAAAGGCGTGTCCGGCCCTCATGCTGCGGGCTACGAACTCCAGGCTATCCGGAAACTGCTCTTCGAACTTCTTTATGCGCCGCTTGGCCTTGCTCATCACATACAACAGCGGCAGCGTACTCAAGACGGCGCCCACCAGAAAAGCGAACTGTTGGTACGCGCCGGGAATCGTGAACCAGGCGATGGCGAATCCAAGGAGGAACATCGCCAGGCAGGAATGCACCAGACGCGCCACGTTCCATTTCAGTCCGGCTTGTTCGAGCAGTCCCTGCAGACGGTCCTGCAGGCGGTATTTCTCCAGCAATCGCAGCGTTAGCTTGCCCGTCTTCTGGTCCACAGTCTGGATCAAAGGCGGGACGGCCTTGGCGGCGGCCTTCCCCCTCTTGGCGCGAGCCTGCTCGCCCAGCAACCGCGACTTGATCTTGTCGCTATCGACGCTCTTAAAGGAGCTCGACACGAAGGACCAGGCCGCGAAGCTGGCAATCCAGAGCACGACGACGACAACAACGAACGTTACCATGGCGCGACTCCTTAGACCTCCACCACCTCGTCGAACAGGTCCGGCCGCAGCCGGATGCCGGCCGACAGAAGCTTCTCATAGAACTTGGGCCGGATACCCGTGGCCGCGAAACGGCCGATTACCTGGCCTTCCGGCGTCAGGCCGCGTTTTTCGAAGACAAATATGTCCTGTAGCGTAACGACTTCGCCTTCCATGCCAGTTACTTCCGTCACGTTGATGACCCGGCGCGAACCATCGCTAAGCCGCGCCGCTTGCACTATCAGGTGCACGGCGCTGGCAACCTGCTGACGGATCGAAACCAGTTGCATGTTAGCGTTGGCCAGCGAAACCATCACTTCCAGGCGCGAAATGGCGTCGCGGGGTGAGTTGGCGTGGATCGTGGTCAGCGAACCGTCATGGCCCGTGTTCATAGCCTGCAACATGTCCAGCGCCTCGCCTCCGCGCACCTCGCCCACCACGATGCGGTCCGGCCGCATACGCAGGCTGTTGATGAGCAGTTCTCGCTGGCGCACCGCTCCCTGGCCTTCCAGGTTCGGAGGCCGCGTTTCCAGACGCACCACGTGCGGCTGCTTGAGCTGCAATTCGGCCGCGTCCTCGATGGTGACGATGCGTTCTTTGGCGGAAATGAAAGCCGATAACGCATTGAGCAGCGTGGTCTTGCCGGCGCCGGTTCCACCCGAGATGATGATGTTCATGCGGGCCTTCACGGCGGCCTCCAGCAGTTCCATCATGCCGGCAGTCATAGAATTGCGTTCCACCAGGTCCGGAGGCATCAGCTTGTCGGTGGAAAACCGGCGGATCGACAGAATCGGGCCGTCCACGGCCAACGGTGGAATAATGGCGTTCACACGCGAGCCGTCGCTCAATCGCGCATCCACCATGGGCGTGGATTCGTCAACGCGCCGGCCCACCTGGCTGACAATCTTGTCAATAATTCGCAGCAGATGCGCATCGTCGCGAAAACCGACGCTGGTGAGTTCGAGTATGCCTTTGCGCTCGACGTAGACCTGTTTGTGTGTGTTCACCAGGATGTCGCTGATGGTCGAGTCCTGCAACAGCGGTTCGAGTGGCCCGAGCCCGAACACCTCATCGAGCACCTCGTCGCAGATCTGCTGTTTTTCGAGCGAACTGAGCAGCGTGGGCTCTTCATCAATAAGCGCAATGAGCGCCTGACGCACCTCGCCGCGCACTCGCTGGTTGTCGATGGTGGCCAGTGCCTCTAAATTGATCTTGTCCAGCAACTTCCGGTGCAGCGTGAACTTCAGCTCCTGGTATTCCGGCTTCAATATCCCCCGCGGTCGCGTGGAGTTGCGCAATAGGCGCTGGTCCCAGGTCAATTGCTGCGTCGGTCTGATGTCCAAAGTTGGCAACATAACAATCCGCTCGTCACCTACGTTTCGCTAAGAATGGGCGAGGCACCTAATACCAAGCCTGTGCCGCGCCGGGCCAGTGCCGTCGCGCCCGACAGGCGCGAGGCGAGATTGTCCACGCTACGCCCCAATTCGGAGTCGGGCCCCAAAGGCTGGCCTAACGTCACAACCCGGTGCAGCGAAGAATAGTCGTTTGGGAAACAGGCGTGCAAGTGGCAGTTGAAGATCTTCTCGATGTCTCCGCTACCGATGCCGTCCCGTTTGTTCAGGCGGTTCACCACCAGATGAAAACGTTCCTTGCCGAACCCGAGTTGCGCGAGCAGGTTCACCGCCTTGCGCGCCAGGTGCAGGCTGGCCAGTTCTGAGGTCGTAACCAGATACGCCTGGTCGCACTCGGCCAGGGTCAGCAGACTGACGCGATGAAAGATCGCAGGCAGATCCACCACCACCCAGTCGTAGTTCTGACGGGCGAATTCGAGCAGATCGTGAATGCGCACGGCGTCATCCAACTCCGCGCACGGCTCGGCAGGCGCGGGCAAAACGTCCACCCCCGAACATTCGCTCACCAGCGAGCACCAGAACGAAGGGCTCAGATGATCGGAATGTTCGATCGCTTCCACGAGAGAGTGGCCGCTGTCCACCTTCAGGAAGAAGCCGACCGTACCGCCTAGCAGGTCGAAATCCATCAGGAGCACCTTGGAGTTCGTCAGCCTGTGCAGCGCTAACGACGTTTGCGTCGCCAGGGTGCTTGCGCCTGAACCGGGCTTGGCGCTCGAAAACAAAAGCACTTTGCCGCGCTCGGCGTTGACGGAGGGGCTCGGACGGCTCAATCTCTGCAGCCGAGCCACGGCTTCACGCTGTACCTCCACCTCGAATGGGGCGCACAGGAACTCGGTCGCGCCCATGCGGAGCGATCGCAACAACGCTTCTGAATCGTTGCGCGCGTGCAGACCCACGACATGAACATGCGGTTGCTCACCAATGACTGTGCGGATCACTTCGCAGGCCGCGTCGAGATCCGACGCCAGGTCGAGCAGCACGACTTCGGGTTTCAGTTGCCGCAGCCGCATTTCCAGGGTCTGTTGCGGAGGGTAAGCCTTCAAGTCCGCCAGGATCTGGAAGGTGTGCGCGTGCGGCAGGGTCCTGGCGAACGTCTCCGCCAGGGCACGGTCCGGCGAGATCAGCAGTGCCGTCAACTCGTTCGCCGTAGATGTTCTTAGGACTTCCATCGACCCTTAATCCGCTTTGCCTACGCCCAAGTTCCTTCCAGCCACGCTTCGCGTTATTTCCGCCCTTCTGGAGCCGGCTTTGCCGTCGTGCCGCGCTGTTTGGCGGCCGGCAAAGGCGCCAGGAAAGTCTTCGGCATCACCGGATTCACGCCGTTCTTCACCGTCGCGGCCGCCGTCGTGATCTCAGGCGTGACCATCACAAGGAGCTCGGACTTGGTCTTGGTTTCCTTCTTGCTCTTGAACAACGCTCCCAGGATGGGGATGTTCGCCAATCCCGGAATCTTAGCGATGTTGTCGGTGACCCGGTCATCAATCAGTCCCGCGATGGCGAAGCTCTGCCCCTCGGCCAGTTCAATGTTGGTTTCCATGCGGCGCGTGGCCAAGGCTGGAATCGTGAATCCATTGAAGACCACGCCGGCGGTCATATCGATGGTCGACACTTCGGGCTTCACGTAAAGTTTGATGGTCTTGTTCTCGGTTATGGTGGGCAGGAAAGTCAGCCGGATGCCGTACTCGCGGAACTGCACCGTGACAGCGCCGGAATTGCCGCCGCCCTGCAGCACGGGCACGGGAAACTCACCGCCCACGAGGAAGCTGGCTTCCTTCCCGTTCGAGGTCACAAGGTTGGGCTCCGCGAGGATTTGCAGCACGCCCTGCCCCTGGAGTAACGCAACAAAAGCTGCCAGGTTCAGATCCGGGCGGAACGCAAAAACGTTCAGCGCGTCCGACAGCGAATAAGTGGATTTTGTCCCCTCGATCCCACCCGGTATGGTCCCCGTGAGGGTATTCGGACTCGGCGCCATGAATTGTTGCGTGGTTGTACGGAACGGCGTGTTCAGGGCGCCCGTGCTGACTATGTTGGCGCCGAGATTGAGATTGTTTGAACGGCCGACCTCGGCAAACTTGACTCGCAGGATGATCTGCTTGTCGATGTTGGCGGGCGCCAGCCGAAGGTTATTCACAACTGATTTGGCCAACGGTTTGACCAACTCCGTGGCCTTCTCGGCTACCTGCTTGCTTGACGCTGTTCCCACCAGCGAGACAGCGTCGCGCGCGGCTTCCACACGGATGTCCTCCTGGGGAAAAGTCGCTTTGAGCAAACTCCGGATGGGATCCAGGTTCTGATCAACCGTGATGTTATAGAAGGTGCGCTGTCCGTTCTTGGACCAGACGATGACAGTGGCGGTGCCCAAGCCCTTGGCATGGAGCAGAATCTCGCGCTTGGTCACGGCCACGGCGTCCACCACGTCAGGATTGCTGGTCGAGATGCGCCCGATCTCAGTCGGGTAATCGAGCACCAGGCTCCGGCCCAAGGTGGCGCGCACTTCCTCGGCGCTTTGGGCCCATAGTCCCGGCGCGAGACAGCCAGCCAGGACTAATGCCGCAAGCCGGCAACGTAATGCCATGAAAGTTTTCATTTGCTACCCCCTGCACCCAACACTTCAACCGTTTTCTTCGTGCCACGTATCACCATGACCTCGTCCGGCGGTGGCGGAGGCGCCACAGGAGGAGCCACAACGACGGCCACCGGATGCGGCCGGACCCGTGGCCGCGCAACGCCCTCTGTCGGAGTCGTGCTCGCTCGGCGGCCGCCGTACAGTTCAGCAATGGCCCGGCCCTTGGTCTGGGGCGACAACTGATCGCTTCCGTTGCGCAGGACCAGTTGGATTCGTCCCTCCGTACCGGCCAGCGTGAGCGTCTCGGCCTGTTCGGGCGTCACCAGCAACGTGACTACCGGCGCCGTGATAGCCTCCCCCTTCGGCTCCGGTTGGATCGTTTGGCCAGCGGATAGCACGAGGATGTTCTGAAGCACGGTGACGGTCACCGTGTCGTCTGACTTGGGAGGCCGACCGGTGACCAGAACATCGACGCGCATGCCCGGCAGCACGTATCCTGCCACGCCGACCACTTCGTTCACTCGAACCGATACGGCGCGCATTCCTACAGGTATGATGGGCGCCAATCCCGCACCCGCCCCGCGGGCTCCCAAACGGCCGTCCATCACAGGTTCGTCAAGCAGGATGTTGCCGACCACCGGCCGGTCTATCACCTCTTCCACCCGGCTGAAGGCGCCTTTCGGGAACTGGTCCGCGGACATCTTCGAGATCTTGACGTCCGCCGGTTTTATGGCGACCCCCATCGGCAACGGGCGGGCGGCGACTACCACCTCCCGCTGTTCGACCTTTTCTTTCTTCGGCCTGCCGCCGGCGCGCGCGGTCATCTGGTAAAAGATGCTTGAGACCACCAGCGCGAACACCAAACTCACGCCGAGAACGGTTAGAAACCTTCGGTCCATCGCTTAATCTCCTTCAATTTCCCCGGCCGGCCTCATCCCCTTGGAATCAAAGCCAACCAAGCCCCTACCGTGATGGCGGGCGCATACGGAATCGATTCGGCCCGGAACCCGGGACCCGCCGTCCCGTCTCCGCGCCTCAACCTGCTCCTTATGGCACCCCACGCAATCACGGCGGCGGCTGCCAGACCGCCCACGGCGGCTGTCCATAATGCGGCCTCTAAGAGCCGGCCCGCGCCGAGCACGGCGCCAAAACCGGCCATCAGCTTCACATCGCCTCCACCCATGCCGCCCAAAAGATAGAAGACGAGAAACACCGCCAAGCCACTGGCCGCTCCCGCCAGCGCCGTCAACGTTCCTCGCCAGCCGTCCCGGGCCGTGTGGAAAATCAAACCGGCCGCCAGGGCGGTCACGGGAATCCAATTCGAGATCCGGCGCCGAACAATGTCTTCCACGCTGGCGGCCAGCCCCACGATCACGGCAATGCAAACTTGTGGAGTCATCGGCGCACCCCTCCCCGCCTGCCCGCCCGCAGACCATCGAGCGGACGTATCTGGGAATCCAGCTCCAACAATTGGGGCGCCAGAAAGCCCGATTCGAGCGCGAATTCGGGTAAAGTCTGACCTTGCGGCAAGCGCCAGCCACCGGCTAAAGCGGTCTCCTGAAACGGGGATTCCACCTCGTCCGCAGGCATGCTCGTCCGCATCGAGTCTCCTCCCCTGCTGGCCCTGGCCGTACTCATAGTCGCCTCGAATCTCCCTTTTTCTCTTTCGGCAGGTTCAGGGTGTTTCATTAGACCATCAGGGTGGGATAGTACTGTTTCTACCGAGGGGCCGGGATCCGCTGCCGCAGCGCCCGGCACATCCCCGGCACGCCGCTCGAACAACAGCGTCGCGCCGCCGTCCTCCACCAGGCGCCATCCGGCGTCACGCTTGAGCAATGACGCGAGAGGCCATTCGACGGGGCACAGGACGACATCGATCCGGTTGCGCTCAAGAATCGCGTCCCAGTCGTAGCGGCCCTGGTACAGGTGCAGGTACTGGTCTCCAATCTGCGGGCCGTAGAAGTCGCTGCGGCCATCGAAGAACACTTTCTGAGAAGGATAGAAGCGATAGATAAGGTAGTCTGCCCACTGATCCGAGGTGAACACCCGACCGTGCTTCAGAGTCTCGGCATGCCGCGTCACCATGGAGACCGGGAACCGCTGTGTGGGGAAATCTTGCGGCCAGCGTCCGGCCGGAGTGGCTACGATCAGCAGTACTACCACCGCGAGTGGCCAAAATGAGACGCGGCGGAAACCGGGAGCGGAATCCGCGGCGAGCGACGACAGAATGCCGCGTAGGGAGCTCCGGCTTGCCGATGCGGTCCAACGATCCCACAGGCGCGTCAACTCGCAGGCCACCACTGGAGCGGCCACGACAGCGAAGATGGGAACGTGACGTGCCGAATTCAGCGCCTGGTGACCCCAGAACAGGACCCACAAGACCTCCACGATCTGCTTGCGCGCCAGCAAAGAGCCTACGCACATGATCCCCAAGAACAGCAGGATCTCGAACTGCAAGAGGTTCTCACTGCGGAACCTGGGGGCCTGGAATTCCTGCACTAGTTCGCGAATCCAGTCCGAGCGCAGATAGCTGGCGATATGGACGTGGAGTTCAACGCCGTACGGGTTCGCCAAAGTGGCAAGTGAACAGGCTCCCGCCAGCAGCGTATACCGGCCCGCCCCGTACAACCTGGGGGAGTCGCCATGGAGGAACGCCTCCACCGCCGTGCCGGCGGCCATGAGCCCCACGCAGGCGATCAGAGCCAGGAAGCCCCCGTGCATGTTGGCCCACAACGCGGAGAGTGGCACCAGACACCAGATCCAGGGCGAAGGGACCTGCCGGTCCCGTCCGAGCATCCACATGGAGAACGTCACCAACAGCAGCGTGACAAGGTGCGGCCGAGCCAGGTAATGAACCGAAGAGGAACCTACCGCCAGCAGCACCGCCACCAGGGCAACGAACGTGTTGGCTCCGCGCCGGAACACATCCCAGAGCAGCAGGGTCGAGGTCGCCGCGATCAACAGGCCGGCGACTAGCACGAGGGCCTGGAGCCCCCAAGCCCGGTGCAGCAAGGCCATGCAAACGTCCGAGAGCCACTCCCACGCGTACCAGGGTTGACCAGGCTTGGAGTACGAGAAAAAGTCGGTCTTTGGGACGGCTCCGTGGTCGAGGATGTACTCTCCGGTCCGAATGTGCCATCCTGCGTCGCCATCGGCCAGCAGCGCTGTCCAACCGCCACTGCCGGCGGCGAACAGCCATACCAGAACCGCAATGAAGAAACAATCGGAGAGCGAGGGTAGCCACCAATGGGAGCGCACGGCGGAGCGGGCGCGGGGGGCATTCTTCACGGCGACCGCAGGGGCAGGAAACACCGAAGGCACATCAGCCATTGAGGACCTCCATCGAGGAACCGTCCGCCGGCGGCACGCCTGAATTACCCGGTTTGCGGCTTCGCAGCGCGAGTTCATATCGATCTTTCACGCCCGTCTTTTCGAAAACGTGCATGAGATGGACTTTCACGGTACCGGGTGTGATGGAAAGTTCCTGGGCGATCTGCCGGTTCTTGTAGCCCCGGCACACTAACTGGACGATCTCCTGCTCGCGTGTGGTCAACCGGGGCCCAGTCTTCCGGTCCGGAAGTCCGGCGGCCTGGTTCGAAACCGTATTCTCGATCCAGAGGCTGCCCCCGGCCACCGCGCGCAGGCATTCGAGGAGAGTCTCGACGGGAATGGCTCTCTTGACAATGCCGCGTACGCCGGCTTTCAATGCGCGCATCGAATCCACTTCGCCCAGGGCGTTCGCCCACAAAACGACCTGAGATTCCGGTGCGACACCACGGAGTTCCGTGACGAACTGCAGAGCGCCTCGCAGGCCTCCTGTCTGGTCCACCAGAACCACCCGCGGGCGATTGGCCGCGACGAGCGGGAGAGCTTCGGTTGCCGACGCGGCGACACCCACAAGGTTTAGATCGGGGCAGCCGTTCAGGATCCCACGGAGTCCTTCAATCATGATGGGCAGGGACTCGCAGGCGAAGACAGTATAGGCCGGTACACTCATTGCTAAGGGGAACCATCGGCGGGAGCGCTGCGGAGGATTAGGTCGATTGGTACTGAAGTTTCTATTACTGCTGCCAGACTAAGGAAAGCCACCCTGGAGCGTGTTGATCCCCGGCAATCCGTCCTATAATGGCAAGGCAACGCGGGTGGAAAGAGGACAGCCATGCTGAATAGGTTCCTTTTGTGGGGGATTCTGGCCGTAAGTGCCGCTTGGTGCGCCGGCCCCAAGTGGGTCAATCTATTGAACGGCAAGAACCTGGATGGATGGGAAACCGTAAACGACGGCTTTTGGAACGTGCTGAGCGATGGAACGCTGGTGGGGCAGCGCGATATGCGCACGGCCGAACATCAGGCCTGGATTTACACCAAGAAGGAATTCGGCGAGTTCGAACTCGAGGTCGAGTTCTGGACCCGCGCCCGCGGCAACAGTGGTATTTCGATTCTGGACACCAGCCGCGGCCATTTCTCATTCGGCCCTCAATTTGAGCGGATGAAGACGCCGTCTCACGTCGGCTACGAGATCCAGATCAGTTTCGGATACCCCGACGAGTACACAACCGGCAGCATCTACAACTTCGTCAAGGCCAAGCCTGGTGCAGAGAGAGAAAACGACTGGAACACGATGAACATCGAGCACCGCGACGGCATGGTGCGCGTAAAGCTCAACGGGATACTGGTGGCCGAGTGGGCGCGCGACTCGGACCGCGCCACCCGCGGCCCCATCGGTTTCCAGTTGCACGACAAGTACAGCGTGGTGATGTTCCGCCACCCGCGCATCCGCGAGTTCAACAAATAAAAGGCTTCTGTGGCTCAGGTTGTTGACTAAATGGGGTGGGTGGTGGGGTTCGAACCCACGACCACTGGAACCACAATCCAGCGCTCTACCAGCTGAGCTACACCCACCATTGGGCGGGAACGATTCTATTCTATCAGATCTTCACAAACCGGCCCGGCGCCAAAGCTCATCCACTCGCGCTTTCACATCCTCCGTCATGCGGACCACGTCCGGCCAGGGGCGCGTGAAGCCCTCCTCTTTCCACTTGCGCGTGGCGTCGATGCCCATCTTCGAACCGTAATCCGGCAGGCGGCTGGCGTGGTCCAGCGAATCGACGGGACCCATCACAAACTCGATGTCGCGCTGGGGGTCGATATTATTCAGTGCGCGCCAGGCCACCTCGCTCGCGTTCTTCACGTCCACATCTTCGTCCACCACCACGATCACCTTGCTGAACATCGCCTGGCCCATGCCCCAGATGGCGTGCATCAACTTGCGCGCGTGTCCCGGATAGGACTTGCGCATCGAAACCAGCATCAGGTTGTGAATCACGCCTTCAGCGGGCATCGCGACGTCGCGGATCTCCGGCAACTGCAGGCGCATGAGCGGCAGGAAGATCCGCCCGATGGCATCGCCCATGTAGAAATCCTCCATGGGCGGCACCCCGACGATGGTTGCCGGGTACACCGGCTTGGCGCGATGCGTAACGCAGGTCATATGGAAGACCGGGTACTGGTCCTCGAGCGAATAATAGCCGGTGTGATCGCCGAACGGCCCTTCGGTGCGCAACTCACCCAGTTCGACATAGCCTTCCAGCACGATCTCGGCCTGCGCGGGCACTTCCAGATCGCAGGTTTCGCACTTGACCATCTCGACGGGTTGGTTGCGGAGGAAGCCCGCGATCATCATCTCGTCCAGATCCGGAGGCAGCGGCAGGATCGCCGAAAAGATGGTGGCCGGATCGCCGCCCAGCGCCACAGCCACGTCCATGCGCTTAGCGCGGCCTTCCTTCAGAAGCCGGCGGTAGTGTTCGGCGCCCTGCTTGTGCGTCTGCCAGTGCATGCCCGTGGTGCGCTCGTCGAACACCTGCATACGGTACATGCCGCAGTTGCGCTTGCCGGTCTCGGGGTTCTTCGAGAACACCAGCGGCAGCGTGATGAAGCGTCCGCCGTCTTGCGGCCAGCAGTGCAGGATCGGAAGCTCCAGCAGCGAAAATCCGTCCCGCTGGATGACCTCCTTCACCGGCCCACCCGATACCATCTTCGGGAAGAACGCGCCCATTTCAGCCAGCTTGGGGAGCATCTTGAGCTTGCCGATCAGGCCCTGCGGCATGCGCATTTCCAGGTACTCGGAGATCCGCTGCGCCACCTCGTCCACGGAGCCGACCTCCAGCGCCAGTTCCATCCGCCGCGCGCTGGCGAACAGGTTCATGGCCACTGGCACGCTGCTGCCCTTGGGCTTCTCGAACAGCAGCGCGGGCCCGCCGCCCTTCACCGAGCGGTCCGCAAACTCGGTCATCTCCAACACCGGATCCACTTCGAAGGGAATGCGTTTGAGTTCGTGGGCGGCTTCCAGTTTGCGCAGGAACTCGCCGAGATCGTGGTAGGCCATCTGTCGGGTCGCCTCACTATCTACTATGATGGAATTTCACTCAACTTTCGAGAAACAAGTATGGCTAATCGTGTCGCATTTGTGACAGGCTCGAGCCGCGGGATCGGCCGCGCCATCGCCCTTTCGCTCGCCGAGGCGGGCCATTCCATCGTGGTCGCTTCCCCTGAAGTGGAACTGAACGAGGAAGTGGCCGCCGAAATCCGCAAGACGCAGCCCGCCCTCACGGTGGACTTAAACCTGACAAGCCCCGAGTCCGTCGCCGCGGGCTTCCAGGCGGCCATGAAGGAATTCGGCCGCATCGATGTCCTGGTGAACAACGCCGGCATCACCAAGGATGGCCTGGCGATCCGCATGAAGAAGGAAGCCTGGGACCTGGTGCTGCAAATCAACCTCACCGGCGCGTTCCTGGCCTCGCAGCAGGCCATGCCCATCATGATGAAGCAGCGCTGGGGACGCATCGTCAATATCGCCTCGGTGGTCGGGCAGGCGGGTAATGCGGGCCAGGCCAACTATGTCGCCTCCAAAGCCGGCATCATCGGGCTCACCAAGGCCCTGGCTCAGGAACTGGGCAGCCGCAACATCACGGTCAACGCCGTGGCACCGGGCTTCATCGAAACCGACATGACGAAGAACCTGCCGGCCGAAGTCCGCGAGAAGATGCTCGCCACCGTGCCGTTGAAGCGCCCGGGGACGCCCGAAGACATAGCCAAAGCCGTCCGCTTCCTGGCCAGCGACGAAGCCGCCTACATCACCGGCGTAGTGCTGCAGGTGAACGGCGGCATGTACATGTAACCGGCGCATACCGGCGTCCGGAGCGCGGCGAGCAGACTGCCCGTTCCAATTTCACCATCAGTGTAGGATCGTGTGTATGGTCTTGGTATTGGCATCGCGGTCGCCGCGACGGCAGGAGATCCTTAGGCGCGCGGGAATCGCGTTCACCGTCCGTCCGGCGGACGTGGACGAGACCCCGATCGGGCGCGAAGATCCAATGGAACACGTGCGCCGGCTGGCATTTGACAAGGCCATGGCCGTGGAATGCGCCGAGGGTGAAACCGTGCTGGGCGCCGACACGGTCGTGGTCGCGGGAGGCGAAATCCTCGGCAAGCCATCAGGCGCCGCCGACGCCGCCCGCATGCTGCGCATTCTCAGCGACCGCGACCACGAAGTCCTTACTGGCATCTGCCTGCGCACCAGCCGCCGCCAGGTCGTCGACGTCGAGGCCACGCGCGTCTGGTTCCGGCCGCTCAGCGACTTCGACATCGACGCTTACATCGCCAGCGGCGAGCCCATGGACAAGGCCGGCGCCTACGCCATTCAAGGACTGGCATCGAAGTTCATTCCGCGCATCGAAGGCTGCTTTTTCAATGTCGTAGGACTACCGGTGGCCATGGTAGCCGCTCACCTGGAGGATCTATCGAAATGAGGCTCGCCCTAACCGCACTTCTGTTCACCGCTGCCCTCTCAGCCGCTCCGGACGACTGGCGCGAGCAGGGCGTCCTGAACCTGGCGAATTCGCCCCGGGCCAGGCTCCATTCGGTCCCGGTGCGAGCGGTCAAGATGGGGGACGGCTTCTGGAGCGCGCGCATGCGCACCAACGTGGAGCGCAGCATCCCCACGATGCTGGCGCTGCTCGAGGAGCACGGCGCAGTAGACAATTTCCGGCGCGTGAGCGGCCGCAAGCAGGTCGCGCGCAAGGGGCCGCTGTACACCGACTCGGATCTCTACAAGTGGATTGAGGCCGCCGCTTTCGTACTCCAGGGCGAGGATCGGCCCGAATTGCGCGCGCATTGCGACCGCCTCATCGGCGAAATACTGGCCGCGCAGGAACCGTCCGGCTACCTCAACACGTGGTACGTGGGCGACCGTGAGAAACTGCGCTTCACCGAAATGCAGCGGGGACACGAGCTATACTGCCTGGGCCATCTGCTGCAAGCCGGCATCGCCTACTGGCGTGCCACCGGAGACCGGCGCCTTCTCGACGGCGGCACCCGGTTCGCCGACTACCTGGTCCGGGACTTCGGGCCCGGCAAGCGGCCGCTGCTCACGGGGCATCCCGAGTTGGAGCTTGCCCTGGCAGAGTTGTACCGGACCACCGGCGAGCGGCGGTATCTCGACCTGGCAGCGTATTTGTTGAGCGGCGTTGAGCGCGAGCGGCTGAAGCTGAGCGGCCGGGATATCGTGTACCTGTTCAGCGGTTCGCCGTTCACCTCGCGCACGATCTTCGAAGGCCATGCCGTGCGCGCACTGTACGCGGCGAGTGGCGCGGCGGACTACTATCTCGAAACTGGCGACGCGGCGTATTGGCGCACGCTCGAAACGCTGTGGCAGGATCTCGTCACCGGCAAGATGTACCTGACCGGCGGCGTGGGCAGCCGCGCGCAGGGCGAGGCCTTCGGCCGCCCCTACGAACTGCCCAACCGCGACGCTTACACGGAAAGCTGCGCGGCCATCGCCAACCTGATGTTCAACTGGCGGATGCTCGCCGCGACCGGACAAGCCCGCTTCACCGGCGTCATAGAGCGTGCGCTCTACAACGGCATCAACTCGGGCATGTCGCTGGATGGCCGGCTTTACTGCTATCGCAATCCGCTCGAAAGCGAGGGCGAGAGAATACGCAACCCGTGGTACGAAACCACCTGCTGTCCGCCGAACCTGGAGCGCACCTTCGCCTCGCTGCCCGGCTACCTCTATTCGACCTCCGCCGAGGGCGTGTGGGTGCACCTCTATCACAACTCGACGCTTGACTGGCATCTGGAAGACGGCACGCCGATCGTGCTGCGGCAGACCACTGGATACCCATGGAGCGGCGAAGTGTCAATCAAGGTGAATCCCGCGCGCGAAACGGAATTCACTGTTTTCTTGCGCATCCCGGCTTGGGCCGAGCGCCCCGGCGTGAGGGTGAATGGAGCCGAAGCATCTGGCAACCCAAAACCGGGCGAGTATCTGGCTTTGCGCCGAAGCTGGCGCCGTGACGACGTGATCACGCTGTCGCTGGACATGCCGGCACGGGTCACCGTGGCGCATCCCATGGTGAGCGAAAACTTCAGCCGGGTGGCCATTGAGCGCGGCCCGCTTGTCTATTGCCTGGAGCAGCACGAATTGCCGCCCGGCGTTAGCGTGTTCGACGTGTCCATCGACACCGGCGCGGAAGGACTGCGTCCCGAATATGCACCCGAATTGCTGGGCGGCGTGTGGACGATTCAGACGCGAGCCGTCACCGGAACGCGGCCGCTCTCCGGGCAACCGCTGTACCAGACACAGGCGCAGGTCCCCACGCGGACGCGAGAGTTGCGGTTGCGGCTGATTCCCTATTACGCCTGGGCCAACCGCGGGCAGGCGCCGATGCGGGTGTGGCTGCCGCGTACTTCCCGCCCCTGACACACCCTAATGCAGTGCCCCTGTCCGGCCGATTTACTCCTTGCGCTTCAAGAGCTTCGGAGCGAGAGCGAAAATCCTGCTTGCGGGGCGGTTGCGCGGACCTTGAGGTACAATGTTATGTGCCTTTTTAGGGGTTTGAGGCAGTGAGGCGGCGGAAGTTTGTATTGAGATGAGGAAACACTGCACCATGACAATGAAAACATCCGGAATGTTTCTCATATTGTTGCTCTGTGCGCTCTCGGGATTGGCGCAAGATCAGAAGAAGCCGGAAACGGCTCAGCCAGCCGCACCGCTGGCCGACCCTGAAGTCAGGAAGAGCGCCGGCGCTCCGGTAGACCCCAAGTCTTACGTCATCGGACCAGAGGATGTTCTGGCCGTGAGAGTTTGGAAAGAGCCGGAAGCATCGGGTATAGTTACGGTCCGGCCGGACGGGAAGGTCACTCTGGCGCTGGGTGGCGATGTACAGGCCAGCGGACTGACGCCGGAGCAACTGAGCCGGAAAATCACGGAGGCTCTATCCAACTACATCAACCGGCCGCAAGTCACAGTGATGGTGCAGGCGGTCTTCAGCAAGAAGTATTACATCAGCGGCGAAGTAAACCGGCCCGGCGCGTTTCCGCTGGTGGTGCCGACCACCATTGTCGAAGCCCTCACGCAAGCCGGCGGTTTCCGGGAGTTCGCAAATCAGAAGAAGATCGTCATCATGCGCGGCCCCAAACGTCTCAACTTCAATTACAAGGACTACATCAAGGGTAAAGCGTTGGATCAGAACCTTCAGCTCGAAAATGGGGACCATATCGTGGTGCAGTAGGAATCCCGCACACGCCCAGGAAAGTTGCTAGAGATGCAGACTCCGCAAGAATTCACGACGGCTTCCAGGCGCCCGTTGGACGTCGAGGATTACCTCGACATGGCCCGCCGCCACAAGGCCTGGATCTTGGGCCCTGCGTTCCTGGGTCTGGTTGTCGCCGTGGTTGTGGCGATGCTGTGGCCGGACACTTACGTCGCCAGGGCCGTCCTGCGTATCACGCCGCCCATGGTTTCCGAACGCTTGGTCCCAAGCAACCTGAGCACGGAAATGTCGCAGCGCATCTACGCCATGTCGCAGAAGGTGCTCAGCCGCACCGTGCTGATTAGCGTCATCGAGAAGAACAACCTTTTCGCCAACAGGCGCAAGAGCGTCCCGATGGAGGATCTGGTCGAGGAGATGCAGCAGAAGCGCATCAAAATAGACCCCATCGGCCCGGCGGAGCAGTCCAGCGGCCACATGAGCTCGGCCTTTCAAATCGCGTTTTCGTACTCGGACCGCTATGTGGCAAAGAAGGTAGCCGAGGACCTTGTGTCGCGTTTCACGAGTGAGAACCTGGAGGACCGCCGCAGCCAGGCGATCCAAACCACGGACTTCCTCACGTCTCAGTTAGACGCTGCCCGAAAGGATCTGGAAGTGATCGACGGAAGGCTGACCACCTTCCGCCTGAAGAACGCCGGGCGCCTGCCGGACCAGGTGAATTCCAACTTGCAGCAGTTGAACGCGCTGCTTACGCAACAGACCACGGTGAACAGCAACATAAACCGGGCCACCCAGGAAAAACTCCTTCTGGAGACCCGGCTCAAGACCTTGCAGGATCAGATCAACTCGCTCAAAGCCCCGCCGGAGGAGACCGTGGCCGCCGCGCGCAATGAGCGCCTGGTGGCGGTCGAGCGCGAAATCCAGAACAGCGAAACGACCCTGGCGGCGCTGCGAGAGCATTACAGGGACATCCATCCGGATATACAGAAGCTCCAGACTCACCTGAGTTTCCTGCGGAAACAGCGGGATAATATTCTGCGTACGGAAGGCGACCGGGCTCCCGCAACCGCTGCAAGGCACAAGGCTCCCACATCGAACAGGGAGATCAAGGAATACGAAGCGGCTGCCGCGCAGACCAAGGCCATGATCACGACCAAGGATCTGGAACTCGCCGAACTGGTCAAGGATCAGAAGCGGATATCCACTTCGATCGAAACGTACCAGAAACGCATCGATTCGAGTCCTCTGGGCGAAAAGGAATACACGGAGGTGATGCGCGACCGCGAGTTGGCCAGCAGCAAGTTCGAAGAGCTGAGCAGAAAGCAATCCTCGTCGAAGCTTGCCACCGACCAGGAGAATCGCCAACTGGGCGAGCAGTTGGAAGTGCTGGATCCGCCGGCCTTACCGATGACGCCGACCGAGCCCAAACGATTGGTCATCATCGGGATGGGACTGGCATTGGGGTTCCTGTTGGGCTTCTGTCTGGCAGGTGTGCGGGAAGTGAAAGACACCACGCTGAAAAACCTCAAGGACGTGCGGGCCTATACGAAGATGATCGTACTGGGGAGCGTACCGCTGCTCGAGGACGATTTCGTGGTGCGCCGCCGGCGCCGGATGGCGTGGCTGGCTTGGGCGACCGCTGTGCTGATCGGCGTGCTGGTGATGACCGGCTCGGTGTTTTACTACTACACTTACGTCAACAAGGTTTAGAGGGGAAACAGGAAAAACGCCATGAGCCGGGTTCACGATGCACTCAGACGCGCGGAGCAGACGGGGTACCTACGCACCAAGGGCGAGCCGGCCACCGACACCCCGGCGCCTCCGTATACCGATAGTCCGCTGCTGGCGAACTTGCTGGAACAGATCGCCGAGGTGCCATTCAACCCATCGCCGGATGCGCACCTGCTCGATGCCACGAAACCGCACGATGCGCCCAGCGAGGAGTTCCGCGCCTTTCGGACCCGCATCAACCATATGCAGGGCCTCCACCAGCTACATTCCCTGGTGGTGACCAGCCCCTCGCCCGCCGAGGGCAAGTCCTTCACCGCCGTGAACCTCGCGCTGGCGGAAGCGCACCTGGCAGGTAACCCCACGCTGCTGGCGGATTTCGATTTCCGGCGCCCGGTAGTGCACCGCATGTTTCAGATCGACCGCGGACCCGGCGCTTCGGATTACCTCGAGGGCAAGGCGCCGCTGTGCAAAGTGATCAAGAAGATCGCCGGCTCGAACCTCTACGTCATGCCGGCGGGCGAGGCGGTCATCAACCCGCTCGAGCTCTTGAACCTCCGCGAGGCGAAACAGCTTCTCGACGAGCTTCCGCGCCTGTTTAACTGGGTGATCATGGACAGCCCGCCGCTGCTGTTCGCCGCCGACGCCAACTTACTGTCCACAATCACCGACGGTTCAGTTCTGGTGGTGCGCGTAGGCATCACGACGATCGATTCGGTCACGCGCGCCGTGCAGTCGCTGTGCGAGAACAACCTCATCGGCATCCTGGTGAACGGCGCCGAGCGCAGGGAGCTTTACAGCAAGTACACCTACTACCACAACTACTATTACGAGGCTCGCCCCGCAGCCGGAACGCACACCGAGGCGGCGGCAGACCAGGCCGCTGAGGGTGACAAACAAGCGAGCGCCCCGCCTGCCACCGGAGACAAGCCCCCGGAAGCGCAGCAATCATAGCGGCTGATATTCGCGCGCGGACATTTTCCTCGTGCGCTGCCTGACCGGAATTCCGGCGTTTCCCTCGCAGCCAAGTTGATCCAGGAGCAGCAGCAGGGATACGATACAGGTTTCACGTTTCATCCCATGACGAACCGAAGACAGTTTCTTACCCATCTTGCATGGCCGGTAGCGGCAGGTTTCCCGGTCATCGTGAAGGCCTCCACTCTAGGACTGAACGGCAGCGTTCCGCCGAGCGACCGCGTCACCATCGCCACCGTGGGTGTTGGTTGGATGGGCGGCGGCCACGTCACGGAGTTTCTCCGGATTCCCGCGGCGCGCTACGTGGCGGTTTGCGACGTCGACGACGAACACCTGAGCGAAGCGAAATACAGGATCGACACGAAGTACGGCGACCAGGGATGCGCCACCTATCACGCGCTGGAGGAAGTCTTCTCGCGGCGGGACATCGACGCAGTGACGCTGGCGCTGCCCGATCACTGGCATGCGCTTGCCGCCGTGCAAGCCGCGCGGGCCGGCAAGGACATCTATGGTGAGAAGCCGCTGGCGCACAACTTCCACGAAGGCCGCGCGATCCGCGAGGCCGTGCATCGCTATAAGTGCGTCTGGCAAACGGGAAGCTGGCAGCGGTCCAAGGAGAATTTCCGCCGCGCCGTCGAGTTGGTTCGCAACGGCCGCATAGGAAAGGTGCGCCGCGTCGAAGTCGGCCTGCCGGCCGGCCATACCGATTTTGCCAAGACCGGGGATCTGACGAAATTCACGACTCCGCCCGCCACCCTGAATTACGACCGATGGCTGGGCCCGGCGCCCGAAGCGCCGTACTGCCCCGCGCGCGTACACAAGAACTGGCGCTGGAACCTCGCCTACGGCGGCGGCCAACTCATGGATTGGATCGGCCACCACGCCGACATCGCCCACTGGGGACTGGGCTACGATTCGACCGGCCCGGTTGAAGTCGAAGGCACCGGCACCTACCCGCCGCGCGAAGCCCTTTACAACACGGCTACCAAGTATTACATAACGGCCAAGTACGCCGACGGCGTTATCATGATCATCGCCGGCGGCTATCCAGGCATCCGAAGCGGCACCAAATGGATCGGCGATCAGGGCTGGATCTGGGTGGATCGCGGCAGCCTCGAAGCCGAGCCGGCCAACATCCTCACCAGCGTGATTCAGCCGAACGAGATTCAGATCCCCAGATCTCCAGGTCACTACCAGCAGTTCATCGATTGCGTGAAGTCGCGCGGGGCCACGCACACGCCGTCCGAGGTCGCCGTGCGCAGCGCGACGCCCGGCTGGCTGGGGCAGATCGCCATGCTGACCGGCCGCAAGATCAAGTGGGATCCGGTGAAGGAAGAGATCGTCGGCGACGAGGAAGCCTCCAAGCTGCTCTCGCGCGACATGCGCCGGCCCTGGCGGCTGTAACTCTTACTTCGCTCTCATCACACGCACCATGCGGCGGCTGACAGTGGGCACCTCGCTCCCGGAAGCCGCCGTCGCTTTCAACGTGTAGCCGCCCTCGAGCGCAGGAACACTCAGCGTCAGGTGCCAAGTGTGCGCGCCCAGGGGGTTCAGTTCGAATGGCCGCTCCGTGCTGGCCGCCACCTGGCCGCGCGCATCTTCCAACGTCAACCGCAGCGTTCCCTTGCGAGGGCTGTCGTGGTCGTTCACCATCATCACGGCGAAGGTCCGCGGCGCATTCGCTGTGAGTTCCTCGCGCCAGAAATTTGTGTAAACGCCGAGCGGCTTGAACGCTTCACCGACGTAATCGACGAAGTGCGGCTCCAGTTCAAGCCTGGAGACGTCATGGAAGTGGTCGCTGGTGAAAGCACCCGGGAAACTCGCCGTCAGATAGACGAAATGAAGCACACCCGCGAAGTTGCGATGCGCGCGCCAGAACTCCGTGAGACCGGCCAGCCAGTAGGCGTTGTACAGGAACCGTTTTTCCGGAGTTGCATCCGCGCCCACCAGGCGCTTGTAGACGTTTTCGGTCAGCAGGGTCGGCGTGCCGTCGCGATTCAACCACACCCAGCCGTATTCGTTGATGAAGGCGGCGTGAGCCGTCGGTTGGCCCGAGTTGGTGCTCGTGCCGCCGGTCATCGTCTCGAGGTTGCTCATCTGGAACGCGGCGTTACCGAACAGGTACGGATGATCCTCTATTGGATCGTCCGGTCCGCTGGGCGTGTTGTAGCCGTTCTCCCACGGCCGGTTGGATAAATCCAGGCCGCGCACCGCTGGAATGACCTTCTCGCCCAGCACGGCGGCTTCGCTTTCATTGCAGGCATCCCAGAGGGCCTGGCTGGGGTGATTCCAGTTGTCGCGCATGTACTCCTTGTACTCGGCGATCAACTCGTCAGTGCTCCACTGGCGCCACGTGTCCGGCATGTTCCGGCCGGTCCAAATGAAGAACTCGTTCTGGATGAGCAGACCGGCCTCGTCGGCGTAGTCCATCCAGAAGTCCGGCACCGGGCCGATGCAGAAGCGGAAACTGTTCCAGTGCATCTTCTTCGGAATGTCCACGAGAAGCTTCCGGACCCAGGCGCGATCCCAGGGCAGCCGCCCGCAATTCGGATCCTCGAAGAACCGATGCAGGGTGATATTGGAACCGCGCAGGAAATAGGGCCTGCCGTTCAGGTATGCACGGCGCGTGGGCGTGTCGAAGCGGAACTCGCGCATGCCGAAACGCGTGGTCACGCTGTCTCCAGAGGTGGAGGCTTCCAGCGTGTACAGAAACGGGTGCTCGGGGCTCCAGAGTTGCGCGCCGGGGATCCGTATGCGCGTCCGCGCGGTGGCTGCCCCGTTCGCTACCACGCTTACGGCGGGAGCATCCGAGATGGCAACCACCCGGTTGTCCGGCCACGTCCGTACGGCGAACTTCAACGCCGTCTTCGCGGCCGCGCCATGACTACGGACCACGGTTTCGACAAGGATGGATGAGGTGTGAATGTCCGGCGCCACCTGTACGGTTTCGATCACCGGATTGTCCGCAAGCTGAAGCGAAACGCTGTCGTAAATACCGGGCGTCCACTTCAGCTTCTCGAAATCCGTGCCAGCGGGCACGGTGGCCGGAAGCGCAGCCGGGTGCGCGCCGACGCGCACGATCAGTTCATTTTCCGCGTTCCACCGCACGGCCTTCGTCGCGTCGAAGTAGCTCGCGGTGAAGCAGCCGAAATGCTCGCCGAGCTTCACGCCGTTCAGCCACGCGGCGGTGCCGAACTGGGCCTTGTTGATCCTGAGGATCGCCGTCTGCTTGCGCGCGGGAACGCGGAAGGCACGGCGATACCAGAAGTAGTTACGCGCCTGGCGCGGAATACCCACGGTTTGAACACGCGCCGATTCGGGCAGCATCTTCCGTCGCACGCGGTTCTCGATCAGCTCGCGGCTATCGAAGCGGTCGACATCCGCGAACGGCGGCGAGGCCAGGTTCGCCAATCCCGGCACCGGCACAGTGTGGGTGAATCCACTGGGCCTATCATCCGCCGAAACGCTTTCGTCTATCTGCCAGGTGCCGTCGAGAGGCACTGTGACCCGTTCGCCGTACAGCGGGACGAGCAGGACCAGAAACGCGAAAAACCATGGGGCGCGCGCCATGGTCACAGTATATGCCGCGCCGCGCTACACCTTTTCGGGGATCACGAACGGCTTTCGGTAGCCGCGGTCCTCGCCCCGGAGCAGACGGTTGGCCTCTTCATCGCCGATCACCTTTTCAGTTTCGGGATCGAAGTTGAGCGTGCGTCCCAGCCGGTAGGAGGCGTTCGCCAGGTGCACAAGCGTGCAGGAGATGTGCGCTTCCTCAACGGGCGCGTGCAGGTCCTCTTTCTTGCGGCTGCGCACTACATCGATGAAATTGGCGAAGTGGTCGCCGCCCATGTGCGCCGTCGGCCCCGGCGTCATGTCCGGGCCTATGTAAGCGCGGTACCCGTTCAGCACGTCCTCGTCACCGATGGCCAAATAGCCGTTCGAACCATAGAAAATGTCGCCAATGGAGTTGGGCCCCTGGCCGTGGCTGTACATGTACTCGGTGCCGATTTCAGCTTCGCGATTAGTGATCCAGTGCCGCACGCCGAACTCGATCATCTTGCGCTTGCCGCCGGGAAGATCGTACTGGAAAGCGCAGTTGAGCGTGTTGGGCGTCTCCTGGTCGTCGTCGAACAGGAAGTGCCCGCCAATGGCCGAGACCTTGTTCGGGAACGTCACACCCAGGCCCCAGCGCGCCACGTCCAATTGGTGCACACCCTGGTTGCCAAGATCGCCGTTGCCAGTGTCCCAGAACCAGTGCCAGTTGTAATGGAAGCGGTTGCGCGTGAAGGGCCGCAGCGGGGCCGGGCCGGTCCATAGATCGTAGTGCACGCCGGGCGGCGTGGGCTCCGCGGGCGTGTGACCGATCGTATTGCGCCGCTTGTAGCACAGCCCTCGCGCCAGGTACAGGTCGCCAATGACACCCTCGTGGAGCTTCTTCATGGCCTCCACCGCGGATTGCCGCGAGCGCCCCTGGGTCCCGTGCTGCATGATCCGGTTGTACTTCTTCGCCGCGCTGATCAGTTGCCGTCCTTCCCACCAGTTGTGCGAGCAGGGTTTCTCAACGTAAACATCCTTGCCGGCCTGGCAGGCCCAAATGGCGATCAGCGCGTGCCAGCTATGCGTGGTGGCGATGGAGACCGCGTCGATGGTCTTGTCTTCCATCAGCTTACGCACATCGATGTAAGTAGCCGGCTTGGCCAGCTTCAGTTTCTCCATGTCGCCCAGCCGGCCGTTGAGAACGTTTTCGTCCACCTCGCAAACGGCAGCCACTTCCACGTTGGGCAGCTTCGAGAACTGGCGCACGTGGTCCCAGCCGCGCTTTCGCACGCCACAGACCGCAATTCGCACCCGGTCGTTGGCCCCCAGAATTCGCCCCGATAGGGCCAAGCCCGCGGCTTGCGCAAGGACTCCGCGCCGGCTGATGTCCGAGACTGACTTCATTTCTGCCCCCCCTTGAGAGTGTAAGCACTGGTACCAGAAACCAGATTACCAACACTTTGCGGCGAGGAACCGTCTACCTCCGGCTCACCTCGCTGCGTTTGACCTGGACGCGGCGGCGGCCCTTGGCGAGGTTGGCGTTGGCTTTGTCGCGCGCCGCCTGACTGATGACGATCTTGTTGATCACCTGCCGCGCGCCGGCCGCGCGCGCCATGCGCGTCGCGGCTCCCTTGCGCTGAATGACGTCGGTCCGCCCTTCAATGGTCGCCGTGCCGCCCGCAACGCGGACCTGAAAATTCTCCGAAGCGGCTTTTGATCGGGCGAACCGCTGACGGATGGCGCTTTCGAGCGCCGCATCGGACATGGCAGGCGCTGCACCACCCTTGCGGGCGTGCGACGGCGTGGCAGGTTTTGCGTTCGTGCCGGCGAAAGCCGAGGCCGCGAACAGGAATGCTGTACCAATCAGGATCTTGGACATATGAGATCTACCCCAGGAAAGATAGTGCGTTGCGAGCGGTATAATTCGCAGAGGTCTTCGCCATGCTTCGACGAATCCTCCTGCTGGTAATCGCCGTTTGCCTCGCCTCAGCCGCCGATCTCGCCACGCTGTATCGCGGCTTCCAAAACCCTCCGCGCGAAAAGTCCCTGATGCCGTATTGGTACTGGAACGGCAAGCTCTCCGCTGCGGAGACCCGCCGTCAGATGGAAGAAATGATCCGCCAGGGCGTCTACCAGGCCGTGGTCTTTCCCTGGGACGGCATGGATGTGCGCTATCTCTCGGAAGACTATTGGAAGCAGGTCGGCGCCGCGCTCGACGCTGCTAAACAACTGGGCTTCACGCTCAACTTCGCCGACGAGTACGATTGGCCGAGCGCCCACGCCTGGGATCGCTACACCAACAGGCCCGAGTTGAGCCAGGTTCTCCTGAGGCATCCCGAGTTCCGCATGAAGCGCCTGGCCTCAGCCGAATTCCGTCTGGAAGGTCCGCGAGGATGGAGTTGGGAGTGTCCCGAAACGCCCGAGGCGGTAGTGGCCGCGCGTGTGGATGCCAATGGGCGCCTGGAAGAGTCCTGGTTCGTGGTTGTGCCCGCAAAGAGCCGGTCACTGCGCTGGGAAGTCCCGCCGGGGCGCTGGTTCCTGGCAGCCTATTGGACCGAAACCGCCGTCGGGGCGCACAACACGCGCGTGGACATGCTCAGCGCCGAGGCGGTGAGGGCCTACCTCGACTTGGTCTATGAGGAATACGCGCGGCGCTTCCCCGAGCACATGGGCACCACCATTAAGCTCACCGTGGCGGATCACGAAGGCACTTACGGCGTGCAGATCGCCTGGACGCCGAAGCTGTGGGAGGAATTCCAGAAACGGCAAGGCTTCGACCTGCGTCCCTGGCTGCTGCTGCTCGCGCACGATACGCCCGACGGCGCCCGTTCCCGCCGCGTGCGGACGGCGTACCTGGAGACCATCTCCGCTTTGTACGCTGAGAACTTCTCCGAACAGGTTGCCAAATGGTGCACGCGCCACGGCATCAAGCACGCCACATCGCTCTACGAAGAGCAGATGTTCATCCAAGTGGACCAGGCTGGCGACATGTTCAAGCAGTGGCGTGCCGGGACCGGCGTCTTTGTCGATGCGTTGCTGGAACGCTGCCGCACACCCATCGACTTCAAAGAGGCCGTCTCCGTGGCGCACTTCGACCGCAAGCCGTTCTGGATCGAGAACCAGGGGCTGCAAGGCCACGCGAGCTATTTCAGCCTCGAAAAGGCGCGCATGGGAACCAATATGTGCCTGTTGTGGGGCGCCGACGCGCTGCTTCCCTACTTCGATTACGATCCGAAGGTGATTCATTGGCCGCCGCAGTGGTTTCTCGGCCAGCCCACCTGGCGGTACTTCCACAATTATGCCAACCTGGTGAGGCGCGGCCATTACATGAACGCGCAAGGCACGCACGTCGCGCCGGTGCTGATGTATTATCCGCGCGAGACCGCCTTCGCCAATTCCTCCACATTGTTCGGCAGCCATCGCAGAGGATTGCGTTGGAACGGCGTGATGGATAAGGTCCAGGATTTCTACTCCGCGCTCCAGCTTGAACTGACGCGCCTGGGTTGGGATTACCACATCGCCGACAGCTACTACTTGGACCGCGCCGAGATCCGCGGCCGCTCGATCCACATCGGTGAGGAGAGCTTTCGCGTGTTGGTGCTGCCGCCCATGACCGAGATCGATCCCGCCTCCGCACGCAAGATCCGCGCATTCATCGCCGCCGGCGGCTCCGTGCTGGCCGTGGGCGAACTGCCGCGAGGCCTCGCGCCCGAAGGCATCCGCGTCTTCCCGGTGCGGGAACATCCGCTGTTCATGGACCGGCTGAATTATCTCACTTACATCGAGACACCCCAGGGAATCCGTGAGGACTTGAAGCCCCTGTTCGATGCGCTGCGCGCCGTCGAGCCGCCGCAGGTCGAGGTGATGGACCCCGGCGTCGAGCGCTTGTACTTTTCGCACCGTCGCTCAGGGAACATCGATTGCTACTGGGCGGTGAACGACACCGACCGCGATCGCCACGTGAAGGTGCGCATGCCCGGCGCCGGCATCTACGAGACGTGGGACGCCGCAACGGGCGAGCGCCGCACCCTGGCATCGCGAGCCGTAGGCGCGAAATCGGAGATGCAACTCTCATTCGGCCCTCACGACGCGTACTTTGTGGTCCGTCACGCCGGCCCGGCTACCGCCCCTCCCGCCCCCGCGCAGGCCGCCAGCTCAGTGGTCGCTGAGCTGCCGCGTACCGGTTGGAAAACGACGCTCGAATCGCCCACCGTCGAGGTTCCGTATGCCCAGGTGGAAGGTTCTTCAGAACAGGTGTGGCTCGCTCCCGAGCGGCTCTCCAACCCGAACTGGTGGCTCATCGGCCCGTTCCCATACGACGATCACAAAGGCTTCTACCGCGAGTACGCGCCGGAGCGCGAGTTCCGGCCCGACGCCAGGTATCCCGGCGCATACACGCAAGTCTCCTGGCAATGGACTTCTTCGCCCACCTATACCGTGACGTTACGAGAGGCGCTGAAACTGCCGAACAGGCGGACGTTGGGCATCTTCTATGCCTTTGCCTATGTCTGGTCGCCGCAGGCGCGCGATGCCCAACTGCTCGCTTCATTCGCTGATGGAATGAAAGCGTGGTGGAACGGGCAGCTTGTGCTCTCGGATCACCGTCATCAGAAATGGTCGCTGATGCGCGATTGCTGGGCCGAGCGCCGGCCCATACGGATCAGGCAAGGCTGGAACAAAGTGCTTCTGAAGATCGAGCCCAGTCTTTCGGTGCCCACGGCGTTCATGTTCCGGTTGGTGCGAGAGGACGGCGCCACGCTACGCGATGTCGTTTACTCGCGGGAGGAACAACTGGTTCCCCGCCCCGGCAGGCGCGTGCGCCTGCGCGTTCCCGCGCCTCCGGGCACCGGAGAGCCGGACAGGACGATGGAGATGGATTTGAACGAGATTCCCGAACGGCCGGTTTCCTTCCCCACGCGCACGACGACATTCGAGCTGGCCTCATGGTCCACCTCGACGCTGGTGAACTACTCCGGCGCTGCGTTGTACGAGACCGAATTCGAGTTACCGAATTCGGCGGCTGGCAAGAGGCTGTGGCTCGACCTCGGTGAAGTGGGGTTGGCCGCGGAGGTATGGATCAACGGAGCGAAGGCCGGCGAGCGCGCCTGGCGTCCTTTCCGTTTCGATATCACACGGCAGTCGAAGGCGGGCAGGAACACGCTCCGTGTGCGGGTTGCGAATTCCAATGCGGGATGGCTGGCGCAAGGAGACACGATATACCAGAAGGGAAGCTGGGGCCTCAACTACCGCACCGAACGCGACCGCATCCCGTTGATGCGCCCCAATGGATTAGAAGGCCCGGTTCGGATTCTGGCTCAGCCTCGATAGGCGGCATTCACGAAAGTCTGTTCGCAGCCGCCCGCTTTTAGCCGCAACACGGCGCTCACCGGCGTGCGAGCGCCTGTCGCGCCGGTGAGCGCCGTAGTGGCCTCCACAAGGATCATTGCCCCGAGCGCGGGGAAGCTGCGTCCGGCGTAAAGGTGACGCAGCCGCCGGTGATAACTTTGCACGAAACCGGCAGCGAAATAAGACAGGTCCCTCGCGCCCTTTTTCGTATCGTCCCGCAACGAGGCTGACAGCCGGCGGCCTTCCAGTCCAAGCCGGATCAAGGCGCGGACATAGAAGGCGTCCGCCGCCAGAAGGGCGCGAATCAGGTGGGGATTGCGCTGCACCGTGCAGAGGATGTTGGCGGCATTTCGCGGCGCATAGAAGGCGGCGGTCCGGCGGCGCCCTTCCGCCGCGAGCATGGCCGAAACGCTTGAAAGCAGAGGAGGCAGTCCGCGGGCCGCGGAGTAGTAGAAGGAAACCATGCTGCGGTCTTCCATCACGTCGTAAGTGAATTCGCTGCGCGGCCGTCCCGGAAATGGCCTGCTGGCCTGATACACCAACAGCGGAAGTGCGGACAAAGGAGTCTCATATTCATCGAAGTCGCGGAAGTAGCCGAAGGGGATCGCACGGCGCATGGCCGACTGCACCGCCACCGACATGCGGGAGTAGACGGGAAAGAAATCCGGATCGCGCTCTCCGGGCGTCGCGAGCCACGTCTCCACCAATTCGCCAGGGACCGCCAGAGTCAACGAAGACTCCACCGTTGCGGCTTCTCGCGGAGCACTCTCACTGAGCCAGCGATTCACGCGATCGTCGAAACCGTAAGCCTCCGACACAGGCGCCAACCGTATCGCGGCGCTCGCGCGCGCCAGCGTCTGCCTGTCCGTGTAGCTGAGTTTGAAACTTGAATCCGAATGGGTCTTGCCGACCCTGAGCGCGCTGGCGATCGCAAGTGTGCTCTGATAAGCGCTTCCCCGTGTGAGCTTGCTCGCCGCTTGCGCGCTATAGACCATGATGCGGCCGTCGTCGCCAGCCTCGACTGCGACGCCAGCCAGGGCTTCGAGACGCGAAGTCCACTCCTTGCGGCCCACGAACGGCAGGTGTAGTTCGATCACAGGCTCCCGCCGCAGGCCGTGTGTGAGAACGGCCGCGGCCAAACGCACGTGCTCGTTCTTCTCGTCGACGATACCAGTGAAATCGCCATCGAGCGCGCGCCGGTAGAGCCGCAGCCCCTCCGGTGTGGAATCGAATGAACAATCGATAAGCGCCGTCTCGCTGGAAGCCTCGCCAAAATGCCACACGAGGTCGGCCGCGCAGATCTTCTCAACCGTCTTCCCGGCGTGGCTGATGATGGCGCCTACCAGTCTGCGCGCGGCCTGCAACTTGTCGCTGGAGCCGAGGGCGCTGAGCGTCGCCTGCTGCACGCCTACGATGGCGGCAAGCAACAACGGACATTGCTCCGGCAGGTTGGTCGTGCCCGACACTCGTGCCGACAGGCGCGCGCCCAAATTGAGTTGCGTATCACGACTTTTGAACATGCGCAGGCGCAGCCAGCCGTCGTCGCCGCGGGACACAAGAGCGCGGAAACGGCCGTCCACACACAGGTCCAGCGACGCCTCGATTCCGCTCGCAACCTTCAGGCCCAGATCCGCTTCGATCACGCCAAGCGTCACTTCCCGCAGCCAGTGGTAGGAGAATACCGGCCGCGCGCGGGCGCTCAGTCGCATTGCACCTTTGACGTCAAACGTGCATGCGGAGTGAGCCGGTATCTGAGAGGGGTCATGCAGAGCGGAATTGCAGGTCCAGGTGAAAGGCGACGTGACAGGCATGCGTTTTGTTTGTGGCCTGGATCAGACCGGCCGTTTGAGTATACGGATTGCCCGAGCGAAAACCCGCGATTTCGAACACGCCCATCCGCAACCGATCCGGGTAAGTGGCGAGTGTGCCGCAAGTTGCACGGGCCACAACTTTATTTGCGAAAGCTGTGACTCACTTGGGACCAGCTAAGTTGATACGATAAATAACCATGAACCGCCGATCATTTCTTCACGCTGCCGCCGGCGTCGCGCCGGCCGCCCTCGTCACGCCCGTTGTTGCCCAGACCGTCACCCGCAAGGGCCGCTTGAAGCAGGCTGCCACCCGCGGTTGCTTTGGACGCGGCAAGACCATGGAAGAGGTTTGCGCCATCGCGGCGCGCCTGGGTCTGAAAGGCATCGACCTGGTCGGCCCGGCCGATTGGCCCGTGCTGAAGAAGTACGGCCTGCAGTCCACCATGTGCCCTGGCGGCGGTAAGCTCAGCGAGAACATAAACCATAAGGAGAATCACGCCGCACTAGAGCCGCAGTACCGGGAGGCGATCGAGCGTGCGGCTGCCTTCGGCGCGCCGAACGTCATTGCCCTCAGCGGCAACAAGCGAGGTATCGCGGACATGGAGGGGTTGGACAACACCGTGGCCTTCCTCAACAAGATCAAGCCGCTCGCCGAGGACAAGGGCATCACCATCTGCATGGAACTGCTCAACAGCAAGGTGGATCACAAGGACTACCAGTGCGACCGCACCTGGTGGGGCGTGGAAGTGATGAAGCGCGTCAATTCGCCGCGCGTCAAGCTGCTCTATGACATCTACCACATGCAGATCATGGAGGGAGACATCATCCGCACCATCCGCGACAACATCCAGTACATCGGCCACTTCCACACCGCGGGCAACCCGGGCCGCCACGAGCTGGATTCGACGCAGGAGCTCAACTACAAACCCATCGCGCAGGCCATCGTGGACCTAGGATTCACCGGTTACTTCTCGCACGAATACAGTCCGGTCGGCGACGCGCTTGCCGGCCTCGAACTGGCCATCTCCACCTGCGACGTGTAGGGGCCGCATATATGCGGCCCCTACACCCGGTGTCCCCGTTGGTGGCCGTGGTGGGCCCGACGGGAACGGGCAAGAGCGAACTCGCTCTGCGTATCGCGGATGAGTTCCACGGCGAAGTCGTCAACTGCGATTCGCTTCAGCTTTACCGCTACTTCGACATCGGCACGGCAAAGCTGCCACTGGAGGAGAGGCGCGGAATCCCCCATCATTTGTTGGACATCCTCGACCCGGATGAGACATTCAGCGCCGGAGAATTCGCCCGGCGCGCCCGGGCAACCCTCCGCGAGATTGCATCGCGAGGTAAGCTGCCGGTGGTCGTGGGCGGGACTGGCTTCTACCTGCGCGCGCTGCTGGAGGGATTGTTCGCCGGACCGGAGCGGGACGAAGCGCTGCGCGAGCGGCTCATAGTAAGGGAGCGCCGCCGTCCCGGTTCGCTCCACAAACTGCTCGGACGCTTCGATCCTGGTTCGCTTCAACGCATCCACGAACGGGATGTTCAGAAGACCATCCGCGCCCTGGAAGTCTGCCTGGCCGCCCGGCACCCCATGTCGCAGATGTTCGCCGGCGGGCGCGAACCGCTTGAAGGATTTCGAGTGCTGAAACTGGGCCTGGATCCGCCGCGCCAGGATCTCTACCGGCGATTGGATGATCGCTGCAAGTATATGTTCGAGCATGGCTTGCTGGAGGAAGTTCAGTCCATACTGGCACGAGGATTCGCCGCGTCCGGCAAGCCCTTTGAATCGGTTGGATACAAACAGGCGCTGCAACTGCTGCGAGGTGAATTGACCCTGAACGAGGCCATCGAAAGCGCCCAGCGCAATACCCGGCGCTACGCAAAACGGCAATGGACCTGGTTCCGCAAGGAACGGGAATTGCAGTGGTTGAGCGGCTTCGGCGCCGAGGAGGCCACGCAGGCCATTGCTGTCAAGAAAGTTAGCGATTTCCTCAGATATAATTGAATTGACCGGCCCGATGACGGAACATTTCCGGCGTGGCGCCGTCTTTAGCAAGTGGCATGCATACCATGCATCCCACCGATGAACCGAATGCGTAACATGCAACAAGGAGAAACCAAAATCATGAAGAGACTGATGTTCAGCTTCGCGATCCTGGCCCTGGCCGTCGCGAGCGCCGACACGTTCCGTGTGACGTTGTTTCAGCCGTCCGTGGTAAGCGGGCAGGAGCTGAAACCGGGCGAGTACAAGCTCGAAGTCACCGATAGTAAGGTAGTTATCAGCAAGGGGAAGACTGCGGTA
This sequence comes from Terriglobales bacterium, assembly GCA_021372245.1. GTDB lineage: Bacteria > Acidobacteriota > Terriglobia > Bryobacterales > Bryobacteraceae > JAJFUV01. The sequence goes on from JAJFUV010000174.1 coordinate 83,877, forward strand.
CAGGCCTCGGTGAAGGTCGAAAAAGCCGACAGCAAGTTCAAGTCCACCAGCGTGCGATACGCGAATGGAGATGGCAAGCTGACGGTGCAGGAAATCCGCCTCGGCGGAACCACCACCCGGCTCGTCTTCAACTAACCCTCAGGAATCGGGGAGCCGTCTGCTAAACTGGAAGTTTGATGCGACGGCTCCTCTTGCTGTCATCCCTACTTTTTCTCCCCTCCCTGCTATGCGGCGCGGACACATTCCTCGTGTTGCCGCTGTTCGATTTATCTACCTCACAGAATCTGGACTGGATTGGCGACAGCGTGGCTGAAGCGGTGTCCGAAGCCCTGACCGACGAGGGCGTCCTGGTTGTGGATCGCGAGGATCTGAAGGAAGCTTGCCGTCGCTTGAGCCTGCGCCCCTACGCGCGGCTTACGAAGGCCTCGGTGATCAAGATCGCTGAAACCGTGGACGCCACCAGGGTGATGTACGGTTCCTTCGAGTTCCATCCGGTGGTGGGTGCGCTCAACGAAAGCAAAGGCACCCTGAGCTTCTCAGCACGCATCCTCAACCTGAAGCAGATGAAGACGGGGGAGGAAATCGTCGAACTGGGCGCACTGGAGGACGTGGCCGCGCTGCAGACCCGCATCGCCTGGCAAGCACTCAAGCAGGCATCCCCGCGCAGCGCCACGACAGAGGAAGAATTCCTGCGCAATCGCCCCAAGGTCCGGCTGGACGCCATGGAGAGCTACGTGAGGGGCCTGGGAGCCGCCTCCATCGAACAGAAAATCGCTTTGTTCACGAAGGCCGCGAACATGGCCCCGGACTTCATGCCACCATCCTTCCAACTGGGGCTGCTGTACTGGAATAGAGAGGAATACCGCGCGGCCATAGAGTGGCTTAATAAAGTGAAGCCGCCTGACCCCAGATTCCACCACGCCGCGTTTCTACTTGGACTCTGCCGCTTCCACACCGCGGATTACGCCGGCGCGCAGGCGGCGTTTCAAACAGTGGCCGATGCCGTGCCGCTCAATGAGGTCTTCAATGATCTGGGGGCAGCGCAACTGCGGCGCGAACTGCCCGAGGCGGTAGAGAACTTCCGCAAAGCGCTGGCTGGCGATAATTCGGACCCGGTCTACCATTTCAATCTGGGCTACGCGCTATGGCGCCAGCGCGATTTTGACGCCGCAGCCGCGAGTTTTCGCTCCGCCCTCGAACGCAACCCGTCCGACACTGTAGCCACGTACATGCTCGACCTCTGCGTGCAGAAGAGCGCACCGCGGCCGGGCGACAGCCGCACGACCGATCTGGAGCGCATCAAAGAGAATTACGAAGAGCGCGCGTACCGCCAACTGAAAGCCGAACTCGGTTCGGCCGCCACACCCAAATAGCAGGCGGCCCTCAGTTTTCCGACCGGCCCAGTATAGGATAGAAGGAGCATGGCCGAGTCCGAGTTCGCAATTCGCGTGCGAGATCTCCGCAAGTCGTACGGCGGTAAGCCCGCCGTGGACGGGCTCCGCCTGGAAGTTCCCCGCGGATGCTTCTTCGGATTCCTGGGGCCGAACGGCGCCGGAAAGACCACCACCATCCGTATGCTCATCGGCCTAGCTCCGCCGGATTCCGGCTCGATCGAGTTGCTGGGTCTAGCCAGTCCCGATCACGCTATCGAGATCAAGCGGCGCATCGGGCTGGTGCCCGACGAATCGTTGTTGTTCGACCGGCTCACCGGCGGCGAGTTCCTCGAATTCGTGGGCCGTATGTATGGGTTGGAGCGGCGCGTGGCGCGCGAGCGCACCAGCGAACTGCTCGCGCTCTTCGAACTCGATGGCGAGCGCGGCAAGCTCATCTCCGAGTACTCCAAGGGGATGCGCAAGCGCGCATCCATGGCCGCGGCCCTCATCCACCGCCCCGACCTACTCCTGCTCGACGAGCCCTTCGAAGGCGTGGACGCCGTCGGCGCGCGCCTGATGAAGGAACTGCTGCAGAGCCTGGTGCGTGAGGGAGTGACCATCTTCCTCACCAGCCACGTGCTGGAGGTGGTGGAGCGCCTGTGCGATCGAGTGGCCATCATCAGTCAGGGCAGGCTTGTGCTGGAAGGCATCGCGGAAGAACTGCGGCACGGTGACGAAACGCTGGAAGATCTGTTCGTGCGCGCCGTAGGCGCCGAGCGGACGCTAGAAAAACTGGAGTGGCTCTAGCGCCATGCCCTCGCAGATGCGGGCGATCCTGTGGGCCGAATGGCGTTCCCTCGTGCATTTTCGCCCGAGCGAAGGCGTTGCGGGCGCGATCCTGGCCGGCCTGATGGCATTGGCTTGGTACGCGCTTTGGTGCCTGCTGGGCGCTGCGGCGTACTCGTATGTGATGGTGGCGAGCATCACGAAGCTCGCACACTCGCTGCCGCGGTTCCTGATGTTCGTGCTGCTCTACTGGCAGCTCTCGCCGGTATTGACGGCGTCGCTCGGTGCATCGTTGGCTCTCGAGAAGTTGCTGGTCTACCCGATTCCGTTTCGCCAACTATTCACCGTGGAGACGCTTCTGCGTCTCGTCACCAGTTTTGAGGTCATCATCCTGCTCGCTGGCATAACGCTGGGGCTGGCGCGGAATCCCGCGGTCCCGGCGTGGGCGGCGGTGTCGGCCGTCGCCATATATGGGGCTTCGAACCTGCTGCTTTGCGCCGGATTGCGGCAGGCGCTGGAGCGCATACTGGCCCGTAAGCGCCTGCGCGAGATTCTGCTGCTCGTCCTGGTTCTTTCGGCCGCGGTCCCGCAGGTGCTTCTCGTGACCGGCATCCCACGTTGGATGGGGCGTCTGTGGGCGGCGCCGCCGCTCGAATGGTGGCCGTGGACAGTGACGGCAAAATTGGCGCTGGGCACTCGCTGGCCGCTGGGCTGGCTGATGGCAGTAGGGTGGCTTGCGTTGGCGTGGTGGTTCGGCCGCTGGCAGTTCGCGCGCAGCCTTCGCTTCGACGCCCGCGCCAAAAGCGCCGGTGCGTACGCTCCCAGCAACCGGATGGCTTGGACCGACCGTCTGTTCCGCTGGCCCGCACTTGTTCTCCCCGACCCCATGGCCGCTGTAATAGAGAAGGAACTGCACAGCCTGGTGCGCACGCCGCGTTTCCGGCTGGTCTTCCTGATGGGCTTCACTTTCGGCCCGCTGATCTGGATGCCGATCAGCTTCGGAAGGGAGCAAACCGGGTCGGTTATCGTGTCCAACTACCTGACTTTCGTCAGCGCTTACGCGCTGCTGCTATTGGGCGATGTAACGTTCTGGAATGCGCTTGGGCTGGACCGTTCAGCGGCTCAATTCTACTACCTGCTGCCAACTCCGTTCAGCCACATCCTGGCCGCGAAGAACCTGACGGCGCTGGTTGTTGTCCTGGTCGAAGTGACGGTGGTGATGTTGGCCTGCCTGGCGCTCCGGATGCCGCTGGTGGCAGGAAAGGTCATCGAAGCGTACGCGGTGACTCTTACCCTGAGCGTGTACCTGCTGGCCATGGGTAATCTCAGCTCGGTGTATTACCCCACTGCAGTGCATGCTGAACGAAGCGGAAGCCCGGGCTCTCCGGTGCGCTTCCGCGCGTTGCTGTTTCTGCTCTATCCGGTTGCCGTCGCTCCCATCGCGCTGGCATACCTGGCCCGCTACGCGTTTTCGAGCGGGTTCGCATTCTACCTGGTGCTGGCCGTGGCCGCCGCGCTCGGCGCAATCGTGTACGCAGTGGCAATGGACTCGGCCACGCAAGCCGCCGACCGCCGCCGGGAGCAGATCCTGGCCGCGTTAGGAGAGGGCGGGAGCGCAGTGGGCGGGTAAGCGAGTTGACGCGGCAGACAATTTACCGCTCTGCCATCACATAGATTGCGTTGTTGCCGGAGCGCAAATCCTTGCCATAGACCAGCATGAAGCCGACGCCCAGGACGCGAACCTTTGCCTGGACGCCCGTGTCCCAAAGCCATTTCCCGGCGCCCTGTGCAGCTATTGAGTCAGCGCCCTTGCCCACATCCAGGAAAGGGCTGAGCTTCACGCTGACAATCCCGTTGCCATATAGATTCTTGTCGATCTCCCAGTTGCTCAGAAAATATCTCCGCACTAGCGGAGCGCTTCCCTTGCGGCCGTCTCGCGTGCCTATGTGGGCCCGCATCCACAGGTCGTTGTCCCGCTCCAGGCCAAGCATGAACAGCTCGTCGAAAGGCGTCCGGCCTAGAATCCTTCCCGCGCTGAACCGCTGCCGGATGGCGTAGTCGTCGCCAGTCATTCTCGGCATCCAGCGGGCGTCAACCGAGGCCTGCAGCCGCTCAAAGGAATGGGCAGGCGCTGACCTGATGGTTCCGGTCTCCGAGGTGATTCGCAGGCCGCTTTCAAACCTTCGCTCGGGAACCGTCAACAATGCGCGTCTCAACTCCGCGACCTGTTTCAGTTGGTATCCCTTCGACAACGCATCGTGCGGCAGGTCGAGTCCAGTGGAGATGTTCCGGTAATCCCGGTAAGAAAACTCGCCACCAACGGACCAACTCCAGGCCGGGCTGTGGTAGGAGGCTACGTCTCCGCGCACGGCATACCGCCGCAGATTGAGCGCACCGAGCGAAGGCGCCGATCCTTTGAACGTGTTCCGCAGGTCCCACCTTTCGTCGCGAAAATCCAAACCGGCACCGTAACGATAGCCCGGGTCCCGCCACAGCGGCCCCGACAGCAAAGCCGACAGGCGGCGTTTTCGCGGGTCCCAACGCGCCATCGATGTAATGTTGGTCGCCGTGCCGCGCAAATTGAAGTATTCGGGGTAAACAGTCTGATATGCCGCGCCACGAAGAATTGAAAGCGCTCGACCCAACCTGCCGTCTCCCCAACCGTCCCGTTCGTAAGCGGTGAAGGCCGCGTCAAATCCACCGTCTTCCCGCGCATCCAGGCGGAAGGCAAAAGTAGGGAAGATCTGCATCGCGCGGACTCGTGTCCGGCTAACGGTGAGGTCGGGGAGAAGCAGCGTGCCGCCAGGGGCAAATGCAAAGGCGCGGTCCAGGAGAACAGGATCAATCCGCAGCCCTGGCTGCACCTTTACGCGCTGGATTTGCGGTTTTCCGACCCGGTTCCAATACTTCAGCGACGCATCGAGGTTCCCCTGAAGAAAATAGACAGTGGCCAGGAAATCGGTGGCATAGGAGTCATCCGGATTCAGGCTCAGGCCGCGGCGAATCCATCGCGCGGCGTCCGCGTAGCGCTTCTGCTTGAAAGCGATGCCACCCAGTTCAACGGGAAAGCGCGCGTCGTCCGGCCACAGGCGGCTTCCCGCGAGGAAGACGTCGCGCGCCTTCTCCCACCGCCCGAGTTGCGCCAGCGCCATACCGTGGTAGTAATAGATCTCCGGGGACCGGGCAGAGAGTTCGCCGCACTCCTCCACAACCTGTACCCAGCGCTTTGCCTCGGCAAGTTTCCTTATCCCGGCTGCGCTGCCGGTCCGCGGACAGCCTCCCTGCTCACCCGATAGCGTGGCAATGCCGAGGAGGATCGCCAATACTATGGAGACGACCCTCCGTCCGTGTCCGGTACTGCCAGCAGGGTCCAGTTGCCTGCCTCGCTCCACTCTCGTTCGAAATCGGAACGGTGTTGTCTGAGCATCCCGCGCTCGGCAGGGTCGTGCTTCAACACAATCTGCGCTGCCCAATCCAGACCCGTCACCACTACGTAGTGAAGGTCCCCGCGCTTGGGCTTCAGTGCAACAATCAACGGGCGGCCCATCGTCAGATGATGCTTCAGATCCTGCCACTCGCCGCGCACGGCGAAGGGACGGAAACCATTTCGCCGCAGATACTCCTCCATGGCCGAAGCATAGATCCCGCGCGCCTTCTTCGAGTAAAGGGCACGCTGGATCTCTGGGGCGCTGGCGGTTTGCGGCAAGCCGCGCTGGCGTTGCCAATATTGCATCACCATCGCGATGCTTGCCGCGCCGCACCCATTTCTTTCCTGCTTGACGAAGGGGACGTCCAACTGGACAACCGATGACTGGGCAGCCGAGGTCACAAAGCAGAGAGCAAAGCACGGAAAGAGCCGTCTGGCGCGGCGCAGCATGGGACCGCTCAGCGAACAGCAACTATAAGCAAGACTAAGGCCACAAGGCCAAGCATGACTATGAGGAGGTCTCGATCCGACAAGCTGCCGGCGGCAAAGTCGGCCTGCGCTTTCTCAGACCGCGCCGCCAGCCGGGCCAGTTCCCCATCGTTCAAAGTGGACACTGCGTTCTTTACCTGCGACTGATCAATACCGGCGCGACTCAAAACTTCCTTCGCCTTGGGGGAGGACAGGAAATTCGTGATCGTCTCCGTGTTGTGCTGCCTTGTACTGGTGGCGGCCACGGCCTCCCTTTGCAGCTCACTTGGGCTGACGATGTGGGTTTGCGCCACCAATTCCGGCGGGGCACAAAGGATCGGCGCCAGCACGCAAACGGCTAGACTGCGGACGAACTGCCACACAGCATGAATTTTCATCTTGTATCTCCTTGCGAAACAATGGCTGAGCTTCCAGCAGCCGGTACAATTCACACCACACCCCGTTGAGACTCCTTATGCCTTCCTTATACCACGGAGAAGCGGCCGCTGCACCGCCACGATCAGGATCCCGGCGGTTTCGCCTCGCGCGCCTTCGCGCGCGCCGCTTTCATGATTTCGCCGTAACCTTCCTTGTCGAAGGGCGGGCAACCGGTGGGCCACTGACCAAGTTCGTTATCCTTGCGGCGCATCAGGTAGGTGCAATACGAGAGCGTCTTGCAAACGCGCCGCTCGTCGAGCTCGCCCTTTTCGAGCGCGTCACGGGCAAATTCCGGATAGGCCAGGGAACCGCGGCCGAGTCCGAATATGCGGATATTGCCGTCCACAATGTTGCGCGCCGCGGCGTTGATGGCGTACTTCTGCAGCCAGCTATAGCCGGTGCCAACCATGGGCAGGTCCGGGAAGGCGCGCTGCAATTCGCCCGCGATGCGGAAGTGCCGATCCACCCCAAGCAGCGGATGCTCTGGCTCCTCGTAGTTGCCTTGGTCAGGCGTCTCGAACGGCCGGCCCACGTGCGGATTGAAGTAGGGCGATCCCATCGAAACATTGAGCAGTTGGATGCCCCACTCGCGAAACCATGAGATGGCCTGCCGCACTTCGCCGAGGTCTTCGCGAAGAGGATTCGCCGGATCCACGCCGAAACCCGTGGGATACGGCAGGGGATACTCCATCGGCACGCCCACGCCGGTGGCTGGGTCGCGCATGTAAGGAACGCCTTCGTAAACGCCGAGCCGCATGCAAAGTATGAGATCCCGCCCCAAGGCCGCGCGGAGCTTGCCGGTCACATTACGGATGAAGCGCGTTCGGTTTTCGAGCGATCCCCCGTAATTTCCCGACCGGTTCTTGGCGCCCAACAGTTCGCTCAGCAGATAGCCGTGGGTGGCCTTAATGTCCACAGCGCGGAACCCTGCCGCCACGCCCAGCTTCGCCGCTTCTATGTACTGGTCTTCCAACCGCTCGAGTTCACCGTCGCTGATGATGGGATAGTCCGCCGCCACCCCGGTCTTGCGGTCCACCGCCGGCGAGTGGCAGGCGATGATGCGGGCAGGGTGGCTGTAACGGCCGGAGTGCGTCAACTGCAGCGGCTCCAGCAGGTCGCCGGTGTTGCCGTAGCGCTCACGGTGGACGCGTCGAAGCTCTTCGAGCAGCCGCGCGAATTCACGCACGCTTCCTTCATGCAGCCAGAGCTGCCTCGGGTTCGCGCGGCCTTCACGACAGACGGCAGTGGCTTCAAACCAGACCAGTTTCGCGCCACCCGCGCCGAAGCGCCGGTAGCGCCGGAAGGTCAATTCATCGGGCCGCCCGTCGAGAGTCCCATCGCAGCCCTCCATAGGGTGGATGGCAACGGAGTTCCCCAGCGTGAACTCGCCAACCGGAACGGGGCGGGCAAGAATGGATCTTACGCGTTCTGCGCCGGGTTCGAATAGAATGTGCGCCGCGCCTAGCCCGGCTACACTACTTGCCAGTTCGGACAGGCTGCTGTAGTGGAAGTGCCGCATCACTCCTCTTACATTGACGCGGGAGGATCATAATGGCAACCGCGCCCGCCAAGGCTACTGCGAGGGTTACCATCATCGGCATCTCATAGTTGGGGTAATACTTGTCGCGCAGAATGGAGATGAAGTACGGGAACCAAGTCTGGCCGATCGTGTTCACAGGGAGGATGATGGCCATGGCGCGGGCCAGCGAGTTCACACCGAACTGCTCGGCAGCCATTAGCGGGATCAGCATGTAATCGGCGCCCATCGCCAAGCCGAACAGCAGCGAGAAGGCCCAGGGGGTTCCCGGAGGCCGCACGGCCAGCAGCAGCGGGATCGAGAGCGCCGTAAGGAAGTATGACGCCGTCATGACCCACTTCTTGGGGAACGCATCGGAAAGCCCGCCGATCAGCAATCGGCCGGCAATGCTGGACCACAGAATCAGAATCGACGCTGCGCGCCAGACTGAATTCAGAGCTTCCTGGTTGGTGAAGCCCTGGTCGATGAAAGCGAACTTCATGTGGAAGTTCACCGCGCCGATGGAGGAAATCGAGCAGGCGCTGCCAATCAGCAACAGCCAGAAAGAATAGCTGCCCAACAGAGTCTTGTAGCTGCAGGGTTGCAGTTTGATCTCCGCTGGGGGCGCGGAAGCTCCGTCGGCAAACAGACCTTTATCGGAAGGTTTGTCACGCAGCACGAAGATAGTAAGGGGCCACGCCAGGAAAAGCATGAAGCCCATCACAATCAGCGCAGTCTGGAACCCGTAACTCTCGGTGAGCGGCTTTACCAGGAACGAACCCAGCGAACCCAACAAGCCGACACCCACATAAAGAACTCCCATCGCCTTGCCGCGGTTCTTGGAGAACCAATGCGAGACGATGAGTTGGTGCGGAATGGGACCCGACAGGAAATAGCCAATCGTGTAAAGCACCCAGATGGCGTAATACACCAGCAGCGCGCTGCCCATCTTGCCGAAACAGGTCAGCGCGATGAACGTGAGACCGGTGCCTACCAGAATAAGCTTCCGGGGGCTGAACCGCGGAACGATCAGCGGGCCTACCCAAAGAGTGAAAATGGTCGCCAGGGGAAATCCCAAGGTAATGTCCGCCCTGGACCAACCGAAGGCCTTCTGAAAATAGTCGTAAAAGAAGACCAGGTTGTAATACGGGAAACCCACAGCCAGACCGAAGGTTACAAAGGCGGCTGCGGTCATCCACCAGCCATAGAAGATCTTTTTCATTGTCCTAGGGATCTCCAGATCAACATTAAGAAACCTTTACTTATAGCACATCCACGTGATTTACGCCCTACTTTTGATGGGGCAAGGCGCCTGCCGGCAATCGGTTAGCGGCCCGGTTTGGCAGCGGAATCCGGCTTGGGCCGCGGTTTCGGCAGTGGTTTACGCGGCAACATCTGCTCACGCATGGCGGTGTGGTAGGCCATGGATGCCACCACGGCGGCAGATTGTACGAGGTCGCCCGGTGGAACGTGATCGTATACGTCCATATTGGAGTGATGCGTCCGTGTGCCGTAGTCGAGCGGATCCTGGATAAATTGGAAGCCCGGCAGGCCCACGGCGTCAAAGAACCAGTGATCGGTACTCCCTGTGCTGCGAATACCCACGGCGCTGACACCCAGATCGCGGAAAGGCTCAAGCCACGCGGTGAAGATGGGACGAACCATATCGTTGTTCTGCAAGTTGATGCCGCGGATCCGGCCGGCGCCATTGTCGTAGTTGAAGTACGCGGCGAGCTTGCCGTAGTCGGGCTTCAAAACCATGGTATCGGGATCGGCAAAGTGCTCTTTGATATAGGCGCGGCTGCCGAGCAAACCTTGCTCTTCGGCGCTCCAAAGAGCTACGCGGATCGTCCGGTCCATCTTGAGGTTGAGCGCCTTTAGAATGCGAGCAGCCTCCATCATGACGGCGCAACCAGCAGCGTTATCCGTCGCGCCGGTACCGCCTTGCCACGTATCCAAATGGGCGCCAATCAACACAACCTCGTCCTTCTTGCGTCCGCCGGGGATCTCGGCGATCACATTGTAGGTATCGAGGCTCTTGTCGAACACTTGAGTTTCCACCTGCAGTTCAACACGCACGGGGACCTTCATTCCGATCAACCGTACGATGCGGTTGTAATGCTCGATGGTCAGAGCGACAGCGGGCAGCGCGAGGGGCGCTTTGACATCCCGGGAACCGGCTTTAGGAGCCCGGACCAATCCGCTATCCCCGCGATTGCTGGGCTGAATCAGGGCCAGCACGCCTTCTTCCCGGAAAAAGCGCTCCAACTTGTCGCGTGGGACTCCGGCGGGGGCCGCCGCGGGAGGCATCTTCAGCAACCCAAATAGCGATTGAGGGAGGCTGGGCTCGCCAGATCGGACGTCTCCCTCCAACTCGGCATCCGTCAGCCGCGAGCCTAACGGGGTCGTCGGGACTGACAGTTGCCGCCCGGGATCGGTGAGCACGATCTTTCCCTTGAGCTTCCCTTTCCATTGGGCCAGGTCTTGCTCGGTGGCCACCTGCACCAGGACCGGCTCAGCTTGGACGACGCCTTTGGTCGATTCCGTCCATGCCAGCGGATAGCCGATCAGCGGCGCATACTGCGGTTCGATCAGGTGGGCGCTGAACCGGGTGTACCGCCAGCCGCGGCCGAACGGCCCCCACTTTTCCTTGTGAGCGTTCACCAGGCCATACTCTTGCATGCGCTTGATGGCCCAGTCGGCGGCCTGATCGTAGGCGGGAGTATTAGGCAGGTGCGGACCGTAGACGTCGGCCAGGTAGAAAACGTGCTCCATGACCTTGGAATTCCCGTAGGCTTCGGCCTTGATGCGGTGAACGACGTTGAGGTCCGCCGTATCCTGAGCCCATACCAACAGGGGAAAGGTGAGGAGGGTGAGTACGATACAACTGCGTGACTTCATGGCTGAACTTTGCAGTTTAGCACTCACGGAACCACCCCGACGGGCGCTCAGACCGGATGCGTGAATGGAGAGGCTCCGCGCAGCGGGTCGCGGAAGGTGGAGAAGCCTTGACAAATGAGAATAATTATCGTTTAATAACATCTATGACAGCAGGGACGCCATCCGATCCGCACGGGCTGGAGCGCGACATGGACCTGTTCCGGACCCGCTGCGCTTCACGCGGCCTTGCGTGCACCCATCAGCGCTGGGTGATTTACCGCGCATTGATGAACTCGGTGGAGCATCCTAGTCCGGAAGGCGTTTACGAACAGGTGCGGCGCGAGATGCCTTCCATCTCGCTGGCAACGGTTTACAAGACTATCAAGACCTTCGTCGAGGTGGGCTTGGTGAGGGAAGTGAGTCCGGAGCACGCTACGGTCCGGCTGGACGCCAACCTGGAGCCGCACCACCATTTCATATGCCTGCGCTGCAAAGCCATCTATGACCTTCGTGAGGAGGACATCGAGCCGGTCACACTGCGCCGCGGGTTACCGAACGGATTCCGCGCGGAACGAACCACGGTAGAGGTGCTGGGCCTCTGTCCCAAGTGTTCGCGCGAAGAACAAGCAAATTGAGTGTTTGAAGGAGAAATCACAATGACAACTCTGAAGGGGAGCAAGACACACGACAATCTCAAGGCCGCCTTCGCAGGCGAATCGCAGGCCAACCGACGTTACCTGTATTTCGCCAAGCAGGCGGACGTCGAGGGGTATCCGGATGTGGCGGGACTGTTCCGCGACACGGCCGACGGCGAAACCGGGCATGCGCACGGCCACCTGGACTACCTGAAGAAGGTGGGCGATCCGGCCACGGACCTGCCGATCGGGGACACGCAGGCCAACTTGAAAGCCGCCATCGCCGGCGAGACGCACGAGTACACCGACATGTACCCGGGCATGGCCAAGACGGCGCGCGAGGAAGGCTTCGCCGAAATCGCCGACTGGTTCGAGACGCTGGCGAAGGCGGAGAAGTCGCATGCCGGCCGCTTCACCCAAGGACTGGCCGGGATTTAGTAATGATTCCGGGGGCAGCCGCGGCTGCCCCCACCCAACAACACGAAAGCCATGGAAAACGTGATTAAGGGTGCCCCCACACCGGGGCTGACCTACAATCCGAACGATCCCGTGTATTGGGATAAGAAAGGCCTTGACGCTGAAACTGAGCGGGTCTTCGAAATCTGTCACGGGTGCCGGCTGTGCTTCAATCTCTGTCCGTCGTTCCCCGCCCTGTTCAAAGCCGTGGATGGGCACGACGGCAACGTTCGCAAGCTCACAGGCGAGGAAACCGGACGTGTGGTGGACACCTGCTACCAGTGCAAGCTGTGCTACGTGAAGTGCCCTTATACTCCGGACGACGGTCACACATTCCAGCTCGATTTCCCGCGCCTGCTGATGCGCATGGTTGCGGTGCGGGCCAAAGAGAAGGGCATCAGCCTGCGCTCGCGGCTTCTTTCGCGGCCGGAGCTTCTCGGCAAGTTCGCGAAGCTCACGCCGGGACTGGCGAACTGGGCCAACCGCCAGCCCATGATGCGGGTGGCGATGGAAGCGATGATCGGTATCCACCGCGAAAAGCAGTTGCCCGAATTCCATGGCGAAACGTTCGAAGATTGGTTTCGTAAGCAGCACAAACCCACCGGCGACGATACGAAGGCCGTGCTCTTTTACACCTGCTTTGTGAATTACAACAACCCGCAAGTGGGCAAGGACGCCGTGGAAGTCTTCTCGCGCAACGGCGTGGCGCTCACCTGCCCGAAGCAGAACTGCTGCGGCATGCCGGCGCTGGAAGCCGGCGATATTCAGTTGGCCAAGAGCTTGGCGGAAGCCAATGTTCGCTCGCTCTACCCGCACGTGGCGGCGGGGAAGAAGGTGCTGGCGATCAATCCGACGTGCTCCTACATGCTACGGAAGGAGTACGCCGAACTGGTAGGCACGCCGGAGGCGAAGAAGGTTGGCGAGGCCACGCGCGATCTCTGCGAGTATTTGTTCGAATTGAAGAAGACCGGCCAGTTCAATCGCGACTTCCAGACGACACCACAGACGGTTGCGTATCACGTGCCATGTCATTTGAAGGCCCAGAACATCGGCTTCCGTTCGCGCGACATGATGCGGCAGATCCCGGGAGTCACAGTCAAGATGGTGGAACAGTGCTGCGGCCACGACGGCACCTGGGCGATGAAGAAAGAGTTCTTCCCACTGTCGCAGTTAGCGGGCAAGAAAGCCTTTGACGAAATAGCCGAGGCGGAGACCGGCATCATGGCGACCGATTGCCCGCTGGCCGCGGTGCAATTCGAGCAGGCCCTGGGCAAGCGGCCGGTGCACCCGATCCAGGTGCTGGCGAAAGCGTACCGGTCCGACGGATTCCCGGCGAAAGTGGAGAAAGAGAAAAAGGGGTAACGGGAATGCAGCTTGTAGCTTTCGAGGAAATCAAGAACCTGGCCGACTACGAAGTGGAACGGGAGTCCTTGCGGCCGCGCATGATGGCGCTGAAGGATCGGCGCCGCGTGCGCGTGGGCGGCCACCTGACGTTTCTATTCGAGAACCGCGAAACGGTGCGCTACCAGATACAGGAGATGTTGCGCATTGAGAGGCTCGTCAAGCCGCAGGAAGTCCGCCACGAGTTGGAGACTTACAACGAGTTGATCCCCGGCCCGGGCCAGCTCTCGGCGAGCCTGCTCATTGAATACGGCACGCCGGAGGAGCGCGCCGTGTATCTGCGCGAGCTGTTGGGTATCGAAAACCACGTATGGCTGGTGGTCGATGGCACCGCACCAGTGCTGGCGGTTTTCGACGCGCGGCAGATCTCGACGGACCGAGTGAGCTCGGTGCAGTACATCAAGTTCCAGCTCTCGCCGGAGCAGGTGACGCGCTTCGCCAAGGGCGCCGCAATCCGGGTGGACCATCCCTACTACAACTTCGAGCGCCCGTTGACACCGGCAGAATTGTCAGAGTTGGCGGAGGATCTGCGGTAAGGAGGCGCTTCAGTAAAACAGGAGGCCCCAGCGTCGCGGTAATCGCGCCATGGGCTTCGTACGTGTCTTCTGGAGAGGTGAAAGCCCGCCGTTCCTTGCCGCAGCAAGTGGCCCATATTTGAATCACCCGTCGTAATTGCGATATCATTTCGATTCTGCCAGTTTTCCCTGGGGGTTCTGACGTGGCTGGCGCCCGCAAGTTCGCCGATCTGGACGCAATTGTGAACCGGGTGCGGGCGGTTGCGGCCAGCGCCGTGGGGCGGAAAGGCAATCATGGCACAGGGGCGGACCCCGTGAAGCAATCGCGCCAATCCAGACACCAAGCCGTGCAGTCACCCCCGTCCCTGGAGTACTTGCAGTCTTTTCACGATACGGATTTCGTGCGCCAGGCGTATCGCAGCATCCTACACCGCGAGGCTGACGCGGGGGGATTCGATAACTACCTGAGCCAGCTTCGCAGTGGGCGCCTGAGCAAGCTGGAGCTCCTCGCTACCCTTCGCTATTCGGAGGAGGGCATGCGGATCCGCCAGGAGGTCCCGGGGCTGGAGCGAACCTTCAGGTTTCGCCGGCTCTTCCGGAAGTTTGTTCCTGAGTTCCTTCTCAAGCGCTTCGAAGTGGTGGTGCGACGGCCCGCCATCAGTCGAAACATGAAGGGTGACGATGGGAAGACTGCCGCCTTGCGGCACGGCAACGCCGAAATTGAGTCGCAGCTCGCCAGACTTGTCTTCACCAAAGCGGATCGGGCGGCCACGACTCGCCTACGCGAGGAGATCGAGGCTGAGCTTGCGGGGAAAGTTGAGCGCAGCGACCTGACGGTCTTGCGTGAAGAAGTTGAGAAGCTGACATCTCGAAAGGCGGATGCCGAGGAAGTCGCATCGCTCTCGGAACAATACCGGGCAGCACTGCTTCAGCTTCATTCCCACCGGTCGAGGATTGTGGAATTGGAGCGCAAGGTTTGCCAACTTCTCGATGCGGTCAGGAGCGTGTGTTCTGTATCCTCGAACGGTGATCAATCACAAGCTGATCCCGGTGGTGAAATAGGATTGGACGATGCCCTATATGCAGACCTCGGGAACTTCTTCAGGGGTCCCCGCGAGGAGATCAAGTCGCGGATGCACGTCTATCTGCCGTATGTCGCGCGGCAAGCGGAGCAAAGCCAGTGTAAGCGCGTGCTTGACCTGGGTTGCGGCCGGGGCGAGTGGATCGAACTGCTCGGCGAGCACGGTTACGAGGCTATCGGGATTGAGCCGAACTCTGTCCAGGCCGGCCAGTGCAGGAAACTCGGCCTGACGGTTGAAAGAATCGACGCAGTGGATTATCTGCAGGTTCAGAAAGAAGGATCGTTCGGCACCGTCTCCGCCCTGCACCTGGTTGAGCACCTCCCCGTACAGAGACTCGTTTCGCTGGTAGACGAAGCGCTTCGAGTACTTGTGAGCGGTGGACTGTTGATCCTGGAGACCCCGAACCCGGGGAATTTGCTGGTGGGAAGCTGCAACTTTTACTTTGACCCCACACATCTTCATCCGCTGCCATCGAAGCTGTTGCAGTACATTCTGGAGAACAGGGGTTACCTGAACGTGGAAACGCTTCCCCTGCACCCTGTCACGGATTTTGCGGCACCCCCGAAGGAACCGCTGCCGCAGCCCTTAATGGATCTCGTCTATGGGCCCATGGATTACGCAGTTTTGGCTTGGAAGGGATGAGACGCCACGATTTACAAGCCGAACCGCGATTCACCGCGGAAGGGGCGGAGGCTGAGGGGGCCGAGAAGTGAGAATCGCCATCGCCACGGTTCAAGTTCCGTTCATCACCGGGGGCGCGGAATTACATGCTCAGGGACTGCTCCGGGCCTGCCGTGCTCGCGGCCACGAAGTCGAACTCGTAACGGCCCCATTCCGATTTTTTCCCGAGAAAGAAGTACAGCGGAGCATGGACTTCTGGGAGACGGAAAACTTCGCCGATATCAACGGCTACAACCCAGACTCCGTTGTCTGTCTGAAATTTCCCTGTTACTACCTTCATCACTCAAACAAGGTAGTCTGGCTCCTGCACCAGCACCGCAGCGTATACGATTTGTTGCAGGACCAGAAGGAATGCCCTTCACCGGAATTGCTGGCCCTACGTGAGCGGATTATTGAGAAGGACACAACCCATTTATCCCGAGCCGGGAAAGTATACGCCAATTCCAGGAATGTCGGTGATCGCCTAAAGCGCTTCAATGGAATAGATGCCACGCCCCTCTATCATCCGCCGGCTCTCGCGGACCATCTCTATAGTCGCGACGCCGAACCATACATCTTTTTCCCTAGCCGGATCGAAGCCCTCAAGCGCCAGCAGCTTCTGATAGAAGCCATGCGATTCGTCCAGTCGCCCGTCGGCGCCCTCATCGCCGGCGACGGTGGCCAGCGGCCCGTCTGCGAGAAACTGATCCAAGATCTTGGACTTTGTGACCGGGTGCGGCTGCTGGGCCATGTATCCGAGCGAGAGCTTCTCGCCTACTACGCATGTTGCCTTGGGGTCTTCTTCGGTCCGCACGACGAGGACTACGGCTATGTGACCCTGGAGGCCATGCTGGCGCGCAAGCCGGTCATCACCTGCACTGACTCAGGCGGGCCGCTCGAATTCGTGGATCATGAGCAAACTGGCTTTATCGTGGAACCGGAAGCCCGGTCAATCGGAGCGGCCATCGACCGTCTCTATGAGCGTAGGAACGAGGCCGCCAACATGGGCCGGGCGGGATATCTAAAATATAAGTCGATGGGCATTTCCTGGGATACCGTAGTGAACGCCCTGATAGGAGAGGCGTCGAACGAATCCGCCTGAACGCCGATGAGGATTGGAATCATCGCGCCGAGTCCGGTCCCCTTCTCTATTGGCGGGGCGGAGAATCTCTTCTGGGGATTGCTCAACTATCTCAACCAGGAAACCATTCACCAAGCCGAATTGATCAAGCTCCCCAGTCGCGAGCACGGCTTCTGGGAACTGGTAGACACCTACCGTGATTTCAGCCGCCTCGACCTGCGCCATTTTGATTGTGTGATTTCCGGCAAGTACCCGGCCTGGATGAGTTCACATCGCCGCCACATTTGTTACATGCTGCACCGGCTCCGGGGTCTTTACGATATGTATCACTTCACGGGCCTGCCGCCGGAATGCAGCAGCACGCATCCGGCCGTGCGAACGCTGGTGAACCGGCTCAAAACAATCGGGGACCGCCGCGATCGCACGGAGTTGGCCTTCCAGGCACTGGATGAATTCCGCGCCACCCCGGACATTCCCCAGGATGTGCTCCAGTTTCCCGGACCGCTGATCCGGCAGGTGCTTCATGTCCTGGACGACGCGGCGCTGCATCCCTCGCGGATTTTCCGTTACGCAGCTACCGCCCGCAACCAACTCGGACGCACCGGCTATTTTCCTCCCGGCGTGGATGTCCGGGTCTTGCATCATCCCTCCAACCTGAGCCGCTTTTGGACCGGCGATTACGAATACCTATTCACGATAGGCCGCCTGGACGGCGCCAAGAGAATCCGCCTGCTGGTTGAGGCCATGCGGCGCGCCACCAGCCGTATCCGCTTGAAGATTGCCGGCTCGGGACCAGATGAGGAAGAGATCAAGCGGCTGGCCGACGGTGATCCCCGCATCGAGTTCCTCGGCTTCGTGAAGGATAGTGATGCCATCGACCTTTACGCCAACGCCCTCGCCGTCCTCTATGTTCCATACGACGAGGACTACGGCCTCGTCACTATCGAGGCCATGATGAGCGGCAAGCCGGTCCTGACGGCATTGGACTCCGGCGAGCCCAACGTCTTCGTACGCGACGGCGTAACGGGATACAGCGTGGAGCCCACCGTTGAAGCGCTGGCCGAACGGATTGACTACATTGCAGGCCATCCAGTCGAAGCGAGAGCCATGGCGGAGGCGTGCCGGAAGGAAGTCGAGGGGATCACTTGGGGAGCCGTTGTCACAGGGCTGCTAGGACCTTCGAGACGAAGTGGTGCTTGGAAGGCCAGGGGTCGCCGCAAGCTTACCATGGCCTGTACCTTCCCTGTGTATCCGCCGCGGGGAGGAGGACAGAATAGAGTCTTCCACCTGTACAGAAATCTGGCTCGCGATTTCGACGTCGATTCGGTCACTTTCACCGATTACGGGCAGCCGGCCAAGAATGAGTACATCGCCCCTGACCTACGCGAAATTCGTGTTCCGAAATCTCTTGCCCATGCCCAGCGCGAACGGGACATCATGACGAAAGTTGGAGACGCATCGGTCGCGGACGTTGCGATGCCGGTTCTTTACAAGCTGACGCCGGACTACGTCGAAGCTCTGAGGCAGTCCGCCGCCACGAGCCAGATCCTAGTCGCGAGCCACCCCTACCTGTTCCCCGCGCTCGAAGAAGTTCGAGAGAAGCAAACGCTGATCTATGAAGCACAAGATGTTGAAGCGGAATTGAAGCGCTCTATCCTCCCCGACAGCCGGATGGGAAGTGCCCTGTTGAAACTGACCGAAGCCGTCGAGAGAAGGGCATGCCAATGGAGCGACCTCATCGTGACTTGTTTGGATGATGATGCGGTCACTCTCCATCGGAAGTTCGATGTACCGGAAGACAGATTCGTCGTCGTGCCGAACGGTGTGGATCTCGACTCGGTCACCTTCCACAGTATCGAAGACCGCCGGGCCCTCAAGCAAAGACTCCATCCCGGAGCGCCCTTCACGGTGCTGTTCATGGGAAGCCTGCACGGACCGAACATCGATGCGGTGCTGTGTATTCTCGCCATCGCCCAGGAATTGCCGAATGTCGGGTTCCTGCTGGTCGGTGGTGTCTGCAACTATCTGGAGCGTTTTGGTTTCCAACTGCCTCTGAACGTGAAACTCGCGGGGATTGTAGACGATCAGGAGAAGGACGAAATCTTGAGCTGGGTGAACCTTGCCATCAACCCCATGGAGAGCGGCTCCGGCACCAATCTCAAGATGCTGGATTACCTGGCGGCGGGGGTACCGGTGTTGAGTACGCCGTTCGGTGCTCGCGGGCTGAACCTGAGAGATGGGGAGCACGGATGGCTGGCTCCCCTGGAGAGGTTTCCAACCGCCATCCAGCGAATCGCGGGAACGAGTGATTCCGACCTAGCTGCTATGGTCGAGCGCGCAAGGGGTTACGCCGTCCGGTTGTTCGCGTGGGAAGTGGTTGCGGAGCAGTTGCGCCAAGCCATTCACCAGTACCGATTTGACGAATAACGGCCACTGATCTGACTGCCGCCTGTCTCTCCCAAGAGAAACTGGAAAACGTCATGGACTACCACTGCTAAGGGAGCGCTCGATCTTCACCTTCGTATCAGCTAACGTCGCCTCCGTCCCACTTCATACTCGGACGGCTTTTCGTGTCCCAGGCTGTGAACCGTTTCCTTCAATTGAGAATCCGACTTGGCGCCGCGGTAAACGAGGACTTCCTCGACGGTACCGTTGAAAGGCTTATCTCCGCGAGCAGAGTTTCCTACTACGAGGTCTCCAGAACTCGGCTTCAGGTCCTCGACTAAATCCCTTTCACCTACAAGCGTCCCATTCAGAAACAGCCGTATTCTCCTAGCGGTCGTCTGAACCACGATGTGCACGACGCTCTTCGGAACGAGTTCAAAATGGCCGATAGTCGCCGAGCGATTTCCTTGGCGGAATCGTGCCCGAAAATTGTTTCCGCCCGAATCTGCCTGCTCCATGACGAAACCAACCGATTCGGGGCCCTCCGCCGTGCATCGGCTATCCACCAGCGTGGACGGCTGGTGCCCGCCAACATTCGCCCGGACCAGAAGTTCTACCGACGTGTTTGGTTCCAGGAGAACGTCGTCGAGGATTACGGCTCGGCGTTCCAGTCCTCCCAAATGTCCAAGATGAATCAATACCTCGTCGGGCGACTTGAGCCGGTGTGTGTGTGCAATCGTCGAAGTCGGTCCCCTGGACGACGATTGTTGGATCACGGCCAAGCCAAGAGCATCGAAAAGGCCATCCCGCTCGAGTCGCAGCCGGACCCATTGCCTTCCCGAAGAAACCTCTCTCAACTCCTCCCGAGCGACCCAAAAACGCCCCCGCGCCGAACTGCGCCCGCGATCAGCATCGGTTCCGGCAACGCCTACGTCGCTGCGAAAGAACACACTGAATGGCCGCCAGACAAATAGATCGGCGCGCGAACCAAACACGCCAATCAGCTTGTCACCCTCAAACACGACCTCTTCAATCCTCGCCAGCACAACCGACCCAACTAACTTGCCTGTTGGACTGGCGCGAACCACGTACACCGAAGATTTCTCGGGCAAGTTGCACTCAGTGCGCAAGGAAGCTGAGGTGCAGACCGCCCCAAGCTGTTGCAGAACGACGCCATAGTTCTGAGAGTCCTGCATGTGGATTACACGATAGACTCTTCCAGCTTCCTGAGCATAGAAACCCGGAATGTTCCAGGCACCGTAAGCGGAACCGTCGACGAAGAGAGTGCTACCTTCGGGAACATCGGAAAGAAAGCCGGATCTTGCGGCTCTTTCCAGGACCCTTCTGGAGTCATAGAACACCTCATCGGCGGCCCGCACCACGAACATATTGTTCCTGGCATTCAGACCGTACACCAAGCACCAGATGATTATCACAGTTGTCGCGGTAACGGCTCGACCGATTCGCGAAAACTCTCGCACCCTCCGGGCCACCAGGATCGCGACAGCAGCCGTTACGCCAGCGAGTCCCAGCGAACAGAAATAGACGGGAATATAACCAGAACCCCACGGGATCTGCTGGTACTTGGGAGAAGTCGCTATCAGTGCCGGCGCAGCAACTGCAATGCTGAGACAGAACAGAGCGTTTGGGATACAATTCTGGCATCCTTCGCGAGAAGCGGACCATGGTCTCAGTTGCCGAATGACGATTCTAACGGTCACCCAGGCAATCAGGACCGCCAACACGCTGAAACCTGTAGCTTCGGGCCAGGATAGTCCAGAAGAGTTGCGGAATACCGCGTCAGGATCACAGAGATAGTAAGACAGCGGCAATCCACCCACCAAATGGATCAGCCAAGCCCGGATGGTGGCAACGGGATCCGGATTCGGCGCATATGCGTTGAGAGCGTACGACTTCATCGAGAGTCGCATCCCAACCTGCAGCAAGGCAAAGAGGCCTAGGATCGTTCCAGCAGGCACGACTGCCCGGAGCGCGCTGATGAGGGAGCGCCTACGCAGAAGCGCCAACACCAGGAAACATAGGAAGAAGGGATAGGCCACCTCGTACAACAAGCAGCCGGCGAGATACAAAAGAGAGGATCTCCACAGATCTGTTTGACGATGCGAGTCCAAATAACTTATGAAGAAAGTAAGGGCCGAGAAGAGCAGTATCGAACATATCGGGACTAGTCCTTCGAACGACAAGATAGGATCCCACCCGTGTACGTAACGAAACTGCAGAAATACTGGAGTCAAGAGCAAGGTCGCCCCGGCGTACAACTCGGAGCCGGTGAGTTTTCTCAGGAGGCGGTGGTAAGCAGCCAGACTGAGCATAACCATCGCGACCAGGAAGATCTTGTAGGACAGGAGAGACGAGGCCTCTAGGTAACGCACCCCGACCGTGTATAAGTACAATGGCCAGAAGCGCGCGTTCTCTCTAAACATCATCTCGGACCATTCGAGTGCCGCTCGAAAAGGCGTCTGTCCAGTCGCGACTTCGTTGCCGGGTGCCACGGAATTGAACGAATCGTCTGAGTAGTAACCCCCGTCTAGGCAGGGCAACAGGGTCACCACATTAATGAGAAGGAGACCGCACAGCAGCGCCCAGTGGCGCCGCTGTTTACCTCGAAGTCTAGAGAGCGTTTCGAACATTGGATAGCACACTATAGAATCGACGCAACGTGGTGCACCTGGGCCATACTGGACCGAAGCAACAACGGAATATGTGCGAATCACATCAGGCTGCGAAAATAGCCACTTGTAAGGGTAAATATAGCAGATCGTCCCGGCGCAATCCTGGCCGCAGTCCGCAGACGTCCAGATTCTTCATGGCACCCGAGTGAAACGCCTGTCTTGGGTTCCTGATTACAAGACTCAGGTCAGTTTGGTTGCTTCGACTAAAATAAGAGAGTCTCTATGGTTGACAAGATCCTGCAAGCGGCTCAGGCGTCGACGTACGATTTCCGCAAGACGGCCTTCGCCGATGATCCTCTCAGCGACAGGTTTGATGATTGGGTCCCGTACTACCGCTTGAAGTGGGCCATAGCCAAGGTGCTGGCGCCTCGGCGCATCCTGGAAATTGGAGTTCGCTATGGTTATTCGGCACTTGCTTTTCTGGATGCCTGTCCTAGCGCCAGATATGTCGGTATAGATTTGGATGTCAACCAGTTCGGTGGCGTTCGAGGATCCATCCACTGGGCGCAAAGCAAGGCCAGGCGTTACGACGCTCAGTTCATGATCGCCAACAGCCAGTTAATGACCACGTACCCCGGAGGCCGCTACGATCTCATCCACGTCGATGGCCAGCAGGACGGAGCAGGATCGGTCCACGACATCTCTGTTGCGCTGCGACAGGCTGAATACGTGCTCGTCGACGGTTTTTTTTGGACTTCGGAGAACTTCTGGTACATCTCTGAGTGTTTGCTTCGCTACAGGGACCTGATCGAGTTTTGCGTCATCGTACCGGGTTACGCAGGCGAACTGCTCATCAAGACTCGCGCGGACGCCAAGGGTTGTCCTTGGGGAACCGCTAAATCCAGCCGGGATCTTCAAACCGTCTACACGAGAGATTTTTACCTGAACCGCTTGCGCGGTTCCGACGACTTTATGCGGTACCGCGCGAGGATCCTCACTACGCCCTGGCATATCGCGCTCGGTCTTCTAGCCGAGGCTGCTCCGGCAGGTGACGCTCTGGATATCGGTTGCGGTCGAGGCGAACTGACAGTGTGTCTGGCCAGGCAGGGTCGGCATGTGACCGCCGTGGATTTCTCAAGCGATGCCATTCAATTGGCGACCGCGGCGGTGGCCGATAGCCGCCTGCCGGGGGCCAGTGTCCGTTTCTTGCATGCTGACTTGAACGAGGTCCAACTGGAGGGTAAGTTCCAAGTGATTGTGGCTTCAGACATCATCCAGCGGCTCTCCGAGGAGGAGCTTACCTCTCTTCTCGCAAGGGCGGCGGAGCACTTGGAGCCATCCGGCCTCCTTCTGCTATCCGGAAGGCCGAACGCGTGGTACTTGCGTTATGCACTGCCGGCGATGAGGCGCCAAGCCAGACGTCTCGGAGCTCACCTGCCGTCCATGCATCTCAATGATGCGGAGGCGGGGACGTTACTGAATCCACCCTCGCCCTCGGCGTTGAATCGCCGTCTGAAAGGGCTTTTTCGGCACTCAGCCGTGTGGTTCGGGAATTACAATGGCCTGCCGGACGGTATTTTCCCGAGTCCCTCAATGAGCGTCTCTACTCGGCCCCCGCACTCTGCTTCAAGTGGAGGTCTGAAACGCATTCTTCAGCACTCGGCTGCGTGGTTCAGGAATTACATTTCCGTATCGAACGGCCCTCTCCGGAGCCTTTCAAAAAGCGGCTTGAAAGAGGCCCCGCTGATCCTAGCCGCAGCGTCAAATGGGCCATTGGAGAGTTTGCTGTCAGTGTTGCGGATGGAAGCCTTGCCATTGTCCGTCGCAGACGAGGTCCGAATCAAGTTCTCGGAGGCACCAGACCGACTCGCCGTTGGGAGCTGTGTCCTCGTCGGAGTCGCCCTGGAGAACAAGTCCGGTTTCTCATTACGGAGCGTTGGCGGACATGCGGTCCACTTGAGTTATCACTGGCTGGACGAATCGGGGGAATCTACGATTGTACGCGACGGCATGAGGACTGTCTTGGTACCTAGCATTCCGTCTGCCGGTTCTGGACTTTACTGGCTGCAAGTGCAGGCGCCAGACGTCCCCGGTACCTACTTTCTCCGCGTCACGTTGGTTCAAGAAAGGGTGTTCTGGTTCGACCTTGCAGCTGACAGATGCTGCGCGATGACCCCAATCCATGTCGAATAAGAGAATTAGGTCCTTGTCGGTCTAGACACACAAAAGGCTGGCTATTCGCCAGCCTTTCCCGAATCACCACAGAGGCGAAACTCTGTTAGATCTTCTTGCGCAACAGCATGGCGCCGGCAAGCAAACCTGCGCCTGTGAGCAGAGTCCAGAGTGTACCCGGCTCCGGAACACCTTCGTCACGAAGCGAGAGGCTCACATCGTCCATCACCGGACCGTACCCCCCCGAAGCCACGGAACTTTGGAACGTAATCGACATCGTGCCGCCGCCCCAGGCAAAACTCTGCGTCTGCAACGCGTACTGGCCGGCGGCGCCACTATAGCTAAAGGTAGAGGGACTCAGGCCGGTCACAATCACGCTCATGTCAACCGGGGCTGTGCTCAAAGGGTTCCTGGACATCCAAAACGAAAGATCGTACGTACCCGCTGCTTGGTTGCCCAGGTCAATGGTAATCGCACCTGCCGTATTGCCGTTAAGGTCGATCGACCAGGACCCGTTGTGCGCTGCCCAGACCGAGCTGGAAACCCAGTCAACATTACCAGACGTCAACGTCCATGGTGAAATGCACGCCACAGTGCAACTGCCCGCCTGAAATGGATCAGTGTAACCAACGGGCCACCAAGGCTGCGTTGCATTTGGCGGCGTATTAGCGTCGAATCCGGCGTTCGTAATCGGAATGGGGGTGGCCAGGCCGGAGACCGCCAAAAGCAACGCCCCGATCATCAACTGTAATGCGATTCTCCTCATCTTGTCTCCTCCACGGACAAAAACCACAACATCACGCTCGCTGACGCACCGTACTCCTTGGCGCTACAGCAATCTATGACGCACATGCAAATATACCCCACAAGGACTAAAAAAAGCAATCCCAAATAGTACCAGAAGCACATGTAGGACTAAAGTTTACAGTCACTTACAAGCGCCGGGGGGAGCGCAGGCGCGATAAGCCTCATGGCACGATCAGGCTTGAAATCTCAGTGCATCTGGAATCAAGCACTTACGCTCATCGAGGCCATAGAATTGAATCTTGACGGTAGTTCACTATGGAGGATCCTCGGTGTTTGCCTCGGGATCGCCAACTGGAGCTAGTACCAGATCGCCTCCTGGATCGCCGATAGCAACTTGAACCGAGTGCGGCAACTGGCCACCTGGCTAAAGAGTTAACCTGAAATTTCTATGAAGTTCCCCACCCAGATCAAATGCCTGCTCCGGAGCGCGCTGATCCTCGCCTTCGCCGGGGTCGCCATCAGCCCCGCCCAGACATCCGGCGATGCCCTGCTGTCGAATTTCAAGAACCCGCCCAATGGCGCCAAACCGCGCGTCTGGTGGCATTGGATGAGCGGCAACATTACCAAGGAAGGCATACGCGCCGACCTGGAGTGGATGAAGCGCGTTGGCATCGGCGGCTTTCAGAACTTCGACGCCGGCCTGAGCACGCCGAAGATTGTCGACAAGCGACTGGTCTACATGACGCCCGAATGGAAGGACGCTTTCAAGTTCACGGCCACACTGGCCGACAAGTTGGGCCTGGAAATGACGATCGCCGGCTCGCCTGGCTGGAGTGAGAGCGGCGGCCCGTGGGTCACTCCGGCACAAGCGATGAAGAAGTATGTGTGGAGCGAGACGCAGGTCGAAGGCGGCCGCCCGTTCACCGGCAAGCTACCCAAACCGCCGTCCACGGTGGGAACGTATCAGAATCGCGCGGACCGCAAATGGCCGGTCGAATACTATGCCGATAGCGCCGTGGTGGCTTACCGAACGGCAAAGGTGGAATCCGTGCCCGCGGAGGTCACGTCAAGCGGCGGCACGTTCAATACGGCCGCGTTGTCGGATGGCGATTACTCGAACGCCGCGTTGCTGCCGGCTGCCGCAGTGGGCGAAAAAGCGTGGATCCAGTTCAAGTTCTCCAGTCCTCACACGATTTACGGCGCTACGCTCGCCACTGCCGGCCCGGGCCGCCTCTATGCCCACGACCCCAACCCGGAGCAGCGCCTCGAAGCCAGCGACGACGGGATCCACTTTCGCACCCTGGCCTCCATCTCGACGGCCTCCGACCGCGCCAGCGTGTTCACCGTCGCCTTCCCCGCTGTCACGGCTCGCTATTTCCGCCTGACCGTGCTGACCACGCCCCCGCCGCCGAGAGATCCATCGCCGGCCGTGCGCGCCCCGATCGCGTTTCCTGGGACCCTGGTCGCTGAACTGGTGCTGCACGATGAACCCGTCATCAACCGCTTCCAAGAGAAGGCAGGCTTTTCGGCCGCCGCAGGGCTTTACGACTTGGCCACGCCGCAGGGAACCGATGCCATCCGCAAAGCGGACATCGTGGATCTGACTTCCAAAATGCGGCCCGACGGATCATTGGACTGGACGCCGTCGCCGGGCCATTGGGTGGTGCTGCGCTTCGGCTACTCGCTGACCGGCGCGCACAACGGGCCGGCCTCGCCCGAGGCCACCGGGCTTGAAGTGGACAAACTCAGCGCCCGTCACGTGAAAGCGTATTTCGACAATTACCTGGACCAGTACAAGGCCACGCTCGGTCCGCTGATGGGTAAGCGCGGCCTGCAATACGTGGTCACCGACAGTTGGGAGGCCGGCACGCTGAACTGGACTGACGACATGTTGGCCGAATTTTCCCGCCGCCGCGGATACGACCTGCGCCCTTGGATGCCCGTGCTGGCAGGCCGCGTGGTGGAAAGCGCCGAGGCTAGCGACCGCGTGCTCTGGGATTTCCGCCGGACCATCGGCGAGCTGACCAGCGAAAACCACTACGATCAGCTCACCACCCTGCTGCGCGCACGCGGCATGGGCCGCTACAGCGAGTCGCACGAATACCGGCGCGCTTTTGTCGGCGACGGCATGGAGCCCAAGCGCAAAGCCGACATCCCGATGGGCGCGATGTGGACCCAGGCGCCGGGAAAGTCCACGGATCGCTATGACGCGGACATACGCGAGTCCGCCTCGGTGGCGCATATCTATGGACAGAACATTGTGGCTGCCGAATCGCTGACGGCCGCGAACTTCGCGTGGGCGTACTCACCGGAGACACTGAAGCCCACTGCAGACCGTTTGCTCGCCATGGGACTGAACCGCTTCGTCATTCACACTTCGGTCCATCAGCCGGTGAATGACAAAATCCCGGGCCTGGGCCTGGGCCCTTACGGCCAGTGGTTCACGCGGCACGAGACCTGGGCCGAGATGGCCAAACCCTGGACCACATATCTGGCTCGCAGCGCCTACATGTTGCAACAGGGCCGCTTCGTCGCGGACGTACTGTATTATTACGGCGACGATTCGAATATCGTCGCGCTGTTCACACAGCACCCACCCCGGATTCCTGCCGGTTTCAACTTCGATTACGTGAACAGTGACGCGTTGACGACGCAGTTCACGGTAGCGAACGGCCGTCTGAGGGCGAAATCCGGCATGACTTACCGCGTACTGGCGCTGGATCCGAATAGCCGGCACATGACTCTCGCGGTGTTACGGAAGCTGCGCGATCTGGTCGCGGCCGGCGCCGTTGTGGTGGGGCCCAAACCCATCGAGTCGCCCAGCGAGGCCGATGACCAAGTGGAGTTCCACGCCATCGCGGATTCTCTGTGGGGATCGGGCAAAGGCAAAATACAGGCCGGCCGAACCCTGGAGCAGGCGCTCGCCGGAGTGGCCCGGGACTTCGATTTCAGCCGGTCCCAGGCCGATACGGAGTTGCTGTTCGTGCACCGCAAGCTGGCCGGCGGCGACATCTATTGGGTGAACAACCGGCAGGCACGCGTGGAAACACTCGACACCACATTCCGCGTGACGGGCAAGGCTGCCGAAATCTGGCACCCCGACACCGGCGTGACCGAGCCGGCGTCCTATCGCACGGCTAACGGCCGCACCACGGTGCCGTTGCGGCTGGAGGCGAACGACGCAGTCTTCGTCGTCTTCCGCAAAGCTGCCGCGGCGCCCCAGCGAACGATCAAGCCGGTGGTGGAGACGGCGCTGGCAACCGTGGACGGAGTCTGGGAAGTCGCCTTCCAGCCGAACCGCGGCGCGCCGCAGAAGGTCACTTTCGATGCGCTCCATTCGTGGCACACCGATGCCGATGCCGGAGTGAAGTACTTCTCTGGCACGGCCACCTATACGAAAACGGTAGAAGCCCCGGCGGCCTGGTTCAAGCCAGGGGCGAACCTATGGCTCGATCTCGGCGACGTGAAGAACCTGGCCGACGTCACGGTAAACGGCAAGCCGCTGGGCATCGCGTGGAAAGCGCCTTTTCGGGTCAATTTGACCGGCGCAATGAAGCCAGGCGCGAATGTGCTCGTGATTCGCGTGGCCAATTTGTGGGTCAACCGTCTGATTGGGGACCAGCAGCCGGGCGCGACGATGAAATACACCTACACCGCGCGACAGTTCTACACAGCGGATTCGCCGCTGCTCCCCTCGGGCCTGCTGGGGCCGGTGCAGGTGTTGAGCGCGAAGTAACGCCGTAAGATTACGGCCGGAGATGGTTAGCGGCGCTGCCGGGCCGGCGTGGCTGCAGCGCCGCCGATGGGGCGTGCCACGGACGATCCACCAGCACAGGTGTAGTTTGCCGGAACGGGGTTGGAAAGCACCACGGGCCCGCGCTTTCCACCCTCCCCTTCCATCGCCGCTTCAAGCCGGAACTCCCCTTTGATGTCCTGCTTGATGGTCACACCCTTTCCGAGCCCGCCCCCTTTGCTGAGCACAGGCATGGTGCCGTCCTTCCCCATGTCGAAGCTGACCCCATCCGGACCCTGAAAGTTGTACCACACCGTTCCTCTTCCGTTGGTCACGACGGTAGCGTTGAGCGAGAGCTTGCAGTTGGACGAATCATCGACTTCAACCGAGAGCTTGACCGCAGTCACGCGTGCGTCTTCCGCCGTCAAAAGCGACGGTGCGATCAAGGCACAGAGTCCGAGGACAGTCATAACTTTCACTTGAGAATAGGGGTGTTTCAGCATGAGTCTCCTCTTGATAGGCAAGTTGTAGTGAACGCAGGTTGGTGTTGCACGCCGGAACATGAATTCTACATCGAGGAAGGTTGTTGCACCAACTGCGCTCCGTCCGTCGGCCGCTTGGAACAACCTGGCTGGGTTGTCGCCGTCCCGCGGAACACGTATTGCGAGCCGAAGCCGGCGGCGCACAAGTATTGGTCTGGTTACGAGCCAACCGCTACATTGCGTGAGCGGCGCTGGATGTGCACTCGCAAGGAGTGGCGCCAAGTGTTCTTGTGGATTGTCGATTGCCACCTGATCTCTAGCTGGGCGACAGACGATACGTCCGGAACCGGCGTATGCCGCTCTTACGAGTCTGGTATTAACCAAGTTGACGCGTAGAGGACTCTATGGTGCCAAACTCAACAGCAGTACACTGAGAGGCAAATGTCTGATCGCTTGATTTTCGTAAGCTGCGGGCAGCGCACGCCGGGGGAGAAACAACTCGGACTCGGAGTGAAGGCCGCGATCGATTCACACGAAGGCTTCAGTGCCTATTTTGCCGATGCGGTTCAGAGCCTCACCACTTTGGGCAACCATGTTTTCGACGCTCTCCGGCGTTGCACCGGCGCAGTCGCTTTTCTGCACTCACGTGGCAACGGGAGCTCTTCAATGTGGATCAACCAGGAACTCGCCGTGCTGGCATACCGGCAGTTCTTCGAATCGGCGGAGATCCCAATCCTGGTTTTCAAGGAGGATTCTGTCAGGCTCGAAGGTGCTATGAGCGCATTTATCGTGAATGCGAAGCCCTTGATCGACGAAGAGGCAGTTATCGCAGAAGTGTCTACTTGGCTAACAGATAAGGCCGCTAAGGGCCGCAGTGACGAACACATGGTGTTTGCCCAGAAGTGGGCGCTATTACAGGCTGTAGATCGCACGGTCCTGAAGGCGCTGATTGAGGAGGGAGGGTACAGCGTTAAGGAAACAAGCATTCGGCGCAGGCTAATCGAATCCCATGGCCTAGAAAGATACGAAGCATCCAATGCCTTGCGGACGCGGCGCCTAGCCTTAAGCCAAGCGAACCTGATCCAACTCCGCCGCAATAGCCACGACGGGGATGAGATCAGCCTCCATCCTGCTTGGGAGTGGAACGTCCGGCACGAGATCAGCAAAGCGTAAGTTGCGGTAGCAAGCATGCGATGTAGTTTATTGAATATGGCGTGGATCGCCAGAACGGCCCGCCCGCTAGACTGCAGAGAAAATGGGCGCCCATCGCGAAATCGGTGCCGACAACTTCGCAGGAAGCAAGTGCCGACATTTTCAAATTGCGGTTATTTGGCCGCGTAGTCGCCATCCCGACCTTGGGGTGCAGAGCCTTCGAAGGCGACGTTCATACTGATGCAGTGAGCGTTCGGCGGACAATCGATGTTGAATGGACGTGAAGGGAATTATCCTGCAAAGGCCCGTTTCAGCAACCACCATTCATCCTCTTCCCCACGGTGTGATACTACGGGCATGCCATTGCCCTTCTGGCCCCCTACCGACGTCCTCGTCGCATTGGGCAAGTTCACGCTGAGTTTCGCCGAGCTAGAGCACTGGGTCAACATGGGAATCATCGAAGCCGAGTCAATCACTACGGAAGAGGAGCGGTCAGATGTCGCTTGGCAATCATTCAACAGGCGGGCCGAGCGGCTAGAGAAGTCGTTCAAACAGGTGGAGGAAACAGGCATCGTGACATTTCGCCCGTTTCTGCCCACGGCTTTGGACCTCACTACATTGGCTCGCCAGCGAAACGACCTACTACACGGTTCACCATGGACACTGTTTCAATACGATCCCCCCACCAGTAGGATTGATCCAGGGGAAGCGGGTTCCGCCAAAATCGTCCACGTGAGTCACAATATAGCCACCGGCGTGCATGGCTCTATCGATGTGGTGACGCTCGATGGGCTTTCGAAGAAGGCGGCAGATTATGCGGTACGGATTACATTTATGACCGCCGACCTTGCCACAGCCAAGAAGGCCGCGGGGCAGCAGCCGCTGATATTTAGGGCGTGAAGACGAGACCGTACTGAGAGTGTTTGCTGATCAAACGACATCGTCGAAATGCCGCCACTACACAGAAGTTCCGCCAACAGCTCTTCGCGTACGTGGCTGTTTGACTGCCAAGAGGTCTGCCACAGTGACGGGGCAGAAGCAGAGATGCAACAAACAGGTAAATCGGGTATTTCGCCGAATTGTGTCTAACGGCTGCGTCGTGTGGCCAGCCAACCGAGCCACTTGTCCAGACCCGCGCCGGTGGTGGAGGAGACTTCCAGAATCTCCATGGCCGGATGTACTTTGCGCGCGTTTTCGCGGGCGGCGGCGGCATCGAACGGTACGTACGGCAACAGGTCCATCTTCGTCAGTAGCATCAGTTCCGCGCGGTGGAAGATGCCCGGGTACTTGAGCGGCTTGTCATCGCCTTCCGTAACGCTGAGCAGGACGATCTTGGCCTCTTCGCCCAGGTCGTAGGAAGTGGGGCAGACCAGGTTGCCGACGTTCTCGATGATCAGCATGTCCAGGTTCGCGAGGTCCCAATCTTCAAGCGATTTCTCGATCATGCGGGCGTCCAGATGGCAGGCGCCTCCGGTGGTGATCTGCTTCACAGGAAAACCGAAGCGCGCCAGACGGCGGGCGTCGTTGTCGGTCTGTATGTCACCGGTAAGCACGGCCACCTTCGTCCCGGGCGCAAAGCTCTCCAGCGTGCGCTCCAACAGCGTGGTCTTGCCCGAACCGGGCGAGCTGATCAGGTTCACGACGAGCACACCGTTCTGGCGGTAGCGCTCGCGCAGATCGGCCGCGATGCGGTCGTTCTCACTCAGGACTTTTTTCTCCACAGTCACGCGGCTCATGGTTCTTCAATCTCCAAAGATACGATTTCCAATTCGTCTCCGCCCGCGAATTGCGTGTCGGTGGAAGCGCATTGCGGGCACACCAGGTTGTAATCCACGACCTCGAACACTTTCTCGCAGGCCTGGCAGCGGCGTGTGTGCGGGCGCCATTCGATGCAGAGTTCGAGCGGCTCCAGGTCGCTTCCCTTCACCAGCGAGTCGAAGCAAAACTGCAACGAATCCTTATCCACGGCCGACAACTCCCCCACGCGCAATTCGACTTTCACCGCGTGGGCACCGTCGCGGCGCGCCATCTCGGCCTGCACGGTTTCGAGGATGTTCGTGGCTAGCCCAAGTTCGTGCATCAGCAGATCCTCGGAAGTTGCCCGCCGCTGAGCATGTCCACTACGCGCGTGGTGCCGAAAGCGGTGCGCAAGGCCACCATGCCGGGGTGCGCTTCCGTCACGGTGCCGATCAGGGCCGCTTGCGCCCCCAGCGGATGCTTTCGCATGGCATCGAGCACGGTATCGGCCGCCTCGGGCGCCACGATCGCCACCAGCTTCCCTTCGTTCGCCACATAAAGCGGATCCAGCCCCAGCATCTCGCAGGCGCCACGCACTTCCTCCCGGATCGGGATGGCGTCTTCTTCGAGCATCATGCCGACCTTCGAGGAGGCCGCGATCTCGTTGAGAGTGCTCGACAGGCCGCCGCGCGTGGGATCGCGCAGCGCACGGATGGCGGTGCTGGCTTCCAACATCGCGGCCACCAGCGTGTGCAGCGCGGCGCTGTCGCTTTGGAGCGGGGTCTCGAATTCCAGGCCCTCGCGCTCGGCCATGATGGCGATACCGTGGTCGCCTACGGTTCCGCTCAGCAGGATACGATCGCCTGGGCGCGCCTGATCGGCCGACAGGCGCAGGCCCTCGCGAACCAGACCCACGCCGCTCGTATTGATGAACAGCCCATCGCCCTTGCCCCGCTCGACTACTTTCGTGTCGCCGGTCACCACCTGCACGCCGGCCTCGCGCGCCGCACGCGCCATGGATTCCACTACGCGGCGCAGCGTCTCGATAGGCAGCCCTTCCTCAATCACATAAGCGGCGCTTAAAAAGAGCGGAATGGCGCCGCCCATGGCCAGGTCGTTGATAGTGCCGTGCACGGCGAGCGAGCCGATGTCGCCGCCCCGGAAAATGAGCGGCTTCACAACGAATGAATCCGTGGTGAAAGCCAGGCGGGTACCGTTCACTTCCACGATGGCCTGGTCGTCGAGCTTTTCGAGTACCGGATTGCGAAGCGCCGGCATAAACACGTCGCGCATCAACTCTGCCGAAAGCTTCCCACCGCTGCCGTGACCGAGCAGCACTTCGGCGCAGGTGGTTATCGGCGCGGGGCACGAGAACGTGGGTGCGGCGCTATCGTTTTCTTTCACCAGCAGTGTCTCCTTCAGGTACTCCAAGCGGGCGGCGGTATTGATAGTAGGCCGCGCAAGCGCCCTCGGCGCTCACCATCGGCGCGCCCAACGGCTTTTCGGGAGTGCAGCGGATGCCGAAAGCGGGGCAGTCGATTGGCTTCTTCAGCCCCTGCAAGACCATGGCGCTGATGCACTCGGGCGGCTCCTCCGCGGTGACTTCTTCGAGGCCGAAGATCTTATCCGCGTCGAAGTCCGCGTACTCCGGGCGTAGCCGCATGCCGCTCGCCGGGATGCTGCCCACGCCGCGCCATTTCCGGTCGCACACCTCGAAGACGCGCTCCATGAGTTTCTGCGCGGTGCGGTTCCCTTCGCGTGTCACCGAGCGCGAGTACTCGTTCTCCACATCGGCGCGCCCCTGCTCGAGCTGCTTTACCAGCATCAGGATGGCGCGCAGCAGATCCAGCGGTTCGAATCCCGCGACCACGATGGGCACATGATAATCGCGGGCAAGCTCTTCGTACTGCCAATAGCCCATGACGGCGCACACATGGCCGGGCGCGATGAAACCTTGCACACGATTCCCGTTCGATCCGAGCAGCAGCCGGATGGCCGGCGGTACCAGCACGTGCGAGACGAGCATCGAGAAGTTCTTCAGGCCCTCGCGCCGGGCCTGGTAGACCGCCATGGCGTTGGCCGGGGCCGTCGTTTCGAACCCGATGCCCAGGAAGACGACGCGGCGATTGGGATTGGCGCGCGCAATCTTCAGCGCTTCCATGGGCGTGTAGGCGATGCGCACGTCGGATCCCGAGGCTTTCACCCGCAGCAGGTCCGTGTCCGAGCCGGGCACGCGCAGCATGTCTCCATAGCTGACCAGCGTCACATCCTTCATTGAAGCGATGTGAATGGCCTTGTTCACCGTTTCGAGCGGCGTCACGCAGACCGGGCAGCCGGGGCCGTGCACCATCTCGACACCCGCGGGCAGCAGTTCGTCGATGCCGTAACGCATGAGCGTGTGCGTCTGCCCGCCGCAAATCTCCATGAGCACCCAGGGTTTGGTCGTTACCCTTGCCAACTCGTCGACTGCCGCGCGAGCGAGCTTCGAGTCCCGGTACTCGTCGATGTATTTCATGGCTGGCGGGCGGTCTTGCACCCCTCTACGATCTAACTTCAATTCTATCGTGCGGCGGGCGCCGTTTGTTACCATCGGCATTTATGCCTGGTGTAAAGCCCGCTTCACCCGCCGAAGCAACCGTCAAGTCCGTCGCGCTCGGCATTTTCCTGGCATTTGTCTTCGGCGCCGCGAATGCCTACCTGGGGATGAAGGCCGGGCAGACCGTGGCGGCCACGATCCCGGCCGCGGTCATCGCCATGGCGCTGTTCCGCCTGCCGGCCTTCCGGGGCGGCGTGCTCGAACAGAACATCACGCGCACGGCGGCTTCGGTGGGAGAGGCGCTCATCGCCGGCGCCATCTACACCATCCCGTCGTTCGTGATGGTGGAGATAAACGGCGTGCGGCTGTGGCAGGACCTCGGCTCCCACTACTGGGAAGCGTCCATGGTGCTGGCCACCGGCGGATTGATCGGCGTGCTGTTCATCGTCCTGCTGCGTCACCCGCTGTGCGTGGACGCCAAACTTCCCTGGCCCGAAAGCGTGGCGAGCGCGGAGATTGTGAAGGCCGGCGATAAAGCGGGGGAAGCCACGCGCTACATTTTCGGCGCCATGGGCCTGGGCGGGCTTATCCAGATTCTGAAGAGCGACAAAGGGCTCCTCATCTTCCGCGAGTACAGCGAGGGCTTCCTCGCCTTCCCACGCTCGGTGGTGCAGCATTTCGACTTCAGGAAGGAACCTCTGGCGAGCGTGGCGCACACGGGGGGCATCCCTTGGGCGACGCCGGCGCTTTCCCCCGCCCTGATCGGCGTGGGCTACATCGTGGGCCCACAACTGGCCTCCATCAACGTGAGCGGCGGCATCCTTGCCTGGTGGGTGCTGATCCCCCTGCTGTTGTTCTTCGACCCGGACCTAGCCACGCGCCTGGGCGCGGGTCAGAACGTGGGCTGGGACGTGGCCGCTTACACCGTCTGGTATAACGTGGTGCGTCCTATCGCGGTGGGGACCATGCTGGTGGGCGCATGTTACACGCTGATCAATATGCGGGGATCCATTGTCCGCAGCCTGCGAGGCGCCTGGCAAGCCTCCGCCGCGGCGGCGCACGAAGGCAAGCTGGTGGAACGCACGGAACGCGACATACCCGTGAAGTGGGTGATTGGCGGCATCGTAGCGCTGCTGGTGCCCATCACGGCTATTTACTACTACTTCACGAGAGGCTGGGTAGCCGCGCTGGCGGCGGCGATCCTGATGACGCTCACCGGCTTCCTGCTGTCGGCCGTGGGCGGTTACCTTGTGGGGTTGGTGGGAAGTTCGAACCAGCCGCTGAGCGGATTGACGCTTTCAGCCCTGGTCCTGAGCGCGCTGATCATGGTGGCTATCGGCGTGAAAGGTGCTTCGGGTGTGGCGGCGGTACTGGGAGTGGCAGCGGTGGTCGCGTGCGCATGTTCGGTCTCCGGATCGCTAATCCAGGACCTGAAGGCCGGTCACCTTTTGGGCGGCACACCTTGGAAGATGCAGGTAGTGGAACTTGCCACCGTGACACTGCTGAGCTTCTTCCTGATGCTGCCGATCATCGCTTTACACCAGGCCAATCTGGCCACGGGTGGTATCGGTGGGCGGGCGCTGCCGGCTCCGCAAGCGGGCCTGATGGCGCAACTGGCCAAGGGCATCGTGGGCGGCCAGATGGCGTGGGGTCTGCTCGCCATGGGCGCGGCGTTCGGCATCGCGCTGGTGTTGTGCGGTGCGCGTGCGCCCATGCTGATTGCCGTGGGAATGTACCTGCCGTTTGAAACCTCGTCTGCAATCTTCATTGGCGGGGTTATGAAGTGGATCGCGGATCGCGTATCGGCGCGCTATACCGATTCCGAAAAGGCGCGCGTCGAAGAGCGCGGTACCTTGCTCGCAAGCGGATTGATCGCGGGCGAAGCCATCGTGGGTATCCTGCTGGCGGTCACATTCCTGAGCGGGCTGTCCTCGGTTACCCGTCTGCTAGCGGGATCCGATGAGTTCAGTTTCTTCCCTGTCCTGGGCGGCTGGCTCTCGCTTGTCGCGTTTGCCGTCCTGGCGTACGTCCTGATTCGGGTTCCAACTCAAAGAGAAGCCTGAGTCGCAGGCGTCGGGCGGGGCGGGACGCCAGACCACCCTGTACGGAGACTGGCCGGCGCCCACCTCCACAGCCTTGCGGGCGATTTCCTCGTTATACGGGAAACAGTGCACATACACCGGGCCTTTGCCTTCGGAAACCATCTCGATCAGCGCTTCGGTGGGCGCGGCCCGTTCTTCGTATTGCGCCCGCTTCTTGGTCCACAGGTAACCAAGGTTGTGCGCGAGGATGAGAAAAGCGACAGCATAGACGGCCCATCGGTAGTGGCTGCCCCGGAAATGTCGATAGAGGCACAGCAGCCCCTTGGCGACAACGAGCGACAGCCCGAGGCTGGCGAGGTATGTATGGCGGCTGGGCACCCGCGGCATATAACTCAGGAAACTGTAAGGGATGAGCGCGATGGCCATCCAGGCAAGTGCCGTTGCCAGCAGCCACTTGCGCCGCCCCGTCTTCCACAGCAAGGCCACTAGCAGGGCGATTCCGCCCCAGATCCACAACATCCGGCCATAGCTGTTCGGAAGGACGCGCAGGAAACTCAGGCCGGGTGAGAACGTACCGTCGCCGAAGAAGAAGTTGTCCTTACTGGAACCGAAGATCGTGCCGGCATAGATCAGCCCCAGGACCCCGAACGGGGCAAGCAGGCGCACCGAACGCCAGAAAGGCACTCGCTCAACGGCCAGCACGAGGGCCATCAGCGCCACCACGATCACGCCGGACTCCTTCGACAGCATCGCCAGTATGGACGCGAACAGCGCGGCGGCGTACCAGCCGGCACGCTTCTGGTTACCGCGCAGCCAGGCGAGCCAGAAGAGAATTGCCAACAGCGAAAAGAAGAAGACCAGCAGTTCCGGAAGAGCCGCGTACCACATTACGGCTTCCTGGTGTCCTTCGTAGACGGCAAAGAAACCAGCCGCCACCGCCGACGCCCGCCAGCCCACGGCCCGCCAGCTTCCCAGCGCGAACACAAGCAGCGTATTCAACACATGCAGGAGAATGGAACTGCCGCTGAAGGCCATCGGATCGAGGCCGAACAACTGCTCGGTCCAATAGGTCAGGAAATGAGACGTGGCGCGGCAGCGATAGACCGGATCCCGCGCCAGATCATCCCAGCCGGAGACCGGCGCGAACTGCCGCGCCACGGCGATATGAACATAATCATCGCTTATAAACGGCAGGAAGGCCGAAGGGAGATAAGTAAGAACAGCCAGTCCCGCCAACGCGGCCGATACCGTGACCGCGATCTTTGTCCTACGTTTTAGTCCGTGCACACTCCACCACTGCAGCTCATTGACAGAGCTTCACCCAACATGCAGCCGGAGGAGGAAATCCCCGTTAGATCGCCTCACCCAAATGCCGGCCCACATTCCTTACACAAGCTGGATAGTATATACCGGCAGATGGGGAGATGCACATCCCCTAAACACAGTAGATTTGAATAGCGGCGCTACAGCCGTATCACGATGCCAGCGGAGACTTCGGTCTGGCGCAGCAGGCCGCTGCCGCCGAGATCGAAAGGTTTGCCGGTGTGGTACTGACGCAAATCGAGGCGGATGCCGAACAGGTCGGTCAGCTTCACCTTCACACCGCCGCCATAGTTGAAGCCGAATTTATTGTCACCCTGTCCGCTGGTTACGCTGCTGCCGGGAGGGACGAAGTTGCTGAAGTGCGCGCCGCCGGTGGCAAAGGGGCGTACACGGCTGCCTTCGGGCGTCGCATAGACCAGGAAGTTGTAAAAGCCCTGGTGCATGGCCATGCCCTGACTCGCGGAGCCGGTCGAGCTATCAAATTTCAGCGACGTCCGGTTATAGGCGTAGCCGAACTCGTGTCCGAAGAACTTCTGTGAGTTCAGCGTGAAGCGGAAGGCCAGCCTCCATCCATTGTCGAGCGAGTAGGTGGTTCCGGAATAGGTGCCCAGATCTTTGTTGCCGAGCGCGGACGCGCCACCGCT
The DNA here is from genome assembly GCA_021372245.1 of Terriglobales bacterium. Lineage (GTDB taxonomy): Bacteria > Acidobacteriota > Terriglobia > Bryobacterales > Bryobacteraceae > JAJFUV01. The sequence continues at coordinate 122,181 of JAJFUV010000174.1, forward strand.
GACCGACACCTCGGCCATCTGCGCCGAAAGCGCGCCGGCAAACACAAAGAGCGATACAGCCAAAGCAATCTTCTTCATTCGTGGTTTCTCCGGTTCTGAGCTATACCAATACGACGTGTATTTCACCTGGTCCGTGTACACCGCGGATAAGGAATTGTTCGATGTCGGCAGTCCGGCTGGGACCGGTGATCATCACCATGGAACTGGTTTGGCTGGCAGGATCGGGCAGTACGGTGAACAGTTCATCCAAACCCGTGAGCAGCTTAGCCTTGCCGACGATGGCGATATGCACCGGCGGAAGCAGGCTTACCATACGGGCTTCTTCGGCTGAGGACAGCATCACGATGCTGCCTGTATCCGCCAAGGCATAGTCTGCGCCGGTTATGCCGAATTCCGCCGTCGAGCAGGCTTCCCGCAGCTCCGGCTCGCCGCGGAAACCGCACCGCACGCCCGAAAGCCCCGTTATCCAACACTCCGCCAGTATTGGAGCATTAGAGGCGACAGCGGACTTGCCGCACGTAATGCGGGCTACGTAGTCGCGGGCGTCCTCCGGGCTTTCCGCGCGATACGTCTTCCCCGACAGTTCTTCGATGCGGGCGAAGAATGTGCGGACGCGGCTTTCGAAGTCGATTTGAGGGATCGCGATCCGCGCCGGGGGCACTTCCTCTGGCGGTTGGCCGGCACCGCGGCCCAGGGCCGTGCGGACCTTGTGAAGGATATAGTCTCGGGCCATCAGTGCTTCTCCACTCTCACGCGCTCGCGCCACAACTGCCGGAAGCTCTTTTCGGGCAACGGCGGCAGGTCTCTTTCCTTTATCCATGCCTTCAGCGGCCCCACACGGAAGAACGGCAGCACGTTGCGGATCAAACCGCCCCCCTCGGGCGCGGTGAGCACGGCGGAGCCCATCATGCCGCCCAACTCGAACAGCTTGGGGTGCCGCATCAACCAGGCCCATCCCCGGAAAATCAAGTGTTCGAGCCAGTTCTTGTGCTCCTTCTCCTTGGCTTTGTTCACGTCGGAGCGCAGCAAAAGCAGGAGCTTCGGGATCTCAATCTTGACCGGGCAGACCTCGGCGCAAGCGCCGCACAGGCTGGAGGCAAAGGGCAGCCAGGGGCTTTGCATCACCCCTTGATATTGCGGCGTGATGATGGAGCCGATCGGGCCAGAGTAAACCCACGGATAATTGTGACCGCCGATCTTGCGGTACACGGGGCAATGATTCAGGCAGGAGCCGCAGCGGATGCAATAGAGCGACTGGCGCTTCTCGCGGTCCGCCAGCAGCTTGGTGCGACCGTTGTCCAGGAGAACCAGATAGAATTCCTCCGGGCCGTCGATTTCGTTCGGGCGCCGCGGCCCGGAAAGGAACGAAGTGTAAACGGTGAGCGGCTGGCCGGTCGCGCTGCGAGCGAGCAGCTTCAGGAAGGTCGCCAGATCCTTCGCGCGCGGCACCAGTTTCTCGATACCGGCGATCACGACATGCACTTTGGGAGCGGTGCTGGTGAAGCGCCCGTTGCCCTCGTTGGTCGCCATGACGACGGCGCCGGACTCCGCCACCAGGAAGTTCGCACCCGTGATGCCGATGCCGGCGTGCAGGAACTTCTGGCGAAGGACGGTGCGCGCGATCTTGGTCTGCTTCTCGATTACCTCTTCCCGTTCGACGCCCAGCTTCTCCGTGAACAGGTCCGCCACCTGATAGCGCGTCATGTGCAGCGCGGGCAGGACGATGTGGTACGGCTTTTCGTGTGCAAGCTGGATGATGAATTCGCCCAGGTCGGTTTCCACCGGCTCCAGTCCATGCTCCGCAAGGCGTTCGTTCATGCCGAACTCCTCGGTCACCATGGACTTGGATTTCACGATGAGGTTGGTGTTCTTCTCGGCCGCCAGCTTCACCAGGAAGTCCACCACTTCCCCACCATCGCGGCACCAGAGGACTTTCCCGCCGTGCTCGACGACTTTCGACTCGAGCTGCTCCAGGTAGTAGTCGAGATTGTCGATAGTGTGCCGTTTTATACGGTTGGCCTGATCGCGAAGCTCCTGGTAATCCGGCAGCACTGTTTCGGAAACCAGATCCTTGCGTTTGACGATCAGCCGCCCCGTCGAAGTGTAGACGGCATTCTGTAAATAGTCGTTCGAGAGAGTTTCCTCGATCTTTACCAACGGAAACGCGGGCATAATTTTGATTACCTGCTCGCCAGCACTTCGGCAATGTGCATGGTGGAAATGGAGTGGCCCGCGCGCGACAGGCTCCCCTGGATCTGCATAAGGCAACTGGCGTCCAGGCCGATCACCAGATCGGCGCCGGTCTTGACGATGGCGTCCACCTTGGAGCGCCCCATGGCGCCGGAAATCTCGGGCATCTTAACGGAGAAGGTGCCTCCGAAGCCGCAACACTCTTCCGGCGGGTCCAATTCCCGCAATTCGAGTCCATGCACCTTGGAGAGCAGCAGCCGCGGGCCTTCCTTGATGCCGAGTGTGCGCAGCGCGTGGCAACTATCGTGAAAGGTCGCGACCCGCTCCAGCCGCGCGCCCACATCCTCCACCTTGGCCACCTCGATCAGGAACTTGGTGAACTCCCAGATGCGCGTTTCCACCTTCCTGGTGAGTTCAAGCCACTCCGGCTCTTTCTCGAACAGCTCCTGGAAATGGTGCGTGATCATCGACGTGCACGAACCGGACGGCACTACAATGCACTCGGCGTCGCGGAACACGTTCAGAAAATGACGCGCTACCGTGCGCGCTTCGTCGCGATAGCCGCTGTTGAACGCCGGCTGGCCGCAACAGGTCTGGGCCGGGGGAAAGTCGATCTCGTAACCCAGGCGTTCGAGCACATCCGCCATGGCCACGCCGACATTCGGGTACAGTTCGTCGACAATGCAGGTGACAAAAAGCGAGACTCGTCTACCCATGAAACCAGAATTGTAACATCCCGCAGGATTACAATAGCTTTGAACATGTCACAAGCCGCCAATTACACCGCACGGAAGATGGTTGTCGATGGTTTGGATGTTGTACAGCTCGCTGATCGCGCGCGGGCCACTGAAGTCTCCATCGCCCTGGCCATGGGCAACAACTCCTATGAGATGAAGATCAACGGCACGAATGTTTTCTGGATGCCGTTCACGAACCTGGCCGAGTGGCGCGCCAAGCCGGCCTTCGCCGGTAATCCGTTCCTGGCGCCATGGGCCAATCGCCTCAGTGAAGACGCTTTTTACGCCAACGGCAAGAAGTACCTGCTCAATCGCGGATTGGGGAACATCCGGCCGGACAGCAACGGCAAAGCCATCCACGGCCTGCTTTCGTACTCGAACGCGTGGAAGGTCGTTTCGCTCGAAGCCGATGATGCTGGCGCGCATGTTACCAGCCGGCTGGAGTTCTATCGCTACCCGGACCTGATGGCGCAGTTCCCCTTCGCGCATGCCATCGAGATGACTTACCGCCTTCGCGATGGCGCGCTCGAAGTAGAGACGGTGATTGAGAACCTGGCTGCCGAACCGATGCCGGTGTCGATCGGCTTCCACCCTTATTTCAAGATCCACGACGCGCCGCGCGACGCGTGGAAGGTCCACCTGGCCGCGCGCGAGCATGTGGAGCTGTCCAAGCTGCTGGTCCCGACAGGCGCGCGCAAGCCGGTGAGCTTTCCCGATCCGGTTTCGCTTGCGACCACGGAACTCGACGACGTATTCACAAACCTGGTGCGCGGATCCGACGGCCGCGCGGAGTTCTGGGCGGAGGGCGTGAAACAGCGCGTCAGCGTGGTTTATGGGCCGAAGTACGACGTGGCCGTGGTTTACGCGCCCAAGGGCAAGGACTTCATCTGCTTCGAGCCCATGGCCGCCGTGACAAACGCCATGAACCTCGCGCACGAAGGGTTGTACAAAGAACTGCAGTCGATCCCGCCGGGCGGCAAGTGGTGGGAAAGCTTCTGGGTGAAGGCTTCGGGCTTCTGACCTACCAGCTCGAATCCACGCCGGGCATGAGGATGTCGGCGATGGCGCGGCCGGTGAGCGCCGTGGCGACGTCCTCGTCGGTGTGAAGCGGCTGCGGCGTCGCAGTTGCGGCCGGCGGGCAACGGTGCAACATGCCGAAGTCCGCCGCGTTGGCTGGATTGGTGATGTAGCGGTCGAACTTGCGCACGGCGGCAAGCGCGCGCGGATCCTTTTCGACGTGGTTGTACCACCACGTCAGCACATTCACGGCTCCGGCTGAGCGGCGGCGATCGGGGAACGGCCGCTTGTTCCAGGGGCTACGGTTGCTATCGGGACGCAGCATCGGTTTCGTGTTGCCCCAACTACCATCGGCGTTCTGCGTACGCAGGACGAACTCGATCACCGGCTTGAATTTCCTGCGCAGTTCGGCTTGCCAGACCGGTTTCCCACAGTGGAGGTCGAAGCTGAGAATCCCCTCGCCCACATAGGTGACATTGGTGTAGCGAAGCCGCTCCCACAGATTGAAGTCGTTTTCGGGATCGCCCTTCACTCTTGGATCGGCGTACTCGCCGGGGAGAATGTAGGGGATGACGCCATCCTCTCGGATCGTCCCGAGCACCCAGTTGACGGCGTTCCAGCCCCATTGGCGATATTTCTCCTCGTGGGTTTTCGCGTACATCCAGATGAGCGTCTCGCCACCCACCAGCGCCGAGGAAACCGTGTAGTCATCCTCGTAAAGACGCAGGATTGTGCCGTCGGGCTTGGCGCGGAAGCCCGTGCCGAGAGCGCCGGAAGGCCTTATCAACTTGTCCCGCTCGATGGCCTCAACCAATCGCTTGAGCGCGGCGAAGTACTTCGCGCGCCTCGCCGGATCGGCGTGCTTGTCGAGCGCCAGAATCTCACCGAGCGCGTTGGCTGTGTCGGCCAGATAGATATTTCCGTAGCCGGTACCCCAGTAACCATTAGGCATCTGCTTCGCGAGGAGGGCATCGCCGTGAGCCAGGGCAATGTCGAGATAGCGGCGATCGCCCAGAATCTGGTAGCCGGCCACCAGCGTACGCATGTAGTAGCCTGCCACGAAGATGGTCGGCATGTCGCGCTTGTTTTGCGCGATGTAGTCGCAAAGCCCGCGCAACTCGCGCCGCGTGACGGCGCAATCGTTGCAGAAAGGGCTGGCCGCCGAGAGGGCCGCCGCGACAAGACACACAAGTATTCCGAAACGAATCACACGAACTCCCGGACGGCTACACGTACTCCCAGTCGCGCAGCCACTGGTAATCGGGCGTCAG
>JAJFUV010000181.1 GCA_021372245.1 Terriglobales bacterium
GGGTCATGGCGCGAGATGGGCGCATTGCTGCCGCGCCCGACGATCTGCCCATCCTTCACCACCACCGCCCCGACCGGCACTTCTCCAGCCTGTGCCGCCTGCCGCGCCAGCTCAAGCGCCGCACGCATGAAGACCGCGTCCTTTTCGCTGGCGGAGACACCGGATGTGAATTGAGACTTGTCAGGTAAATTCATGGCCGACATTGTACGGGCAAACAATGGATTGCCAAACGATATGGCAGAGCACAGAATCAACTGGCTTAAACACAACAACCCCGTCATGCAAAACCAACCAGCAAACTCAACCAGTTTCAAATACCAACCACTGGGACGCGAGCAGTCGCGCGGCGAAGAGATCGCCAACAGCATCAGCCACGGCGCCGGGCTGGGCGCGGCCATCGTGGCAACGCCATTCATCATCCTGCGCGGGATCGAAGTCGGCCAGACCGGTTATCTGGTCGGCGTGAGCATTTTCGCCGCCACCGTGATCCTGCTTTACCTGGGCTCGTCGCTCTACCACGCGTTGCTCCCCGGCAGGGCCAAGCACATCTTCCGCATCATCGAACACTCCGCGATCTACCTGCTTATCGCAGGCACCTACACGCCGTTCACGCTCGTGACGCTGCGCGGGCCCTGGGGATGGGCTCTGTTTGGAGTGGTGTGGACATTGGCGGTGTTCGGGATCGTTTACAAGGGATTGTTCACCGGCCGTCTGCACGTTCTTTCGACTATGGTCTATATCCTGATGGGGTGGGTTGTGGTGGTGGCCATTCGGCCTCTTTTGCGGGCGCTCCCATGGCAGGGATTCTTGTGGTTACTGGCCGGAGGTGTGCTGTACACGCTGGGGGTGCTGTTCTTTATGTGGCATCGGAAATACTCGCACACCCTCTGGCACTTCATGGTGCTCGCGGGCAGTATCTGCCATTTCTTCGCTGTTTACCGTTACGTTTTGTCCCGCCGTGCCTGAGCGGACCCAGCGGTATGGAGTTTGGAGCTGCTGGTGTCCGGCCCGTACCCGCGATCGGCTCTCTGTGCAACAAAAAGTTCGCGACGAACCGAACGGCGCGCTTGTCCCCGGCCGCGCTTTCCTGTTACAAGGGAAGTTCAGGGAGGGGAGCATTCTCAAGATCTGCGTACTGGCTTCGTCGAGCGCCGGCAATTCCACGTTCATTGGAACGGCGAACACGCACCTGCTGGTGGACGCAGGTCTCAGCCGCCGCGAAACCGCGGCCAGGCTGGCCCTTATCGGCGAGTCCATCGACGATCTCGACGGCATCCTCGTCAGCCACGAGCATACCGACCACGTCGGCAGCCTGTGGACCGTCGCCAAGCGCCGCGAGAAGCGCCCGCCGGTTCCCGTCTATGCGACCGATGCCACATTCAACGCCCTCGCCAAGCCGGCTTACGAACCCGCGGTTGAGAAGTTCTGCGCCGGCCTGAAGCTCATCATCGGCGACATTGAAGTCCAGACCTATACCACGCCGCACGACGCCGTCGACCCCATCGGGTTCTGCTTCCAGACTCAAGGCCTCAAGACCGGCCTGGTCACCGACCTGGGTTACATGCCCGACTCGATCCGTTACCACCTCCGCGAAACCGATTTCCTCATCCTCGAATCGAACCACGACCTGGAAATGCTCAAAGTCGGCCCCTATCCCTGGCAGGTGAAGCAGCGCGTGATGGGGCGCAAGGGGCACCTTTCGAACGACGTGGCGTCGGAGTTCATCCGCCAGGATATGGCGCCGGCGACGCAGACCATCATACTGGGACACCTCAGCGAGCAGAACAACCATCCCGAATTGGCTCGCCTGGCCGCCGCCCAGGCCATCGAAGGACGCGGCCTCGCGGTCAAACTTGTGGTGGCGCTGCCCAGGAAACAAACCGAAGTGTTTCAATTATGAAGGAGCGATTGCGAAGACCATGATTGCCCGATATATCCGGCCCGGGATGGGCCGCATCTGGAGCGACGAGAATAAGTACCGCCAATGGCTGGAGGTCGAACTGGCCGCCAGCGAGACACTGGCCGAAGCCGGCGAGGTGCCCGCCGAAGCGGCGCGTCTGCTCCGGACGCACGCGAATTTCCAGGTCCCGCGCATCCTCGAAATCGAGAAGACCGTCAAGCACGACGTCATCGCCTTCACCACCACTGTGGCCGAGAGCATGGCATCGGCCGGATGCGCCGATGCTTCGCGCTGGCTGCACTACGGGTTGACCTCGAACGACGTGGTGGACACCGCCCAGGCGCTTCTCATCAAGCAGTCCTCTGCCATCATTGCCGCCGGCATCGAACGCCTGGCGGAAGCGCTCAAGAAGCGCGCCTTCGAATTTCGCGACACGCCGCAGATCGGCCGCACCCACGGCGTTCACGCCGAACCCATCACGTTCGGCCTCAAGCTCGCGCTGTGGTACGACGAGGTCTGCCGAGACCGCAAGCGCTTCGAGGCCGCCGCCGAAGATATCCGCGTGGGTAAGATTTCAGGCGCGGTCGGTAACAACGCGCACGTATCTCCTGAAAACGAGGAGAAGATCTGCGCACGGCTCGGGCTGCGCGTGTCGCCGGTCTCCAGCCAGGTGATCTCGCGCGACCGGCACGCCGCCTACATTGCCGCGCTGGCCCTGACGACCGCCACGATGGAAAAGATCGCGCTCGAAGTCCGCCATCTACAGCGCACCGAGGTCCGCGAGGCCGAGGAGCCCTTCAGCAAGGGGCAGAAGGGGTCCTCGGCCATGCCGCACAAACGCAACCCCATCACCTGCGAGCAGATCTGCGGCCTGGCGCGAGTGGTCCGGTCGAACCTGCAGGCCGCGTTCGAGAATATCGCACTGTGGCACGAACGCGACATCTCGCACTCCTCGGTCGAGCGTGTCATTTTGCCGGATTCGCTGATCCTGACGGATTATCTGCTGGGAAAAACCACATGGCTGGTCGAAAACATGGCCGTGTATCCCCAGCGCATGCTCCGGAACTTGAATCAAACACACGGTTTGGTCTTCAGCGGTCAACTCCTGATCGACTTGGCGGCCGCCGGGATGCTCCGTGAGCATGCCTACCGTGTGGTCCAGGCGCACGCCATGCGCGCCTGGGAAGAGGAAGGCGACTTCCGCGCGGCCATCGAGGCGGATGCGGAGATCCGAGCCGTTCTCAGTCCGGAGAAGATCGCGGAGAGCTTCTCGTTGGAGCGCCAACTGCGCAACGTACGGGGAATTTTCGACCGCATGTTCAGCCAGCATGAACAACTCGCCGGAATATAGTAAACTACACTTGCAGTTTTCACTTTCCGTAGCCGTGCCATACTAAAAATCGTATATTTGGGGGTCAGACTTAGGCCCTTTTCGCTTACACTGTAATCGAGGCAACGTTACGGCACACCGGAAAGGAACATCGTCCAATGTTTAGGACCGCCCGGTCCACGCGCGGCTGCGGCATAGCCTTGGCGCGGGTATTGCTTGTGGACGATGACCCAACATCTCGTCTGACCCTGCAAACCGTCCTGGAAGCAGGCGGTTACGAGGTCGATTCGGCCGCATCCGCAGCCGAGGCTGTGGGTAAGCTCGATGAACGGGAATACGAGCTCGTACTAAGCGACTTGCAGATGGAGTCTCCGGAAGCAGGGCTTAAGGTGTTAGCCCACGCTCGCATCATGGAGTACAAGCCGGCTACGGCGATTATCACGGCTTACCGCGATTCCGAGAACCCGCTCCCGGAGAAAACACGCCCCACGGTCCTGATCGAGCCGGAAGACCTTCCCGAGCTTCTTGGCCAGGTGGCTTCCCTCATCAGCGAGCGCGCCACCCGCCGTCTGGAACGGGAACTCAAGCAAGCCGCATACTGACCATCATGGCGCGCAAGACTGCGCGCTGTACCCACAAGCGGCTAGTGTCCCAGGGCTATCAGCACGCGATCGGTGATTTCATCGATCATGGCGGGCAGGGCGGCTTCCAGGGCCAGTGTAACGGCGGCCCGCACACGTTCGCTATCCACTTCGGGAGTGGGGGGTGGAGCAGCAGGCGGCTCAGGATCCGGCGCAGGGGGAGGAGGAGGAAGCGGCTCGGGCGCCGCCTCAGGGGCAGGTGGCGGGGTTGCCGCGATCTCTGCCGGCTTCTCACCGTACATTTCACGGGCGAATTCGGCTGCTTCGAGAAGCGTACGGATGGTTTCGATCACGGCGCTGGCTTCGAAGGGTTTCTTCAGGATGCCGTCGGCTTGCGCCCGGCGAGCCTCCTCTTCGTCGATCGGTTCGAGAGCGCCGGCGGTGAGCACCACGCGGGTAAAACGGTACCGGGGGTCGGACTTCACGGCCCTGCAAATGTCATAGCCCGATTTGCCGGGCAGATAGACATCCGCCAGAATCAGGTTGGGATCGACGTCGGCCAGACGAACCATAGCGGTTTCGCCGTCGGTGACGGTCACTACCTCGAAACCCTCTTCGCGAAGAATCCGCTCACCCATTCTCTGGGCGTGAGGACTATCGTCGGCGAGGAGAATCCGGCTCATGGCGCTGGAGTTATTTCTTCGCCTTCTTCTTTTTCTCGGGCTTCTGCGCGGACGTGGACTGATCGCTGGATTGCGCCGGGGTAGTCGCGTTCTGCTGTGGCGGCTTCTGGCGCGCATCCGGCTTCGAGTCCAGTGCGGAGGAATCGGTCACAGTGGAGACGGTCACGTCGGCACTGGCGGCGCTTTCGGCTCTGGCGGCTGCCGCTTCGATGTCGGCCGGCGTCGGGACGCTCACCGGAACGGTGGGCTTCAAGCCGGTCATGGCGGGAGTGCCGCTCTTGGCCGCCGCGCGTACATCCGGGCTCTTGCGGAAGATGCCCCAGAAGTGGCTCATCATACCGGGCTTGTCGTAATTCTCAAGCTCGTATTTCATGCGCGCCAGGGCCACCGGGTCGGGTTCGGGGATGGGCTTTTCCAGTGCCGTCAGCTTCGCTTTGGCGTCTTCGACGCGCGAGCTGAGCGGATAATCCTTCACGATACGCGTCAACGCCAGCACACTACGGTCCTGGAAGCGGGGTCCGAGTCTCGAGTAGGAGTCCGCCGTCAGCCATAACGCCTCGTCGGCATTACTGTACAGCGGATACTGGTTCACCATGGCCTCCAGGCGATTGGCCGCCGGCACGTAGCTGCCCTTGGTATGGTAGAAGCTACCCACGCGGAATTCGTGATCGGCGATGGCTTCCTGGATCTCCCGCAGCCGCTGCTGGCCTCCGGGAGCAAACTTGCTGTTAGGAAACTGGACCAGCAGCTGGCGGCACTCATCTTCAGCCCGCAGGGCGTGGTTGGTGTCGCGATCGGCCTTCTCCATCTGCCGGAAGTGAATGTTGCAGACCTTATCCTGTGCTTCGGCGGCCTCTTCGAGCGTGGGGTAGAACAGGATGAAATCCTTATACTCGGCTTCGGCTTGCGCGAGGCCGTGCGAACCGCCCTCGCGGAACCAGGTGTCGGCGATGGCCAGCTTGGACTTGGCCAGGTACTCGCTTGTGTCGTAGGTGTTGATCAGCGTATTCAGCGTCAGCCGCGCGATCTCGTACCGGCCTTTCTCAATGTCCTTGACGGCCTTGTCGAACAGAACCTTGTCGGGCTGCAGCGTGTCCTTCGTGATAGGGTTTTCGTACTTACGCCGGCGGCACCCGAATGTGAGCGCCAGGCCCAGCACCACACACAATGCGATCGCCCGCTTCGTCCAGGGTCGATTGAGAATCATGCCCATAACCTCACTCGCCGCCGCGTGTTCACACGCGAACGGTTTGAACCTCCTCGGCAATGCGCCGCATCTCGGCCACTCGCGCGGCGGGATCCTCGCAGCCGAACACCGTGGCGCCCGCGACCAGCCAGTCGCATCCCGCCCTGATGATGGCCGGCATGTTTTCGAGGGTCACGCCACCGTCGATTTCGATCTTGAAGTCCAGCCCGCGCTCACGGCGCATTGCGGCCAGCGCGCGCACCTTATCGAGCGCGCGTGGGATAAACTTCTGCCCGCCGAAACCCGGGTTCACGCTCATGATCAGCACGAAGTCCGCCACATCGAGCACATCCACCAGGGTCGCAACCGGGGTCGAAGGATTGATCACGACGCCCGCCTGCGCGCCCGCGCCGCGGATCATGTTCAGGGTCCGGTCCAGGTGCGGGCAGGCCTCCTGGTGGACGCTGACAAGGTCTGCGCCGTTGTCGATGAAGGCACCCGCGTAGCGGTCCGCATCCGAAATCATCAGGTGAACGTCGAGCTGCATCCTGGTAACTTTCCGCAGCGATTTCACCACCGGAGGCCCTAACGTGATGTTCGGTACGAAGTGTCCGTCCATCACGTCGACGTGCAGCATACGAGCTCCGCCGCGCTCTACTTTGGCGATGTCCTCGCCCAGGCGCGCGAAGTCAGCCGACAAGATGGAAGGCGCAATTTCAATCATTTGGAGGCTCATTCGATGTTATCACAGCGGCATAGAACCCATCCCCGGGCTCGCGCCCCGGCAGGCGTTCCACCACGCGCCCGAACTCGAACCGATCCCCGAAAGCTTCCAATGCTTCATACACGACGTCGCAGTTTTCCTCGCGCTCGAGCGAGCAGGTAGAGTACACGAGTTTCCCGCC
>JAJFUV010000184.1 GCA_021372245.1 Terriglobales bacterium
GCAGCGGTCTTCGGATCTGCTCCGGGGAGCGCGACTCCCCCGAAACATCTCATCCAACATAAACCCACCACCTCCGCCCCGCCCTCAAAAGGCGACATTTCTATTTGGCAGAACACACGACATTTCTATTTGGCGTTGACACTCTCGGGTGAGTCCAAAGCGCAGGTCGGCCCTCAGCGCGTCGACGCCCATCCAGAACGCTGCCGCGCCGGGTGGGATCATGTGCTCGGGCTCAAGGCCGGCTTCCGCAATCATCCGTTCATCGTCTGCCAGGCGCACCCAGCCGTTGAAGCCTCCCGCGGTCGTCTCCGGAAGGAACTCATCGTTGAGCCGGGCCCGCCGCGCTCTTTCGAACCACTCCGGCGCGCGGATTATCAGCAGCGTGCAGATCTCGGGGCGCAGGTTGAGCAGATTCACGGCTACACCGGTCAGGACCAGTTGTGCGTCACCGTTGGCCAGCAACTGGTCCAAGTATTCCAATGCGCCGGGACAGTCCGCGAACAGCTCCTCGGCATATTCTTCGCGCAGCTTGGCGAGGACGTTGAAGTCGCGCCGCGCGTCCGCGAAGTCGAACATGCCGGAAGGAACCACGTGGAACTGTCCGCCGCCGAGCGCAAGCCCGCCATCGCCGCGTCGCGCCAGCCGCATACGGTAGCCGTCGCGCGCTTTGCAGGCAACCAGCATGGAAAGCCCGACGGCCGCCTCCCTTCCGGCGCCGCACATGACGGGATCCCCGCCCGCGGCTTCGTGGGCGGCCTTGCGCAGGGGCAGACTGGCGTCGAGTGACGCCTCGTCGCGCGAGCCTTCGCAAAGTGTCGCGCGCAGCTCGATCTCGAGGGTCGAGCAGGTGTCGAGCATCCCGAAATAACGGCCCAAACGGCAATCGATGGCGAGGCGCGAGCCGGACGAGAGCCGGCGCATCACATAGACGTGACCGTTGGTCAACCGTGTATCGACAAGCAGGCCGAGCCGGCTGACCGCGCCATGGCTCGTGGTGGCGGCCGGCGTTGCATCGAGCGGGCCCAGGACGCTTTCGACCTCCGCCTGCGGCGCCCTGAAGCACACCGCCTGGTATCTGTGGCCCGCTCGTGCGAGTAAGCGCCGTTCGCCGTACTTCCAGGCAAGATAGCGCGCGAGGAGTGGATCGTGGACCGCGTCGCGCAGCGAGCGCAGCCACGCGCGCGCACGGGCAGCATCCGTCTCGCGAAGCCGGTCAGTGATGGAATCCACGCCGGCCTTCCAGCAATTCGACGATCATCGTCGCGGCCCGCGGCAGATGGAACGGGTCCTTCACTGGCAGCGCGATGATCTCCGTTACCCGGTTTCCCTGGCGGTCCAGCCGCTGCCACCACTCGCCGGCTTCCGGCATGGGGAAATGCGCCCAGCTCCACTCGTGTACCTTTTCGTACCATTCCATGCACCACGCTTCGCCGGTCAGGTGATGCGCCAGCAGCAGCGCGTAAAGCGCCTCGGTGTGCGGCCACCACAGTTTCTTGTCGGCGTTCGCCAGGTACGGCGGATGGCCTTCGGCATCGATGCCGAGAAAGATGCCGCCGTATTCGGGATCCCAACCGGCTTCCAGGTGCCAGCGCACCACTTCCGCGGCGCGGCGGGCGAGTTCGCGGTCGCCTCTCCGTGCCGCCACGTGCATGACGAACCACATGCACTCGATGGCGTGGCCCGGCATGACGGCGGTACCTTCGGGCGGCGGCAGTTCTTTCCAATTCTCGCTCAGGAATTCGAAGAGTAGCTTGCGTTCCGGCCGCACGAAGCGTTGCATGATGCGCTCGACGTGGCGATCCAGGATGCTTTCGAGGCCCTGGTCGCCGGTGGTTACGATCAGCTCGTCGGTCACCAGCGTAAGCATCATGGATATGGCGTGAAACTGCCGGTGTGGCGGCCAGGGGTAGGGCGCCACCTCGTTGAAATCCGGCTCCTCGACGCGCGCGACCACGCGGTCGTAGGTAGCCCTCGCCAGTGCAAGCAGTTTCTCGTCGCGAACGGCGCGCAGATACTCGCTGAAGCCGTAAACGGCGAAGCAGTCGGCATAGATGCTGACGTGGCCGTCGACCACTTGGCCTTCGCGTGTCGTGTGATACACCCAGCGACCCTGTTCGTCGCGGCCGTGCGCGAGCAGAAACCGCACGGAGTTCTCCGCCGCGCGCAGATACTCCGGGTTCTTCTCGATGCGGTTGTACAGCGCGGAGAACGTCCACACCGAGCGCGCCTGCGACCATATGTACTTGTCGCCGCTCACCGGCGTGCCGTCTTCCTTCATGCAGCTCAGCACGCCGCCGTGCTCCCAATCGATGCCGTGTTTCAGCCAGAACGGTGCGATGCCGTCCACCAGGAGAGCGCGATACTGGTCCCGCAGATTGGCCAGGTTCATGTCCCCTCCATCCTGTCACGAATCGGAGCGGTGCGACGGGTTTACGCGCCGGAAAACGAAGAACTCGCCGATCAGGAAATTGGCCACCGCCGTGATCGCGATGCTGAGCAGGTTCGCCGGCATCACCTTCATGCCCACCGAACCCACGAAGAACCGCATCAACACGAGGTTCGACAGAATCGAAACCAGTCCGTTGCCGAGGTGAAATCGCAGCAGCCGCCACGCGATTGCCCGCCACCCGTCCCCCGGGGAACGCCTGTCGCGCCAGGTCCACAGCTCGTGCCATGCGTAGTTGTGCAGCACCGCCGTTTCGACGGCCATCGCTGTCGCCACCAGGTAGTGTATGTGAAGAACGCCGGAGTATAGGGCGAGTGCGGCCAGTTGCACGCCAACGCCGATCAACCCAACCGTGTTGAACTTCAGCCAACGCAGCAGCACGGCTAAGCGCGGGGCTCCTCGCGATAAAGACGCCGCGTGTGCCGCACCGCGGCCCAAATGAACATGAGCGTCATGCCGAGGACTCCAATGACGCCGCCCACGTCGAAGAGCAAATACTTGTGACCAAACAGCGTCACAACCGGCTTGTAGAACAGCGCCACGTTCCCGGCCATCAGAAGCAGCCTCAACTCCGTGGGACCCCATTTCCAGAACGAGATGTGGAACTTTCCGATGGTGTAAGTGGCAAGGTAAACCTCGATGGTCAGCAGGAAGTAGGCGATGATGAGCCCCGCCGCCACCCGCTCGCTCATGTAACCCGATAAGCCCAGGCCGGCCAGCAGAAAGAATGTACCGGCGGCGTCCACCACGTGATCGACGTAAAAGCCATAGCGGGGCCGCTGCTGGTTGCGGACGCGCGCCAGCGTGCCGTCCAGGCTGTCGCCGAGCCAGTTCAAGACCAGGAACACGATCACCCACACAAGGCCCGCCCGGTCCCAGCGCGAATACCAGTAGCTCAGCCCCGCGCCGGCCATGGACGCCAGGCCCAGGACGGTCAGGTGGTCGGAATTGATCCAGCCGGGTGTGTGATGTGCCATCCAGACGAGGGCCTTCTTTTCGATGGGCGCCAGGAAGCTTGTGTGGGCGCGCTCGGCCTGCTGGAAGGTTCCCTTGTCCTGTTGCACAATAGTCATCGTAGATGAAACTGTTACGGTTGTGGTTAGCGCTGGTTCTATGTTCCGCCGCCTGGTCGGCGGAACTCTCCGGCAAAACGCTCGCTGCCTTCAAGAACTACATGACCCGCACAGAGCAGGAACTGAAGCCACGCTTTTCCGATCCCAATGCCCCGCTGTGGGGCGAGGCATCCAGTGCCTTGTTCGCGCGCATCAAGGACGGCGAAATTCCGGTTGAAGAGCTCAACGGAGGCCATTCCATCGATGTGCCGGGCGGTTTGGTGCATGACTGGATCGGCGGCGTCTTCATCCCCGGCGCCCGGCTTCAGGACACCGTAAAACTCTTGCAGGACTACAACCGGCACGCGCAGATCTATCAGCCCGAAGTGATGGCATCAAAGCTGATCAGGCGCGATGGAGACCACTTTCTTACCTTCCTGAAGTTGAAGAAGAAGAAGGTCATCACCGTCGTGCTCAACACCGAGTACGACATACGGTGGAGGAGCGTTGGCCCGCGACGCGCGGTGTGCCGTTCGCTTTCCACCAAGATCGCCGAGGTCGAGAATCCGGACACCCCCAATCAACGCGAAAAGGCTCCCGGCGAGGGCCACGGCTTCCTGTGGCGATTCAACGCCTACTGGTGGGTGACCGAGCGCGATGGCGGCGTGTACGTGGAGTGTCGCGCCATCTCCCTTACTCGCAGCGTTCCCCGCGCGGTGGCCTGGCTGATCAACCCGATTGTCAACGACCTGCCGCGCGAATCGCTCGTAAGCACGCTCGAGAAGACGCGCGGAGCCCTCACCGTTAAGGCGCGACAGTAAACTTCAGCGAGCCGCTCGCCGGGTTCATCGAAACCATAAGGTTCGTCCAAACCACCGTTGAACGGCCTGCCTGGTCGACGGTCGAAGCGCGCAGCCGGTACCGGCCCACCTTCTGAATGGTGAACCTGGTTTCGGCCTCTCCGCCCGTGGCGGTCTTGCGCACCGTGGGACTCAGCTTGTCGGGCGCCAGGAAGAGGTAGTCCTCCGCTTCCGGCCCGTAGAGTTCCCAGGCCACCATGGCATTTTGATAAACGCCTCCGAAATCCGTGCCCACGGTGTAATACACCGGAGCAGTGGTTTCCGTCACCTTCGCAAGCGCAGCTACCTCAACGGACTTCCCGGCGCTCTGTGCTTTGAGCGTCACCGCGAGTTTCGGAGCGGCGCCGGACGGACGTGCCGGAATGCGCGCGCCATCCAGCACCGTACTCTTGCCCGCCGCGTGGACCTCCACCTTCCCGTCCTCACGCACCCGCACCATCTCCCGGTAGCCTTGTAGAGCAGTGCCCGACAGGTCCCATAGCAGATCGAACGAGACGCCCAGGCGCATGCAGCGCTCGATCTCGGTCAAGAAGTTCTGCATCACCTTGCGGTACTTGACGCCCTTGGCGTTCACACGCTCCAGGTTCAATTCGCCCACGCCCCAGAGTTCGCCGCGCCCCATCTTCACGTGGCCGAGGTTATACCCGGGCGGCAGCAGGATCACGACTTCGGCGGCCTTCCTGAGCTGGGCAAAATCTCGGCGCGGATGCTCGCCTGCGTGTTGCTTTAAGTGCCGGGCCAGAGCCAGGACCTCGCCGTACGGTACGCACGCCGAGCGGGCGTTGTCCCAGAAGAAGAAGCGCGTGGAGCCCAGGTCGTAGGCGTGGGTCAACCAGAACGGTGCATCGTTGCGCTGCACGCTCCCATAGATGCTCACGCCCCAACCTTTGTTCGTGAGACGTGCCGCGCCGCGCAGGAAGCCGATGATGACGTCGATCAGCGCGCGCGGATCGTCCGGCCGGATTTGAACGCCGTAGCTCATGTCCATCTCCGGGACCGTGCGCTGCGTGCCGATCCGTCCCGGCGGTTCGAAGACCATGGCTTCCGGTACGTGCGGGTCTCGCGAAAGTTGATACGCCGCGGTGGCGGTCATGGTCTCCCAGCTGTAGAGATTCTGCTGCGCGAAGCGCATGTCGCCCAAGTCCACGTCGGCGCGATCAGCCAGGCCTTTGATCAGCCTCATGGGCGGACCTTCGCGCAGCGTGCGGTCGTAGAATTTGCTGAATTCGTCGAAAGCGATCTGTGGCGTGATGGCTTTGCGAAATGCCTGGTCCTTGGCTAATCGCGGCCGGATCACATAATCGCGCGTACACACGGCGGGCTCATCCAGAAACATGGTCGGGCCCAGGTACTGGCTGCGGTATAGGAGTTCGGGGTAGGGAAGGCCCTTGCCGCCTCCCCAATAGAACAGGCCCAACTCCTCGGCCCAGCCGGCTTGTTCCTCGTCGACCGACACGCAGGTGACGCCCGCAGCGGCCATCTCGCGGTAGTCAGCGCGCGCTAAGCGTACGTACTCGTACTCGGAATCGTCCCAGCGCCGGGTCTCGTCCTTCTGGCGCCTGTTGCTTGCTGGGCCGACCAATAAGTCGGGCCGCAGTTCGACGATGCGAATGTCTTCCGGCGGCGCGACGGCGGATTCGTCAGAGAGACTGTCGCGCACGTAACGATGACCGAGATAGCGCACCTGCTCCGGGAACCCACTGTCCATAGGCCGCGGCAGCATATATTCCCAACCACCCATTGACGGGAGCACGGGTTCGCCGGTCGCTGCATTACGGTACTCACGTGCCTGCGCAGAGCCTTCCCGCAGAATGTAACGGGAGATCTGCTTGCGCGCCACGTCGAGTTGCGCTGAAGGGTAAGCCGCGGTCTTCAGCCAAACGTCGAACCGCTGCCCGTTCGCTTTGCTTGCGTCCAGATGAATCCACTCCGGCCCGCGCGACATCGTAAAACTCTTGACCACCGCGGGACGCACAGCGCCGGCTGTCTCGATTCGATAGCGGGCCGTGCTGGCGGCCATGGCAACGCTCAGCCAGGCCGAAACGAGGAGTGCAATCGTAGCTTTCATTCGGAACGGTTACCTCCTTTTCGTAACTACCGGTACAATCCGCGCTCGCGGATATATGCCGCGACCGCCGCAGGCAACTCTCGCGGCGTTTCCCCGCGTGCGAGCGCTGCCCGTATGTCCGACGACGACACCGGCAGCGCCAATGTCTCCAACCGCAACACGCGCGCTTCCGGTGGCGTCGTGTACTGATGACCGGGACGCGTCACGACGATGAATTCGACTTCCGCGATGACATCCCGCCAGCGGTACCAGCTCCGCAGCTCGGCGAAAGCATCCGAGCCAATGAGAAAGAACAACTCATCGCCCACGTCAAGGGTCTGCCGGACCTTTTCTATGGTCAGAATCGAGTAACTCTTCCAGGTGCCCGCTTCCAGCTTCGATACGTGAAAGCGCGGATCTTCCTGGCACGCCAGTTCCGCCATCCGCACCCGATCTTCGTAGTCCGCCGTGACGGTCCCCCCTTTGTGCGGCGGGTGCGCGTTGGGGATGAACAGCACGCGATCAAGGGCGAAGCGGTCCGCCGCCTCGCGAGCTACCGTAAGATGCGCCGCATGAATCGGGTCGAAGGTGCCGCCGAATAGTGCGAGTTTCAAGATCTCACTAGTCTAAGGTTTTTATGCGGATGTTGCGGAACGAAGCCTGCATGGGCGGCCCGGCGTGCAGTTGCAGCGCGATGATTCCGCTTGCACTGGCTTTGTCCCAGATGGTGGCCGTCACCAATCCGTTGAGCTTCAACTGGATCATATCGCCCTTGGCGAAAATCTCGTAATCATTCCAGTCGCCCGCGCGAACAACCTTCTCGCCTTTGCCGGCCCAGCCGTTAGCGAGCACGCCGCGCTTACCGCCCTCATCGTAGATCGAGCCCCACCACGCGCCCTCGGCCATGTCGGCCTGATAGCCCTTCACCCCCCACTCCGGAAACATCTGACTGCGGAACTGGACGCCGCTGTTATGATTGCGCAGTTTTACCTGCAGGCGCAGAACGAAGTTCGAAAAGTTCTCCTTGTAAGCCAGAAACGTGTTGTGCTTCAGCTTCACGCCTTCGGTCGATCCAACGATGGCTCCGTCGACAACCTTCCACAGTTGTGGATCGCCATCCCATCCATCCAGGTTCCTGCCGTTGAAGATGGGCCGGAAGCCCTGCTTCTTTTCGTCTGGGCTGATCTGCGCGAAAGCGCAGGCGGCGCATAACAATCCGGCCGCTAATGCGAGAACTCGTGACCGCGTCATGGGTACATTGTCACACGGCGCGCTAGCCGCGTGCCGGATGGTTGGAAACCTGCTCGCGAGCCGCGCGCGTGGCCAACTCGTCGCAACGGTTGTTTTCGGCGTGGGCGGCGTGCCCCTTGGTCCAAAGCCAGCGGACGTCGTGCTTTGCGGTCAATTCGTCGAGTACCTTCCACAGATCCTGGTTCAGCACCGGCTTCTTGGCCGACGTTTGCCAGCCGTTCCGTTTCCAGCCTTTGATCCAACTCGTGATGCCGTTCTTCAGGTACTCGCTGTCGGTCGTGATTTCGACCTCGCAGGGCTCCTTGAGCAGCCGCAGGCTTTCAATGGCGGCGGAAAGCTCCATCCGGTTGTTCGTCGTCTGCGGTGCGCAGCCGTAAATTTCCTTCTCGCAGCCCTGGTAGCGGAGAATGGCGGCCCAACCGCCTGGTCCCGGATTGCCTTGGCAGGCGCCGTCTGTGAAAACGCGAACTTTCTTCACGCCGCCTCCCGCCCGGCAAGGAAAAATTCCTCCACCTGGGCGACGATTTCGGAGGCGTCCTTCGAGTGATGGATGCGGCTCCGCAGCTGCGCGCCGTCACGGACGCCGTGCGTGAAGTACGTGGCGAACTGTTTCATGCGGCCAACCATGTCCGGTGCGCCGTGTTCCACCAGCATGGAGAAGTACGTGCGGATCATCCGGTGGCGGTCCTCCTGGCCGGGCGTGTGATAGCTGCCGGTCTCGGAGTACTCTGCGATCTGCTGGAAAATCCACGGGTTCGAGAGCGCCGCGCGCCCCACCATGATGGCGTCGCAGCCCGTCTCGCCGGCCATCCGTACGGCATCTTCGGGGGTGACGATGTCGCCGTTGCCCACCACTGGGATCTTCACAGCCGCTTTGAGTTCGGCGATGTGCCGCCAGTCGGAATGTCCCGAGTAGCCTTGCTTGCGGGTGCGCGGGTGCAGGGTGATGGCGTCGATGCCGTTATCCTCGGCCATATGGCCTACGCGCACCGCCACAATGTCGTTCTCGTCCCAACCGCTGCGGATCTTGATGGTCAGCGGGATCGTGATGGCAGCGCGCACGGCCTTCAGGATTTGTTCCACAAGGGGCAGGTCGCGCAGCAATCCGGAGCCGCCGTTGCAGCGCACCACCTTGTTCACCGGACAGCCGAAGTTTATGTCCACAAGGTCGAAACCCTGCTCCTGGCAAACCGCGGCCGCGCGGGCCATCACTTCCGGTTTCGAGCCGAAAAGCTGCGCCGAGATGGGGTGCTCATCTTCGGTGAAGGCCAGGTACCGCATGGAGCGCGTGGGCTTGCGCGGGTTGGTGCTGCAGGCGATGCCGTGCGAACTGGTGAACTCGGTGACAATGAGGCCGCAGCCGCCTTGCCGGCGGATCAGTCTACGGAAGACGGTGTCGGTCACGCCCGCCATAGGCGCAAGCACCGTGGCGGGGCGCACCTCCACACTTCCGACGCGCATAAATGGCGGAAGCTGAGGCATACTGGGGTCAGCCACCATTCTAGCGAACAGTGCGGCAGCGCGCACAAAACGCGAGCCGCTGAAACGCGAGTGCATCGTGCCGCGTTGAATTTAGTGTGTAGAGGAGAACGCCATGAAGCGAATTGTACTGGCCTTTGTACTCGGCGCGGCCGTCGCAGCCGGGGTAGTTTTATTCGTGGTGAAGAGGGAGAGCGCTCCGCCACAACCGGCGCCCGTGGCCAGCACTTCAACGCCTGCCGCGCCCGCGCCTGAAGCGGCGCCACCGCAACCGGTTCCGATAGCCATACCCGCGCAGCCTGTGAAGCCGGCCCCGTCTCGAACATCGCGGCTGAGCCAGCGCCAAGCTTCCTCGCGAACGGAGGCGGAAGCCCCGGCCGCTCCAACGGCGCCTGCTCCGTCCGCGCCCCAGGCGGCTCCACCCGCGCAACCGGCCACTCCCGCGCCGGTCGTCGCCAGGCAGGAGCAGCCTGTCGCGCCTCCTCCGCCTCCCCCCGAGCCGAAGCGAGTGACCCTGACGGCCGGCACCCTGCTGAGTGTGCGGCTGATGGAAGCGCTGTCCAGCGACCGCGTCCAGGCGGGCGACAGCTTCAGCGCGTCGCTCGATCAGCCGGTGGTCGTCGACGGGTATGTGATCGCCGAGCGAGGTGCCCGGGTGTCCGGGAAGGTGATCTCAGCCGAAAAGGCCGGGCGCGTAAAAGGATTAGCGCAGCTCTCCGTCGAGCTGACCCAGTTCACCACATCGGATGGGCAGAAGATTCATATCCAGACCGATCCCTTCGTGAGGGAAGGCCCCAAGTCGACCAAGAGCGATGCCGCCAAGGTCGGCGCCGGCGCGGGTATTGGAGCGATCATTGGCGCGATTGCCGGCGGAGGGAAGGGCGCCGCCATCGGCGCCGGCGTGGGCGGCGCGGCCGGAACCGGCACCGTCATGGCCACGCGCGGCAAGCCCGCCGTGCTGCCTGTCGAAACGCGCCTGAGCTTCCGGCTCAAGGAGCCAGTCACGGTAACCGAGAAACTGCGATGAGGAGGACCGGCTGAGTCCCGCGGCGTTGTTGCTGGAACTGCCCGGCCGGGCGCGGCTCGAACAGATCCTGGCCTCTCCGGCCTCCGATCCGCTTGTCCTCGTGGGCGCTCTTGCGACGGCGTTCTTGCTAGGCGCCGCGCACGCGCTCACGCCGGGGCACGGCAAGACCATCGTGGCGGCCTATCTGGTGGGCAGCCGGGGCCGCGTCCTGGACGCGGTGCTGCTGGGCGGCGTGGTTACGGTCACGCACACGGCGAGCGTCTTCGCGCTGGGGCTGGCGACACTCTATGCGTCGAGGAGCGTTTCGCTCGACCGCATCTATCCCCTGTTGGCGCTCGTGAGCGGTGCGCTGGTGGCTGGAATCGGCATTTGGCTACTGGGTGTGCGCTGGCGTGCTGCACATCATGGGCACAGCCACCATCACCCGCACCCCCACAATGGCTTGCCCGATCACCACCACCATGACCGGCCAGGAAAGGGCAGTTTGCTGTCGCTCGGCTTTTCGGGCGGATTGGTACCCTGTCCGGAAGCCCTGGTGGTGCTGATGATCTCTATCTCGCTGAGGAAGCTGGGACTTGGGCTGGCGTTGCTGGCCGTATTCAGCCTGGGATTGGCGTCGGTGCTGATCGTGATCGGCGTAGCCATGGTGCTGGCGGCGCCGGCCATGCGCGCACTAGCCGGCGAGAACCGTTTCACGCGTTCTTTGCCGGTGGCGAGCGCGGCTGTGGTAACCTTACTCGGAATCGTCCTGGTGGCCGAGGCCGCCGGGAATCTTAGGTGGTGAAAGATTGGCTGACAGGGTTTTCTTATCGCTCTGGTTGCGAGGCTACGGGGAGCGGAACATGCTGGACCATCTGGAGAAGCTCCTGACGGTGTTCCCTTTTTCGCGCCTGCGGCAGGGCATTCGGTCGCTCGAAGTCTACGCGCTCGAATATGTAGAACCGCCGCTTGTGGAAACCGTCTTTGACGAGCAAGCCGGTGTTGAGAACGTCATCGACGTGGCACGCGAGCACCTTCATTCCGACGTGGCGTTCCTGGTCGACGGCTACTGGGAGTTGTGGCGTTGGAAAGGCGAGTGGAAACTGGAACCGTCTCCCGTCTCGATTGAATGCTTCGGCCCGGATTTCATCAGCGATTCCGATGACAATGTGCGCCTGTGCCTCGGCGTGGACGAGGACTTCCTGCCTCGCGACGACGTCGAAGGCGGCACGATTGCTATCCGAAGCAATATCAAAGGCTTGCTAAGGTTGACGGAGGAGATTGCACGGGATCTGCCCGTTGAGCGGCGCCGGCTGTGGCTCGAATCCGGCGAAGACCTCGCCGCGCGGCTGGAAGATCAGATCGGCTGAGGCGGATTCGGCCGATCCAGCAACTGCCCGAGCGCGTCCGCAAGCATTTTCGCGGTGAACGGTTTGGCCAGCGACGCAACTCGCGCCTCACAGAGCAACGGCAGGCTTTCCAGTGCTGAAGGACTGCCGCTCGTCAGCAGCACCGCGATGGCGGGGTTCGACTTTCGCAGCCGGACTACCAGGTCCTCTCCGCGCATGTCCGGAAGCAACAGATCGGTGAGCACCGCGGAGAAGCCCGTTTGGTCGCCGTCAAAGGCCTCAATCGCATCCCGGCCGCAGGATGCCGCGACGGCCACGAAACCCAGCCGCGTGAGGTAGCGCACCAGGATGCGTAAGAGGGCCGGCTCGTCCTCCACTACGAGAATTCGGCCGCCGATCATGGCATTCCCAGGCTCATTTACCACAATCCCAAGGCACCTTCTCCGCTGCTGAATGCCAGCCCGAAGGTGACCCGAAGCGTGTTGCGGGCGAACTTCGAGCCGTAAATCTCGTAGTCGCGCGTGTCGAAGCGGGCCACGGCATGCAGCCCCCGCGCCAACTGATACGCAAGCCCCGCACCACCACCGTAGCCTTGGTACTTATCCAGATCGCGGCTCAAAGATGTGTACTGGCCGTAATCGAAGTTGAAGCCGATGTTCAACCGGTGGATGCCGGAGTAAGAGAAGTCCGCACCGGCCCTGCGATTGCGCGAGGTCAGGTACAACCCGTTACCGGGAGTGGCTCCATCTGTGTAATTGAAGCTCAACATGGCCTTGCGGAAGTCTCGTGTAAGCGTGAGCGCGCCGGAAGGGATGAGGTTCTGCCGCTGATAGATTTCAATGCCGTATGACCGGCCGATGATGGCGGCGATCACAGGGTCGATGTCCACGCGGATCAATCCCTGCGTGTCGACGCTGGTTGCCCCGCCTCGCAGTGAGAATGTCCAATAGCGGCCCAACCTGGCGGCGTAATCCAAAGCGCCCATGTGCAGGAACGCCGAACCGTAGTTGCGAGTGAATGAGTAATGGGTAAACGCGTAATCGAAACCGATGGTCTGGTGGCGGCTCACCCGGTACATCATGTCGCCCCGGGCGTATTCGGCCTCGTTGCCAACCAGAGCGTTCGAACGTCTCCGGGTAAGGCCACCACCCCCACCGAAATTGAACGACAGGCGCGCGGACTTCTGATACGTGACGTCCGCGAGGCTGTTGAGGTAATAGGTGCGGCCGTTGAAGAGTTCCTCCGTAGGCAACTGAGAATAGGTGGGATCGATGAACCCGTGCGGGGAGCCGATGCCGAAGTTCCTAGAAGTAGTGCCCGCGATTTCCTTCAGGGTGAAAAACGTCCGCCGCGTCGCTTGGTGAGACATGCCCAGGGTCAGGGCGTGATCGGAACCGTCATAATAAGTCCGGCGCGTGTAGTGGCGATAATTGCCCCGGTAGTCCAAACCGACCAACGTCCGTTTCCAGCGGTGAGTTCCTAGTACGCCGATCTCCCCCTCTACGCCATAACTGTAATCGTCCGGGATTTCGCCGTTCTCATCCATAGTGAGCGACGTCAATCCGTTCTCGTAGATTCCGCCCACTTGCGCAAAGAAGCGCATCGGGGACGTTCTCGTCTCGCTGCTCAACTGGTCCGGCCCGGAGCCCCGGCTCAGCACCGGCGGTGGCGGCGGTTCTCTGACCTCTTCCTGTGCCACGGCAGTCACCGGCACAGCGAGCAGACACCACCACCATTGAAATCTCATAAGGCCTCCAGGAAAGCCGCGGGTTTCTGTATCATTGCGACGTATGCGCTTTCACACAGAATACCTCACCTTCAAAACCGAACAGCATCGCCAATATATCAACATCACCGGCAAAGTCGCGAACGCCCTGCGGTCGAGCGGCATCCGCGACGGCATGATCCTCGTTTCGGCCATGCACATCACCGCCGGAGTGTGGGTCAACGATGCCGAAGACGGTCTACTGGAAGATATCGACGACTGGCTCGAAAAACTTGCCCCCTTCCGGCGGGATTATCGCCACCATCACACCGGCGAGACCAATGGGGATTCCCATCTCAAGAGCCTTTTGGTGCATCATCAGGTGATTGTGCCGGTGACGGAGGGAAAGCTTGACTTCGGGCCCTGGCAGCAGATTTATTACGCCGAATTTGACGGACAGCGCTCCAAGCGCGTCATTATCAAAGTGATGGGTGAGTAAGACCTGGGAACTCAGCCCCGCCCATGGGCGTCTAGGGAGGTGATATGACTCGACTTGTGCTTTCCGCGATCATTCTCGCGGCGGGACTCGCAGCCGCGGACCTGCCGGTCAAACAGGTGGTTCTCTACAAGAACGGGGTCGGCTACTTCGAGCGCGCCGGCGAGGTGGCTGCCGGGGAAACCGCCCGGCTGCAGTTCAAGGCCTCGGAGATGAACGACGTTCTCAAGTCTCTCACGGTCGAGGACCGCGCGGGCAAGGTAGTCGCCCTGCGCTACGATTCAAGCGAACCCGTCGACCAAAGGCTGCGGGAGTTCCCATTCCAGCTTGGCGCGCGGCAGCCTCTGGCCATGTTCCTGGATGACCTGAAAGGGGCGCGGCTCGAACTGAAGACTCCCTCCGGCGCCGTGGCGGGAGCCATCGTGGGCGGCCGGGTCGCCATGGGCAGCGAACAACGTCCCGAGCAGCAGATCGTGACGCTGCTTGCCGATTCCGGCGAACTGCAGTCCTTCGATCTGGCGGCCGTAAGCGGGCTGCGCCTGGCCGATGCACGCCTGCAAGGCCAGTTGAAAGAGTACCTGGAGGTCCTGGAGCAGGCGCGTTCGAAGGAGAAGAAGACTGTCACCATCGAGTCGGCCGCCGGCGGCGCGCGCCGGGTCGCAGCCAGCTACATGGTGCCCACGCCGGTCTGGAAGTCGAGCTACCGCCTGATATTCCGCGCCGCGGAGGACCCTACCATCGAGGGCTGGGCCATCGTCAACAACACGAGCGGCGAGGATTGGAGCCAGATTCAGCTCGCGCTCGTTTCGGGCCGCCCCACGTCTTTCGTGAGCAAGCTCTACGAGCCGGCCTACCGGGACCGTCCCACGGTGGAACTGCCCGAGGACCGTGTGCAAGGGCCCGTGCTCTATGAGGGCGCCACGTCAGCCGGAGTTGCCGGCGGCGTTCCCGGCGGAGCGCCGGGAGGCGTGATCGGCGGCATCCTTGGCGCGGCGCGGTCGAAGGCCTTGCGGGACGCCGCCCCCATGGCGGCTCTCGCTCCCGCTCCTATGCTGATGCGGGCGGAGGCAGCCAGTTCCATCGCGGCCGTCGCCGAGGCGCGCGAACTGGGCGATCTGTTCGAATACCGCTTCTCCTCGCCCGTAACCGTGCGCAAGGGCGAGAGCGCCATGCTGCCCTTCGTGCAGCAGAAGATCCACGCGCGCAAGCTCCTGGTCTATTCGGAGGGGCAGGGGCAGAATCCCATGAACGCCGCCGAAATCACCAACTCGACCGGCAAGACGCTCGACGGCGGCCCCATAACCATCTTCGAGACTGGCGCCTACTCGGGCGAGGCGCTCATGGAAACTTTGAAAGCCGGCGATAAACGCCTGATCGGTTACGCTGTCGACCTGGGGACGCGCATCGGCACGATCCAGGGTTCCGAGACGCAGGGGATCCGCGAGATCCACCTGCGCCGCGGAACGCTGACCCTGCGTGAGGCCGTCCGCGAAACCAAGACCTACACCGTCCGCAACGTCGACCAGAAAGCCAAGACGCTCTACGTCGAACATCCCGTGCGGCCCGGTTACAAGGTGCTCAGCCCCACGCCTGCCGAAAGCACGCCCACGCGCCACCGCTTCGAACTGGCGCTCGCGCCGGCATCCACCGCGAAGTTGGCCGTCGTCGAGGAAAACACGTACGAAGTGGCCCACGCGGTGACCGATCTCTCGCCGGACACGCTGCTGATTTACGCCCGCAACAAAAGTCTGACGGAAACCGCGCGCGCGCAGATGGAAAAGATCGCCGCGGCGCGTAAGGCCATCGCCGAAAACGACCGCGCCATCGCCCGCACCGAGAAGGAGCTTCAGGAACTGAACCAGGACCAGGGACGCCTCCGCCAGAACATCATCAGCCTAAACCAGGTTGCGGGGCAGCAAGAGCAGGTGCAGCGTTACGCGCGCGACCTGGCCGCCCAGGAAACGAAAATGGCCGCCATGCGCGACCGCCTGAGCCAGTTGCGCAAGACCAAAGAGGAAGCCACCGCGGCGCTTGACACGCTGATTGATAATATGGAGTTTTGAAACTCGCACTGATCGGCTACGGCAACGTCGGGCGCGCCTTCGGCCGCCTGATTGAGCGCAAGCGCGCGTCGTTCCCTTTTCGCATCGTGGGCATCCATACGTTGCGCCACGGGACCGCCATCGATCCTGGCGGGCTGGCGCCAGAGCCGGTCTTCGGCCCCCCGGCCGCTTCAGTGGATGAATTCCTGGATCGTACCGGCGCGGAAGTGATGATTGAAGTTACGCCGCTCAATCCGGCTACCGGCGAGCCCGCCATCAGCCACATCCGCGCCGCTTTTGCGCGCTCGATGCACGTAATTACGGCTAACAAGGGCCCCATCGCACACGCTTACCACAACCTTCGCGACGAGGCCGCGCAAGCCGGCGTCCAGTTCTGCTTCGAATCTACCGTCATGGACGGCGCGCCGGTCTTCAACCTGGTGAATTTCGCGCTGCCCGGTGTCGAAATCAACGGCTTCACCGGCGTGCTGAATTCCACGAGCAAGATCGTTGTGGAGGCTATGCGCGAAGGCTGTTCGATGGAAGAGGGAATTGAACGGGCGCGCCAGATGGGCATCGCCGAAACCGACCCGAGCTTCGATATCGACGGCTGGGACTCCGCCGCCAAGACCGCCGCCCTGGCCAACGTGCTGCTCGACGCCCGCACCACGCCACAGCAGGTGGAAACCAAGGGCATAGGCCGGCTCACCACCGCGCGCGTGTGCGAACTGGCTGCGGAAGGCAAAACCGTGCGCCTGGTAAGCCGCGCCAAACGTACGCCGTCCGGCGTCCGGTTGCGTGTGCGCGCCGAGATGCTGGATGAGACGGACCTGCTTGCATCCGCCCACGGCACATCGAACCTGCTTCTGTTCCACACGGATCTGATGGGAACCGTAGGCACGGTGTCGCTTGATCCAACCGTCGAGCAGACCGCTTATGGCCTGTTCAGCGACCTCGTTAACGTCGCCAGGACCGTGTAACCGCAGACCCGCGAAAGCCGTCCAGATGCTAGACTGAAAGAAGATGGCAGGCGGATTCTGGACCGGCGCTAAACGTTTTGTGCTTTGGGATTATCCCAGGGCATGCTGGCAGTACGATGTCATGGTCGGTCTGATTCTGGCCTTCATTTTCCTGACGCCGCGTGGCTGGTTCCGCGACCAGCCAAGAATCCCTAACGCCAGTAGCATCACCATGTTGCCTGCGGTCCACGGAGCCAGCGTGTATTGGGTGGATATGGATTTGCTAACTCCGGTGCCGGAGCCGCAACGCGCCGCGCGGATTGAAGCGGTGCTCGAAGATCGCACCGGCAAGAAGCAGAAAGTGGTTCGTCTGGAACCTGTCCGGGACAGCGAAGAGGCGTTGAAGGGCTACATGGCGTTCACCCGGTCACAGTGAGTCAGCCCCCAATTGCGCGCGTGAGGCGGTCGAGGATATGAAATTTGCACTCTTAACGTTGACGGCTGCGGCTTGGCTTTTTGTCCCTGCTCCCGCCCCGGCGGAGACTTTGCAGGACGTTTTGGCGAGGATGGATCAAGGCGCCAAGGGTTTCAAATGCATGGTCGCGGACCTGAAGCGCGTCACACACACCGCGGTTCTCAACGACAACTCCGAGGATACCGGCAAGGTTCGTATGAAGCGGTTTGGTTCCCGCGACCTCAGGATCGCCATCGACTTCATCAGCCCGGACCAATCCACGGTGGTGTTCCGGGGCCAAAAGGTTGAGAAATACTTTCCCAAGATAAAGACCATCCAGGTGTACGACTTAGGCAAACAGCGCCAGTTGGTGGATCAGTTCCTGCTGCTGGGTTTCGGCACTTCCAGCAAGGAACTGTCGAACAGTTATGACATCAAGTTCCTCGGCGCGGACCGGGCCAACGGGCAGTCCGCCTGGCATCTGGAGCTGATTCCTAAGTCCGCGCAAGCACGCGAACATCTAAAGACGGTAGACCTTTGGATTTCGGCCGCCAACGGCCAGCCTGTTCAGCAGAAGTTTTTGGAGCCCAGCGGTGATTACAATCTCATCGCATACTCGAATGTCCAGTTGGATGTGAATATCTCCGACCAGGCATTTAACCTTCCTACTAAAGGAGTGAAGCGGGAGTATCCGCAAAAGTAGCATATCGGCCTCATAGAAGCGTCGTAGCTGGTTTTTCATAATGTCTCAAAGCAATCCTGGTAGTAAGTCCCCCCGTTTACTGTACCTGGACTGGACGCGTGGCGTAGCCGCCGCGATCATGCTCCAGGGACATGTTTTTCACAGCTTTACCCGCACCGATCTGCGCACCGAATCCCCCTTCATGCTGTCGCAATTCATCGGCGGAATGCCTCCGGCGTTGTTCCTGTTTCTCACCGGCGTCACGCTGGCCTTCCTGATGAGCAGCCGCGAACGGCTGGGCTGGTCCGCTCCGCGCCGCATCTGGGCGGCAGTCAAGCGCGGCGGCTACCTGTTCGGCATAGCCTTTCTGGTGCGTTTCCAACTCTGGCTTTTCGGCCTACCTTACAGCCAGTGGCAGGACCTCGTTAAGGTGGACATCCTGAACTGCATGGGTCTGGCGATCATGCTGTTCTCGTTGATGGCAGTGTTCCCGACGCGCGAGCGGATCCGGTTGTGCGCCGTGTTGGGATTGGGCGTCGCGGGCTTGTCCCCGTTGATGACGAATCTCAATTGGAGCGGCGTACCGCTGCTGGTGCGCAGTTATCTCGCGCCCAGCCACGACTTCTTCAGCTTCTTCCCCTGGGCCGCGTTTGTAGCGTTCGGCATGAGCTTCGGCAGCCTGCTGAGAGCCCTACCTACGACGCAGGTTCCACGCGCCATGCAGTGGGTGGCGCTGTCCGGCATCGTGCTGATAGCCGCCACACGCTGGATCGGCGATCTTCCCTATTCGCTCTATTCGAAAGCGGATTTCTGGCTGGACAGTCCGGCGCTGATCCTCATCAAGCTGGGCGTAGTGATGCTGCTTCTGTCGGCCGCCTACCTGTGGACCGAATTTGGCTCTAGCGGAGGCTGGAGCTGGTTGCGGCAGTTGGGCACCACGTCTTTGCTCGTCTATTGGGTACACATCGAACTGGTGTACGGGCGCTGGGTCGGCTCCTGGAAGGATTCGCTCTCGACGCCTCAGGTCGTGACCGTGGCTGTGGCGGTGACGCTGCTGATGCTGGGCCTGTCGGTGCTTCGAACCCAGTGGAAGACTTGGAAGGTCTCGGTCCCGGCGACGCTGGACTTCTACTTCTCGACCGCCCGTCGCGTCAGCGGCGACTAGGGCGCCGTCACCGGACGGCAATCAGGCTCTCGACCGAAATATCCTCATCGACATCCGGCCAATGAATACCAATGCCGCCACCGATCAACCGCCAGTTGTCCCGCTGCTCGACGCTGGCGTTCAATAGACGGGGAAACCATGCGAGCGGCACGCTCACTTCGCGTCCATCCGCCAATACAACCTGCAGCGCGTGAGCTGTCACCTTGACGTCGACTGCGAGTGGTTCAAATCTAACGCTCAAAGTGCTCATTCCACTTCTCCTGGAAGTATTCTCGATTCTTACGGACAATCGCGACGATTTCTGATATCTCGCTGCTCCTGAAACCTCTCGAACGGGCCAACGTGGGAGGCGACAGCCAGACCTTCGCATAACGTTCGGCCTGCTCTACGTGAACGTGCGGAGGCTCCCGACCCTCCAAGCTGAAGAAGAAGAACCTGTAACCGGAGGTATTCAGAACAGTCGGCACACCCACAGTGTATCGCCTCCAACCACGCTCATGCCGCGGCAAGATGCTCTGGATCCGTATCGGGTCGAGCCCGGCTCCCCGATGATGAATCTGGAGAACTCAGAGGAGTGACCTTTCCAGCAAACTGGGCGCTGCCAAGCATCGATCCTCTCCATGGTTGTAAAATCGGCCCTGGGGATTTTGGAGAGGACGAATGGACAGAAGACAATTCCTGGCGGCCTCGGCGGCCGCTCCCATGGTAATGAGCTCAAGCAAGGCGTTCGGCGCCAACGACACGATCCGTGTGGCTGTCTTGGGCGTGAATGGCCGCGGCACGGCTCACTACAACGGCTTCGAACCGCTTGAAAACGTCGAAGTCACGACGTTTGTCGACCCCGACCTCGACGTGGCCAACCGCCGCGCCAAGGAGTTCGAGGCCAAGTACGGGCACCCGGTGAAGGTTGTGCAGGACATGCGCCGGGTGTTTGACGATAAAGACATCGACGTGGTTGGCATCGCCACGCCCAACCACTGGCACGCGCTGGCTGCGGTGTGGGCCTGCCAGGCGGGCAAGGACGTCTACGTCGAGAAGCCCGGCACGCATTCGCTGGCCCAGGGCCGCAGCATGATCGCGGCGGCGAAGAAGTACAAGCGCATCGTGCAGCACGGTGTGCAACTGCGCAGCTCCGAGGCGATGCAGGAAGCCGTTCAGAAGCTGCGCGAAGGCGTTATCGGCGACGTCTACATGGGCCGGGCAACCATATTCAAGTGGCGCCCGAAGCTTCAGAACTTCCCCAACGAAGAGCCGCCCAAGACGCTCGATTACAACCTGTGGGTGGGCCCGGGCAAATGGCGGCCCTATTCGAAGAACCACGTTCACTACAACTGGCACTGGACCTGGGACTTCGGCAACGGCGAGATCGGCAACCAGGGCGTGCACCAGCTCGACATGCTGCAGTGGGGCCTGGGCGTGAAGTTCCCGACGAAGATAGCGGCGATGGGCGGCAAGTACCTGTGGCGCGACCGCCGCGAGACTCCCGAGGTTCTCACCGCGCTGTGCGATTTCGAAAGGGAGAAGAAGTACGCCGAGATCGCCGTGCGTTTCTGGTGCACCAACGTCGAAGCCGACGGCGGCAGCAACGGCGACCTGTTTTACGGCTCAGAAGGCTTCATGGCGGTCAACGGCTACACGAAATACTCCGTCTTCCTCGGGCCCAAACGCACGCCCGGGCCGACGGGATCGGCTCCGGCCAGGCACTTCGAGAACTTCATCAAGGCCGTGCGCAGCCGCAAGGTGGAAGACCAGAACGGCCCGGTCGAGACTGCGCATTACTCATCCGGCCTGGCCCACATTGCCAACACGGCCTTCCGCAGGGGAGCCGTGCTGCAGTTCGATCCCGATGCCGAATGCTTCGTCGGAGACGAGCAGGCCAATGCCCTTCTCGCCGATACGTACCGCGACGGCTTTGTCATGCCGGCGCCCGGCAAAGTTTAGGGAGCGCTCCCATGGATCAGATAACCCGACGCGGTTTCCTGGGCTCCGGCGTGGCGATTACCGCCATGCCGGGCCTCTTTGCCGCCGCTAGACCGAGCGGCATGAAGTTCGGTCTGGTGACTTACCAGTGGGCCAAGGACATGGACCTGCCCACCCTGATCGCCGCTTGCGAGAAGTCCGG